>JBJOHC010000199.1:0-4735 GCA_046047955.1 Planctomycetota bacterium
GGCAAGCGCTGCCAGGCCTGCCGCGGCTCGGGCTACAAGGGGCGAAAGGGCCTCTACGAGATCCTCGCGATGGACGACGATCTGCGCGAACTGATCATGAAGCAGGCCTCGACGAACGTCCTCCGCCAGGAGGCGCGCAAGCGCGGCATGCGCACGCTGCGCGAGTGCGGCCTGCTCTCGATCTACGACGGAAGCACGACGATCGACGAGGTCGTCCGCGAGACGCTGAACGAGGAGTGAGCGTTCGGGCCGCGCGGCCTCGGGCCGCCGGAACCGAGAGGAGGCCGCAAGGCCGCGAAACGACGATTCCCGCGCCCTGCGCGGCCCGACCGAGACACGACAGCAGACGGAGCGCCCCATGCCCACCTACGCATACGACGCGGTCAACAACGCCGGCAAGAAGACCTCGGGCACCATCGAGGCGAAGACCGCCGACGAGGCCCTCAAGCAGATCCGCGCCCAGGGGCTCTTCCCGAGCGGCGTGAAGGAGCAGAAGGTCGCGGGCAAGTCCGGCGGCACCGCGGCGAAGGTCCGCGACTCCGGCAAGAAGAAGAAGAAGGGGATGTCGTTCGCGATCGGCGGCGTCAGCTCGAAGAAGCTCACGCTCTTCACCCGCCAGCTCTCGACGCTCCAGGACGCGGGTCTTCCGCTCCTCCGTTCGCTCCAGATCCTCGAGGGACAGCAGAAGCCGGGCGTCCTGAAGAACGTCCTCGGCGGCGTCTGCGAGGAGGTCGAGTCGGGCACCAGCCTCTCGGAGTCGATGGCGAAGTTCCCGAAGGCGTTCGACCGCCTCTACGTGAAGATGGTCGCGGCCGGCGAGGTCGGCGGCGTGCTCGACGTCATCCTCCAGCGTCTCGCCGACTTCATGGAGAAGGGCCAGCGGCTGAAGCGGCGCATCATCGGCGCGCTCATCTATCCCGCGGTCGTCATCTTCATCGCCGTCCTCATCGTGACGGGCATCATGTACTTCGTCATCCCGAAGTTCCAGGAGATCTTCGAGGACTTCGACGTCAAGCTCCCCGACCTCACGATCTTCATGATCAACGCGTCGAAGTGGGTCGCGGGCACCTCGAGTAAGAACCAGGTCGTGCCGGGCGTCGTCTGGATCCTCTGCAGCCCGGTCATCCTGTTCCTGCTCTGGAAGCTCATACGCAAGACGAACTTCGGGCGCGCGGCGACGGACACGGTCCTTCTGCGGGTTCCCGTCCTCGGCGGCCTCATGCGGAAGACCGCGATCGCGCGCTTCACGCGGACGCTCGGAACGCTGATCAGTGCGGGCGTTCCCATCCTCGAGGCCGTCCTCATCACCCGCGACACCTCCGGCAACTACGTCTTCGAGAAGGCGCTCACGCAGGTGCATGACTCGATCCGCGAGGGCGAGACCTTCGCGGTGCCGCTGCGCGCCTCGAAGACCTGCGACGCGATCGTCGTGAACATGATCGACGTCGGCGAGGAGACGGGCGATCTCGACGTGATGCTCATGAAGATCGCGGACAACTACGACGAGGAGGTCGATGTGGCCGTCGCCAGCCTCCTCTCGCTCCTCGAGCCGTTCATGGTAGTCGTCCTCGGCGGCATCGTCCTCCTCATCGTGCTCGCGCTCTTCCTTCCGCTCGTCTCGATGATCGAGTCGGTGTCGAACACCACCAAGAAGTGACGCGATCCCTCCGTCCGCCGCCGCGCCGAGGCGCGCGCGGCGGACGGAAGGGCGCCTGGAACACGCCATGCCCCACGCCGCCGCCAGCCTTCGCCACCCGCACGACGCCACGCGCCGCGCGTTCACGCTCACCGAGCTCCTGGTGGTGGTGGCGATCATCGTGCTCCTGCTCGGCACGCTGTTCGTCGCGCTCAGCGCGGCGTCGCGGCGCGCGCAGGGCGCGAAGACGCAGTTCCTCATGAGCTCGATCGCGACGGGTCTCGGGCAGTTCCAGACCGACTTCGGCTATCTGCCGCCCGTCCTGATGCCGCGCGACACCGGGGCGCCCGGCCGCGGGCTCGGTCGCGATGTCACGCGTCTCGATCAGATCGCCGGCGCGAATCTCTTCGATCAGCAGCAGCGGTGGGTGTCGTACACGACGCTCGCGGACTTCCTCGTCGGATACGGCAACCGTTCCGAGGACGGCTACGGCGTCGTCGCGGGTGGTCCCGCGGGTGCCGGCAACCGCGAGGCGCCGCCGTTCGGCATCCGCTCGCCCGGTCCCGATGGTTGCTGGGGTGCGATCGACGCGCCGCAGCCCGCCTTCTCGGCGAATCCGAACTTCCTCGGCTTCTACCGCGCGCGCAATCCCTCGCGCTCGGCGCAGACGGTCGCCGTCAACAACACGGCGTGGAACACGGCCGCACTCGAGGGCAAGGTCTACGGCCCGTATCTCGATGCGGTCGACGAGCGTCTCCTCGGCGGCATCACGGGCTTCGACGCGTCGGGGCGCCCGACGATCGTCACCGCCGACCAGGGCGTGCCGAACTTCGACGACCTGCCGAAGACGCTCCTCGACTACTGGGGCGAACCCATCGCCTACTACCGCGCGCCCTACGAGGGCAACGACCTGCGCAGCTCGAAGCTGAGCCCGCTCGGCGGCTTCATGGGGCTCGGCGACATCTACGTCCTGCGCCAGTGGGAGATCGATCCGAACGAGGCCTCGGTCGGCGCCGCCGATGCGAACGGCGACGATTCGTCGAGCGCGACGCTGAAGGGCGCGGGCTTCGCGCTCCTTTCCGAGGGACCCGACCGCGCGTCCGACCGGAACGCGCGCCGTGACCTCGGCGAGGTCAACAAGGACAACGTCGTTCTGACGGGGAAGTGAGCCGAACCATGCGAACGCCGATCGAATCCGCAAGCCGACACACCGCGCGCGCGCGCGCCGCGGGCTTCACGCTCATCGAGCTTCTCGTCGTCATCGGGATCATCGTCCTCCTCGCGAGTCTCGTGCTCGCGGTGAGCGGCAGCGTGATCCGCGCGAACGAGGAGCGCGCCACGCGCAACACGCTCACCGTCCTCGACGCGGCGACCGAGGAGTACGAGCGCACGCTCGACCGGCGGATCTCGTACCGGACGGGACAGGTCACGGGTGGCGTCGCGGCGGATCCCGCGGGCAACAACGCCAACGGGCTCGTCTACAACTTCGATACGGCGCCCGCGGCACCGCCCGCAGGATCGGGCACGACGAACTGGAACGCGCTCGCGCAGCCCTACAGCACGGTGACGCCAGGACTCCCCTCGTACTCGACCGCGCCCTTCCGCCGCACCGCCCATCTCATCTGGGAACTGACGCAGAACGCGGCGACCTCGCCGATCATGCAGCAGATCCCCGAGAGCTACCTGCGCGGCATCCGGCCCGCGGGAGCGGGCAGCGCGCAGACGACCGCGGTCCGTCACTGCGTCGACAGCTGGGACACGCCGATCATCGCCGTCTTCCCGGGGCGCGACGCGCGGCTCGTTGCCGATCCGCTCGGCGCGGCCGACGCGCCCGCGAACATCGACGCCGACGGCACCATCCGCTGCGACAGCGAATGGGCGCCGCACACCGCGGGCGGCATGCGCCTCTCCTGCAAGAACAAGCGGATCCTGTGGGCTTCGGCCGGCAACAACGCGCGCTTCATCGATCAGAACGGCGCGCAGTTTGTGCCGAGCCCCGACAACCTCTACAGCTACGAGCCGTGACCCCGGTCGCGAGGACAGCGGTCCCGACGACCGCGAGGGACGCCATGCACACCCAGTCTCCGCACAACCCCGCCGCGCGACGCGCGTTCACGATCATCGAACTGCTGGTCGTGATCGGCGTGATCGGCGTGCTCGCCGCGCTGACGACGATCGGCGCGCGCCGTCTCACCTCGAGCTCGCGACTCGCCGCGGGCACGAACGCCGTCACGAACGCGCTCGGCACCGCGCGCGCCGCGGCGATTCGCGACTCGGCGCCCACGGGGCTCGTCTTCCGGCCCGTCTGGGATCCGACGCGGCCGAACCTTCCGCAGCGCGTCGAGTGCACCTTCATCCGCTCGACGGGCGAGCGCACGGTGTTCGGCGCAAGCGCCGCGGGGCCCGACATGGCCGAGCGCTGGCTGCCGCTCGACGATGTGCCACCCGTCCAGCTTCCCGAGGGGATCAAGGTCGGTGGGCCGATGTACGACCCGCCGGGGAACTTCGGGTCCACGCCCTCGGAGCAGATCTACGCGACGCAGGCGGAGCTTCCGCTCATCCTCAACTGCGCGGAGACGATCGAGTGCAACCGCGTCGTCGCCGTCCTCTTCGGAGCCGACGGTCAGTTCCTCACGCGTCCGCCGCTCGCGTCGCTCGGCGACATGAAGTGCTTCGTCGACTGGAACCGGAACGGCGCGACCGTCGCGGCGGGCGTCGATCCGCAGGATGTCGCGCAGGGGAACTGCGCGAGCGACACCTTCGAGCGCTTCTGGCTCCAGGATCATCCCGACGACGAGTGCAACCTCATGTTCGTGCCGTTCCTTTCGGTCTACGACGACAAGGCCGCGCGCGAACTGAAGGGGACCGACTGGAGCAACACCGCGAACTACGTGAACGATCTCACGGGGCCGCTCGGCTACATCGCGCAGTTCGGCGACCGCATCAACTTCAACCGCTTCAGCGGCATCCCCGAAAGGAAGGTGCGCTGATGGCACCCGTTCACGCGCTCGGTGCGTACCGCCGGGGCTTCTCGCTCGTCGAGATGCTGCTCGCGATCTTCATCCTCGGGATCGGCGTGATCTCGATCGCGGCGCTCTT
>JBJOHC010000200.1:0-3621 GCA_046047955.1 Planctomycetota bacterium
TGCCGAATGCGAGCAGGTTCTCGCTCGTCGAATCGGTGTACTGCATCGCGACCTCGGCGCGGATCTTGAGATCCTCGTCGGCGGCCTCGAGATGGATGATCGGGCTGTCGGCCCGCTTCGCGGCGTTGAGGTGCGCGACATACGCGAGCAGGCCGCGTTCGTCGTGGTAGTTCTCCTCGCGGATGCGGCCGCTGTCGTCGACCCGCTCGTCGATGAGTCGGATGACGACGCCCGAGTTGAGATACGCGAGTTCGCGGAGTCGATGCTGCAGCGTCTCGAAGCGGAACTCGGTCTCGGGGAAGATCTGCGGGTCGGGCTTGAACGAGATGCGGGTGCCGTTGCGGCCCGACGGGATGTCCTCGACGCCGTCCTTCTTCACCTCGTGCAGCGGCTCGACGACCTCGCCGCGGGCGAAGCCGATGCGCTTGACGCCGCCGTCCTTCGCGACCTCGACGTGCGTCCACTCCGAGAGCGCGTTCACGCACTTCACGCCGACGCCGTGCAGACCGCCCGAGACCTTGTACGCGTTGTCGCCGAACTTGCCGCCCGCGTGGACCTCGGTGAGGATGACCTCGACCGCGGGACGCCCGTTGATCTGCGGGTTCTCGTGCTTCATCGGGCCGACGGGCATGCCGCGGCCGTCGTCGATGACGGTGCACGAGCCGTCGACGCCGACGCGCACGGTGACCGTCGTCGCGAAGCCCGCCATGACCTCGTCGATCGCGTTGTCGACGCACTCGTAGACGAGGTGGTGCAGCGCGTTGAGGCCCGTGCCGCCGACATACATGCCGGGACGCTTGCGGATCGCCTCGAGGCCCTCGAGGACCTGGATCGAATCCGAGGTGTACGCGCCGGTCTCGACGATCGACGCCGCGGCTGCGGCGCGGTCGGCGCTCGCGGGGGCGTCGGTCTCGATCGGGCTGGTGGCGGGAGTCATCTCGCTCATGCGGGGTTCCTGAGGTGCGGCGCGTGGTGCGTCGCGGGTCGGTCGCGACGCGGCTGGCGCGCGTCGTCCGTCGCTGGTGGCGGTCGCCCGCCCCTCTCCTTCCGCCGTCTCCTTCCGCCCTCTCCTTCCATCGGACGGCCGGTCGTTCGGCAGGCGTCGCGTGGGGCTCGCGGCGGGTTCGGGACGGGCCGCGGAAGGCGGCTCGCGCGATGCGCGGGGCGGTCCCGCGCGCGAACGGGAATCCTAGCAGAAACGGCCCGCAAGTTCCCGCGGTGGCGAAGGTTGGCCGACGGTCGCGGGTGTTCGAAAACCCCGAAAAATCCGCGGTGAGCGTGCGCATCGGGCGAGCGATGCCGGACGCGGGGCGCGGGTCGGCACTACACTCCGCGGCGCAGCGGTTCCGCATGGCGACGCCCCGCGACACACCCCCCGATTCCGCAGGACGCGGAGACGCCCGCGAGGCTCGCGGGCGGTGCCATGTGGGGTGCGGCATTCAGTCGGATGAGGCGTCGGGCGGGGCTTCGAGCGGGGTGTCGAACGGGGCGTCGGATGAGGCGTCGAACGGGGCATCGAACGTGGCATCGAACGGGGTCCGCCCCTCGAGCGCCTGCTCGCGCCGCGATTTCCTCGCGCTTGGCGTCGCGTCGGGTGCGGGGGCGCTCCTCGCGGCCTGCGGTGCGCCGAAACTCGCGTCGCTTCCGCGCGGCGCGTGGGGCGATGGCGAGCAGGCCCTCCTCGAAGGCGCGCTCGCCGGCCCGAACTGCGCCGCCACGCCCGCCGAGGCGATCGCGACCGGCCTTCCGCCATGCAGCGCCGCGCTTCCCTGGGCGAAGCCGCGCGCCGACTGGACCAGCGCGCCGCCCGACGAGAGCGACCTCAACCCGATGCTCCCGATCGAGGCGATCACCGTCCACCACGACGGGCTCGACGCGCTCGTGACGGGCACCGCGCTCGGCGAGATGGCTTCGCGCCTCGAGCGCTACCGCGTCGGGCATCGCGCGCGCGGCTGGGCCGACATCGGCTACCACCTCGTCGTCGACCGCGGCGGGGTCCTCTGGGAGGGGCGCGCCATCCGCTGGCAGGGCGCGCATGTGAAGGACCACAACGAGGGGAATGTCGGCGTCCTCGTCATGGGGAACTTCGAGCTCCAGCAGCCGACCGCGGCGCAGCTCGCGACCCTCGAGCGCGTCCTCGCCGACCTGATGGCGACCTACGGGGTCGCGCGCTCGCGCGTCCTCACCCACCTCGAGTGGCCGAGCGCCCGGACGAGCTGCCCCGGACGCCACCTGCAGCCGCGCATCGAGGCGATGCGAAGCGACGGTGGACTGCTCGCGCGGGTCGAGGCGCTGCGCCCGCCACCCGCACGGGGCGGCGGCGGCCGGCGGGCCTGACGCGGGGCGCGCCGACGCATTGGCCGGTGACGGGCGGAAAACCCGCGATCTCCCGCAGGAATCCGCGTTTTCTGCGTCGGCTTCCGCGAATCTGCCGATCCCCACGAGGAAGCGGTGCGCATGACGCGTCCCTTCCGACCTCCGTCATGCGAACGCCCGACCCACGCCCGACGCCGTCTTCGTCCGCCGCCGATCCGCTGCGCGGTGCGGCGATCGGTTCCGCGCTCGATCCCGCGCTCGATCCCGCGGTCGATCCCGCGCTTCGCGCGGCGGTCCTCGCGCGCCGCGGGTTCCTCCTTGCGGGGCTCGGCTTCCTCGCCGCCTGCGCGAGCCCGCGGAAGGACACGGTCGCCACCTCGAATGGCGGCGGCTCGCTTCCCGACGGACTCTGGACGAGCGGCGACGACCTGCCGCCGCAGCGCTGGGCCCGCCCGACGACGCCCGCGCGCAAGCCCGCGACCGTCGGCCCCGAGTCGAAGCCCGCGCCTCCGAAGCCCGCGATCGTCGACGGCTTCAGCGGCGAGGTCATCCCGCGCAGCCGCTGGTCGAAGCGCGGCCCGACGCTCGCCGAGATGCGGCCGATGCTGCCCGTGACCGCGATCACCGTCCATCACGAGGGGATGGAGCCCTTCCTCGCGACCTCCGCGCCGGACACGATCGACCGCCTCAACCGCGTCTGGAACGGTCACGACGGGCGCGGCTTCGGCGACATCGGCTACCACTTCGTGATCGACCGCGCGGGCCGGATCTGGGAGGCGCGCAGCCTGCGCTACCAGGGGGCCCATGTCAGCGGCCGCAACGAGGGCAACATCGGCGTCATGTGCCTCGGGAACTTCGACGAGCAGTCGATGCCCGCGCTCCAGCGGAAGGCGCTCGAGCACCAGCTGCGCGTCCTCGCCGCGCGCTACCGCGTGAAGTCGAAGAGCGTCCTCTCGCACCAGGAGTGGAAGGGCGCGCGCACGGCGTGCCCCGGCCGCAACCTGCAGAAGTCGATGAACGCGCTCCGCGGCGCGGTCGCCTGAGGACGGCCGCCGTCAGCGCTTTCCGCGCGGATCGCCGAAGCGGCCCTTGGCGGCGCGTTCGTCGTCCTCGTCGAGCCTGCGCTGGAACTCGGCGTCCTTCGACTCCTGGCGGTTGACCGCCCTCCACGCGATCCATGCGACGAGGGCCATGCCCGCGATCGCGAACGCGTAGCGCAGGAGTCCTTCGAGGAGGCTCGCGGCGAGGATCGCCACGCCGCCGGTGGGGGTGAGGCCGGGCACGCGGCGAGTGTATCCGCCGGGG
>JBJOHC010000201.1:0-4711 GCA_046047955.1 Planctomycetota bacterium
GTCCGCCGAACGCGGCGCCCGCGGCGGCGGTCACCTCGTCGAGATCGTCGCCCGTGAAGTCGACGCGCACCGCGCTTCCCGAGCTGCCGCCCGTCCGGAAGAGCGGCACCTGGAACGCGAATGCGAGCGACCCGGGCAGGACCTCCGCCCGCGTCGCGTGATTGAGGAGATGCTCGTTCGCACCCGCGCGCGTGGGCTCGCTCGAGACGCCGCCATGGAACATCGCGCCGGGAAAGCTCACGACGAAGTAGTTCTCGACGGGCGACGGCCGGATCGTGTTCCCCACCTTCCACGCCATCCAGGGCGCGACGGGCACCTCGGGAAGCGCCGCCTCCGCGGCCTCGCGCTCGGCGCTTCCCTTCGGGAGCCGATCGGCCTCCCAGTAGGGGCGCATGCCGTCCTCGATCCGCTCGGCCATCGCGACCTGCTGCTCGAGGCTCGTGCCGGGTGGCGCGAGGATCAGTCCGAAGACGAGGTTCCTATTGCCGCGCGGCAGGTAGTCCTGCGGCGGAACGAGCGCGTACGAGCCGCCGATCGAGAGCGCCGTGAGGACGAGCGCAAGCCCAGCCGCGACCGCGCGGAAGCGCGTCGCGCGGAAGATCGCGCGTGCGGTGAAGGTCGAGAGGCGGCCGAGGACTCCCCTCGCGGAGAGCGCGTCGACGCCCTGTCCGCGCGCGCCGAACGGACGCAGGATGCGCGCCGCCGCCGCGGGCACCACCGTGATCGAGACGACCATCGAGAGGACGACCGACACCGAGAGCGCGATCGCGATGTCGCGGAAGAGCTGCCCCACCTCGTCCTCGACGAAGAGGATCGGGATGAAGACGACGACGGTCGTCAGGGTCGACGCGAGCACCGCGCCCCAGACCTCGCTCGTCGCGTCGATCGCGGCCTGCATCGCGCCCTTGCCGCGCTCCATGTGGCGCCACACGTTCTCGAGGACGACGATCGAGTTGTCGACGAGCATGCCGACCGCGAACGCGAGGCCCGCGAGGCTGACGACGTTCACCGTGCGCCCGAGCGCGAGCAGCACCGTCACCGTCCCGACGAGCGAGATCGGGATCGCGAGCCCGACGATGACGAGCGCGCGCCAGCTGCGCAGGAACGCGAGGAGGACGACCGTCGCGAGGAGCGCGCCCTGCCAGATGTTGTCGCGCACGAGGGCGAGCGCGTCGTCGATGTAGGTCGTCTGGTCGTAGACGAGCCGCAGGCGCAGGTCGTGCCCGAGGTCGCGCCGCGCGCGCTCGGCGTCGAGAAGCCCGCCCTCCGCGTTCATCTCGGCGATCGCGGCGCGCACGCCGTCCATCACCTCGACGATGTTCGAGCCGACCTCCTGCTGCACGTTGATCGCGACGACGGGCTCGCCCGAACTGCGCACGAATCCCGAGGGCTTCTTGTAGGTGAGGACGGCCTCGGCCACGTCGCCGACGCGGACGGGCCGCCCGTCGCGCATCGCGACGACGACCGCCTCGACCTCCTCGGGCCGCTCGAACTGCCCGACCGCGCGGATCGCGACCTCGCTCTTCGCCTCGCGGGCGCTGCCCGCGCTCGCGTTCCGATTGGCGGCGCCGATGGCGGCGGCGAGCTCGTCGGCGGTGATCCCCGTCTGCGCGAGGCGGTCGGCGTCGAAGCGCACCTGCATCTCGCGCTCGCGCCCGCCGAGGACGTTCACCTCGCTCACGCCCGCGACGCGCTCGATGCGCGGCTTGATGCGGTCCTCGGCGAAGTCCTGGAGGACGCGCACGTCGAACGGCTGCGCGGCGTGCACGAAGCTCTCGCCCGCCGGCGGGCCGAGCACGATCCACGCGATGTAGTCCTTGTTCTCGGGATCGCTCGCCTCGACGACGGGCTGGTCGACGTTCGGTGGATACGACTGGACCTGCCGCAGGCGGTCGCTCACCTCGCGGATCGCGGCCTCCTTGTCGGTGCCGACCGCGAACTCGATGCGCACGCGCCCCTGCGACTGCGTCGAGACGCTCGTCATCTGCCGGATGCCCGCGACGCCCTGCAGCTTCTCCTCCTGCTTCTCGACGATCGAGCGCTCGACGTCGGACGGGCTCGCGCCCTCCCAGAAGGTGCTGACGCTCACGATGGTCGAGTCGACCTGCGGCGTGAGCTGGATCGGAAGCCGCCGCAGCGCGAGAAGCCCCGCGAGGACGACGAGGATCACCGCCACCGCCACGGTCACGGGTTGACGGACGCTTCCCTCGACGAGCTTCACCGCGCGCCTCCCGCGGGCGTCGTCGCGCTGGCGCCCGCCCCGGCATCGGACCCCGCGCGCGGCGCGACCACCGCGGTGACCGCCGCGCCGGGCATGAGTCGTTCGTTCCCCTCGACGACGAGCGCGTCACCGCCACGCACCGATCCGGGTTCCAGCGCCGCCCATTCGCCGTACGGGAACGCGATGCGCACCGCGACCGGCGCCGCCCGCCCATCCCGAACCACGAAGACCGATGCGCTCGTCCCGCGGTAGACGAGCGCGTCCTTCGGAACGAGCGTCCACGCGCACGCCTCGCCCTCGGGGACGAACGCCGACAGCGCGAGTCCGGGCGCGAGCTCCGCCCCCGGCGCGTCGATCCGCACGACCGTGTGGAAGGTGCGCGAGCGCGGGTCGACCTCGGGCACGACGCGGAGCGCCGTCGCCTCGACGCGCCGCCCGCTCGGACCCGCGAGTTCGAACGCGGCGAGCGCCGCGGCATCGGCCGACGCCGCGAGCCCGCGCGCCGCCGCGAGGAGTTCCTGCGGAAGGTCGAACCAGCCCTCGAGCCGGCGATCGTCGATGAGTTCGGCGACGGCGCCGCCGGCGGCGATCCACGCGCCCTTCTCCGCATCGCGGCGGGTGACGACGCCCGCGAACGGCGCGCGCACCACGAGATCGGCGATCCGGTCGGCGAGGAGCGCCTCCTGGCGCTCGGCGAGCGCGACCGCGGCGCGCGCCTGCTCGAGCTGCGCGAACGCGACCGCCACGGCGCTCTCGGCGTTCAGCCGCTCGCGCGGATTGACGGCTCCCTCCGATTCGGCGCGGGTGAGGAGCTCGAGATCGCGCTCCTCGCGGACGAGCGCCGCCTCGCGCTCGAGCACCGTCGCGCGGGCGGCGCCGGTCGACGCCTCGATCGCGGCGAGTTCAAGGCGGAGGCGCGCGTCGTCGAGGCGCGCGAGGACCGCACCCTCCGCGACCCGCTCGCCCTCGCGCGCGGCGACCTCGACGACGATCCCCGCTTCCTCGGCGGCGACGGTCGCACGGCGCACGGCGCGCAGCTCGCCGAAGACGCGGCGGCGGGGCGCGAGCGTCTCCTCGCGCGCCTCGGCGATGCGGACGGGCGTCGGCGGCGGCCCCTGTGGCGGTCCGTCCTGGGCGACGGCCAGCGCCTCCCGCGCGAAGGGCGAGACGCCCGTCGCGAGCGCGAGGAACGAGACGAGGAAAGCGGTGAGGAAGGAGGCGAGGAAAGAGGTGAGGAACGACGCAAGCGCGAGACGCGGCGCCGTCGGGCGCGCACCGCGCGCGCCGCACCGGATGGAGCGGATCGTGGACATGGGCGCGCATCGTACGCGCACCCGCACCATCGATTCGGCCGTCCGCTACCATCCTCCCCTTTCCCCCGAGCCCATCAGGTCGAGACAGCACCATGGAAGCAGGCATCGTCGGACTCCCGAACGTCGGCAAGAGCACGCTCTTCAACGCCCTCACCGCCGCGGGCATCGAGGCCGCGAACTACCCCTTCTGCACCATCGAGCCGAACGTCGGCATCGTGAACGTGCCCGACGACCGGCTGCAGCGGATCCAGCGCCACATCAAGACGCAGAAGGTGATCCCCGCCGCGGTCCGTCTCGTCGACATCGCGGGCATCGTGAAGGGCGCGTCGACGGGCGAGGGACTCGGCAACAAGTTCCTGAGCCACATCCGCGAGGTCGACGCGATCCTCCATGTCGTCCGCTGCTTCGAGGATCCCGACATCACCCATGTCGACGGCACGGTCGACCCGCTCCGCGACATCGGCACGATCGAGACCGAGCTCCTCCTCGCCGATCTCCAGGTCGTCGAGGGCTCGCTCGAGAAGGCGCGCCGCTCGGCGCGCTCGGGCGACAAGGAGGCGATCATCCGCCTCGCCGTCCTCGAGAAGTGCCACGCCGCGCTCGATGCGGGGCAGCCCATCCGCACGCTCACCTTCGAGGGCGACGAGGCGAAGATCGCGAAGAGCCTCGGCATGATCACCGCGAAGCCGACCCTCTACGTCGCGAATGTCGACGAGGCGCAGATCGCGGGCGAGGGCCCGTTCGTCGCGAAGGTCCGCCAGCACGCGCAGGAGACGGGCGGCACCGTCGTCGTCGTCTGCGCGAAGATCGAGTCCGAACTCTCGGAGCTTCCCGAGGAGGACCGCGGCGAACTCCTCGAGTCGATGGGCATGAAGGAGCCGGCGCTGAACGCCGTCGTGCGCGCCGCGTACGACCTCCTCGGCCTCCAGAGCTACTTCACCGCGGGCGAGAAGGAGATCCGCGCGTGGACGATCCACAAGGGCTTCACCGCCCCGCAGGCCGCGGGCGTCATCCACTCCGACTTCGAGCGCGGCTTCATCCGCGCCGAGATCTTCACGCTCGAGGACCTCGAGCAGCACGGCGGCGAGAAGGCGATCCGCGAGGCGGGCAAGCTGCGCGCCGAAGGCAAGTCGTACGTGATGAAGGATGGGGACATCACGCACTTCCTCTTCAATGT
>JBJOHC010000202.1:0-14784 GCA_046047955.1 Planctomycetota bacterium
CAGCAGGCGCCGTTGTCGCAGCCGGGATTCGCATGAGGTGCGAAGCAGGAGCCGCTGGCCGAGGCGCCGCAGTAGCCGATGCACTGCTGGTCGGCGACGAGGACGCAGAACGAGTCCCAGGTCGACGAGCAGCAGGTCGGATCGATCGAGCAGACCGTCGTGCAGCAGTTCGCGTCGTCGCACCCGGGCGTCGGATGCACGGCGACGCACGAGCCGTTCGCGGGGCACGACTGCGCCGACGCAGGTGCCGCCAGCAGCATCGCGAACAGCGGAGCGAGGCGACGGAGACGCGCGGATCGGACGACGGATCGCATGGAGGGAAGAAGGTACGCAGGAACGGGCTTCGTGTCGGCAGCGGAGCAGCGAAAGCGGTTCCCTTCACCAAAAAGACCGCCCCCTGGTCCGAAGACCAGGGGGCGGGAGGAATCGGAGGTCCGTCGCGGGTCCGCGAAGGCGGAGACCGCGCGGGTCAGATCCCGACCTCGATCAGGGGCAGGCGCCCCACGCGTCGAGGAGGGTGGCGAGGTCGGCCGCGTTGGTGGTGCCGTCGCCGTTCAGGTCGGCGGCCGCGGTGCCCCAGGCATCGAGGAGCGTGGCGAGGTCCGCCGCGTTCACCGAGCCGTCGAGGTTGAGGTCGGCGGGGCAATCGTTGCCGCCGCCGCACTTGCCGTCCTGGGTGATGGTCACCGTGCCCGAGCCGAAGCCCGTCGCGCCGTACGAACCGATCGAGATGTAGTAGGTCGTGCCGCACACGGGGGTGAAGCTGACCTCCGAGACGAGACCGCAGGTGTCGTCGTTGCAGGCGATGAGGTTGCCATCGCAGGCGTCGAAGACGGCGATCTTGGTGTCCCACGCCGGGGCGTTGCACATCGAGACGGTGCAGAGCCCGTCACCGGCGGCCTCGTAGGCGTACCAGACATCGTTGAAGATGTTCGGGTTGCCGAACTTGTCGCAGGCGGGGGTCGTGCCGGTCGCGTTGGCGTTCGAGACCGCGGTGTCGCCGATGAAGATCGGGAGCGCAGCCGCGCACTCGTCGTTCACGGGCGGCTCGCTCGAGCCACCGCAGCTCGCGCAGCTGAGGGCCGCGGCGTCGGCGCAGATCTGATCCCACTGGGTGTCGCAGCAGAACGCGTCGGCCGCGCAGATGATCGAGCAGCACTCTTCATCCTCGCAGAACGGCGTGCCGGTGGCGACGCAGCAGTCGCCGGTGCCGGGGTCGCCGCAGCCGGGGAGGTCGCCGAGGAAGCCGATCACGAGATCGGTCGCACCCGTCGCGCCGGCGAAGCCGCCGACGCGGATGTAGTAGGTGGTTCCCGAGACGAGCTCGAAGTCGAGCTGCGACGCGAAGTTCGCGCAGCCCGTGCCGTCATCGTTGCAGGCGAGGAGGGTGCCGCCGAAGTCGGGGCAGTCGCTCCAGATCTCGATGCCCGTGTCGAACGGCGCGAGACCCGAGCAGGTCTCGAAGCGGTAGCCGCCGTCGAGGAACGGATTGAAGGTGAAGTAGACATCCTTGGTGAAGGCCGTGCCGCCGAAGCCGCAGGTCGGGATGTCGTAGTCCGTGTTCGCGAACTGGTTGTCGAAGAAGTTCGCACCCTCGAACGCCTCGGTGGCGCCGAAGCACGAATCGTTCACCGGCGGGTTCGCCTTGCAGGGGATGCCCGAGATCTCGAGGCTGTACTCGTTGCCGAACTCGAAGCCGCAGGGGAAGCCCGCGAAGACGGCCGGGAGGGCGACGACGTAGTACTGACCCGCGGGGAAGCACTGGGTGGTCTGGCCACCGCAGTTGCCGACGGTCACATCACCGATGATGCCGGCGCAGCCGGTGTCGACGAACGCCGCGAAGCAGGGCATGTTCGCCGAGATGGTGAGGGTGACTTCGGTCGACTCCGCGAGGTCGAGGAGGTACCAGTCGGTGTCGCGGAAGTCGGCGTCGGCCCAGAAGGTGCCGGCGACCGTGTCGCCGACCGAGACGAAGTCGAAGCCGCCGCCGTTGCAGCCGCCGTTGAAGTCCTCGCCGCAGAGCTCGAGCTCATTCACCGTGCCCGCGCCGATGACGCAGCTGCCCGCGCCGCACGCGCCGCAGAGGAACGCGGCCTGGTCGGCGCAGACCTGATCCCACTCGGTCTCGCAGCAGAACGCGTCGGCCGCGCAGACGGCGTCGCAGCACGCCTCGTCGTTGCAGCTCGGGGTGCCGTTCGCGACGCAGCAGTCGCCCGACTTCGGATCGCCGCAGGGGACGACCAGGCTGCCCGCGATGATGTTGAGGACGCCGCTACCGGCGCTCGCGGCGTCGTAGCCGCCGACCGCGATGATGACCTCGACGCCCGTCGTGCCCGTGAACTCGAGCTGCGAGCTGAAGCCCGCGCACGCGCCGAAGTCGTCGTTGCATGCGATCACCGAGAAGGGATCGCAGCTGCCGAGGACCGCGAGGCGGCTGTCGTAGTCGACCGAGTTGCAGGTCGAGACGGTCCAGATGCCGTCCATCGTCGGGGTGAAGCGGTAGTAGATGACGTTGTAGGCCGCGTCGTCGCCGAACGGACCCATGTCGCAGAGGCCGTCGAGCGCGAGGACGCCCGTGGCGCCGACCGTCGAGAAGTTGTTCGCGCCTTCGAACGCCTCGGGCGCCTTGTTGCAGTCGGCCGAGCCGCCGCCGCCGCCGCCGCTACCGGCCTCGGCGATGGTGATGGTGCCGCCGCCGACCGGGGTCGTGGCCGAGTAGCCGCCGACCGCGATGATGTAGGTCACGCCCGCGTCCATCGGAACGCTCGGGATGAGGCTGGTGAAGCCCGTGCAGCCCGTGCCGTCGTCGTTGCAGGCGATCGCGCTGAACGCGTCGCACGCCGTGAGCACCGCGATCTTGGTGTCGAAGGTCGCCGAGTTGCAGGTCGAGATCGAGTAGTTGCCCGCGACCTTGGGGGTGAACGAGTAGTAGTTCGTGTTGTAGAGCTGATCGGTGAACTGCATGTCGCAGATGCCGGTCAGGTCGAGGATCTCGGCCGACGCGGTGTTCGTGAACGCGTTCTCACCGAGGCTCAGCGCCGTCGGGGTGTCGCACGAACCGCCGCCACCGCCGCCGCCGCCCGCGGGCTCGGTGATGGTGAGGGTGCCGGCGCCCTGGTTGGTCGCGCCGAAGCCGCCGACGACGACCTTGTAGGTCAGGCCCGCGATGAGGTTCGCCGAAGTCTGGCTCTGCAGGCCGCAGGCGTCGTCATTGCAGCCGAGGACGCCGAACGCGGGGTCGCAGTCCGCGAGGACCGCGATGCGCGTGTCGTAGGCGGCGCCGCCGCAGAGGCTGAAGGTGTGGGCGCCATCGACCGCCGCCGTGAAGGTGAAGAACTCCACCTTGAAGATGGTGTGCGCGCTGCCGCAGCCACCGCCCGCAGGCATCGCGAAGTCGACCGTCGAGGCCGACGTGTCGTAGGGATTCGCACCGACGAACGCCGCGGGCGCCGTCGCGCAATCCTGCGCCATCGCCGCGGACGACACGAAGGCCGCCGCTGCGGTACAGATGAAGTTCCAGTTCTTCGATCGCATCTTGTTGATCTCCTTCTGCCGCCCTCTGGCGGGATCCGACCCGCGGAGCGCGCATCGCACCGAGGCTTGCCGCGAAGAGGCAAACCGACCACGCCGACCGCCCAAGGCCGGCGCAGACCTAGCCCCGCGAACATAACCTTGATTGTGCCCTTGCCAAGACGGAATCGGCGGGAAGGGGCAATTCGTCGACATCGGTCGTCGCGATCGGGGTGGTCGCCCCGCGGGACGCGTTCCACGCCGTTCGGCTTCGGCTACATTGCGGTTCCGCGCCGCTTCGTCCGCGATCGCGCGCGCGGCCTCGTTCGTGATCCCCAACACCAGCCTCCACAAGGAGTTGTCATGGCCCTTGCCATCGGAACCGTCGCTCCCGCTTTCGCCCTTCCCGCCAAGCCCGGCGAGGTCGTCGACGTCGGGGCCCTTCTCGGACGCGAGAAGGTCGTCCTTCTCTTCTTCCCGCTCGCGTTCAGCTCCGTCTGCACCGAGGAGATGTGCCACTTCCGCGACGACTGGGCGCGCTGGGAGGCGCTCGGGTGCCGCGTGTTCGGCGTCTCGATCGACAGCCCGTTCGTGACCGAGCGCTTCGCGGCCGAGCTCAAGGTGCCGTTCCCGATCCTCAGCGACTTCAACAAGACGGTCGCCGCCGACTACGACGCGCTGCACGCCGATCTGATGGGCCTCAAGGGCGTCACCAAGCGCGCCGCCTATGTGATCGGAAGCGACGGTAAGGTCGCCTACGCCTGGGAGGCCGAGATCCCGAAGACGCAGGTCGACTTCGACGCGATCAGGGCTGCGGTCGCGTCGGCGGGCTGACGGAGCCGGTCTGGATCGACTCGGCCGTCGTCGCGCCATCGGTCGGCTGCCCGCCGAGGATGCGCGTGACTTCGGGAGCCGCGAGGCGCACGAGCAGCACATGCTCGCGGCGCGTGGCGTCGCCGCCCTCGAAGAGAACGAGCCAGCCGTCGCCGTGCGCGACGGCGTTCACCGCACCGCTCGGCCCTCCCCAGAGGTTCGGGAGTGTTGTCCAGTGCGACCCCCGATCGCTCGTCGCGAGGATCGAAAGCGGATTCGGAAAGGTCGATGCCGGCTGCAGCGCGGCGATTCGCCCGCTCGGGCCCGCGATGACGGCGGGCGCGATCGCGGCGCCCTGGAATCCCTCGGCGGGAGCCGCGGGTTCCGCCTGCCCGTCGTTCGCGGGGAGGGAGAGTAGGGCGCGGTCGAGGGAGCCCGCGCGACGGACGAGGACGCGCGCGCCGTCGAGAACGACGGGTTCGCCGGAGGCTTCCTCCGAGATCGGGCGCACGCGCCATGCTCCCGCCGCACGGACGAGGAGCGCGGGCCGCGGACCGTCGGCGCCGACGATGGTCGCGGTGAATGCGAGCGAGCCGTCGGCGAGCCGCGACGCGCTTCCCGAGGCGAGGCGCATCGGCGGGGTTTCGAGCGTGGTCCGCTGCCCGAAGGCGCGGCCGTCCTCCGACGTGAGGAGCTCGACCCGACGGGCGAAGCCGCGCTCGAGGTCGGACTGGACGGCGAGAATCCAGCGCTCGCCATCGTGACCGAGCGCGGCGAGTTCAGGCTCGAGTCCGCCGAGGTCGGCGGTGGCGGCCGCGGTGATCGTGCCCGCCTCATCGAGCCGTCGCAGTCGGAGCGATTGCGCGAGCGAACCGTCGTCGCGCGTGACGACCGCGATCGCGCCGAGGAGCGCGGTCTTCCCGTCGCTCGCGAGCACGGGATCGCGGTGCTCGTCGATCTCGCCCTCGGGCGTCTCGAAGACGCTCCGTGGGAGCGGCATCGCGAGGATGTCGCCCTCGATCTCGCAGGCGAGGACGCGCAGTTCGGCGCCGCCGAGCGCGAACCCGAGCCGCCCGAGCGCGATGTCGCGCATGCCGATCGAACCCGCCTCGATGCCGTCGAGCGAGAGAACGAGCCGTCCGTCGAGGCGCGCGAGGGCGAACTCGAACGGCGCGCCGGGCCGCACGGCGGCGGGGCGCGATTCGGCGAGGGTGAACGATCCGCCGCCGAAGAGCGTGCCACGGAGGATCGCCGCCGCCTCGGCGTGATCGAGTTCGACCTTGCCGCCGTCGAAGGCGAGGCCGAGTCCGCGGCCCGCGAACGCTTCAATCAGGATCGTCGCGCGGATCGCGAAGTCGCCCTTCCCGACCAGCCATTCGCTGTGGTGCAGCACGGGGCGTGCGGCGCCAAGCACCGCAGGCGCCTCCTCGACCCGAAGCGCGGGCGCCTCGCCGCGGAGCGTGCGCAGGCCGTCGCCTCCGGCGTCCGCGCCGCAATCGATGGGAACGGGCGGGGCGGAGAGGGGAAGCGCGAAGCCGGCGCCGGGCGCGGCGAGCAGGGTCGACGCGACGACAAGCGCCGAGGCGGCTGCCTCGGCGCATCGTCGGGTGTGGTTCCGTGGAGGTCGAGCCATGGCGTCACCATCGGCTCGCGGACGCGGGGTGGTGCAGCGCGACTGTGCGGGATCAGGGGCCGGGCGACCAGTTGGACAGGATGACCGCGATGTCGGCGGCGTCCACGAGGCCGTCGCCGTTCGCGTCGCCCGTCGCGCCGGGCGCGCCGAAGGCCGAAAGGACGACCGCGAGGTCCGCCGAGTCGACGAAGCCATCCTGCGTGAAGTCGCCGAACTCGACGTCGACGGTCACGGTCTGCACCTTCGAATCGGTGCGGCCGCACTCGTCGGTCGCGGTCCAGGTGATGCTGATCGGGCTGTCGATCCGGTGGAAAGGATCGTTGATATTGGGCTTTCCGTCGCTCCGGACGAAGCCGATGTTCAGGTTCGGCCCGCATCCGCTCGCGGTGGTGGTGCCGAGCGCGGGCGTGATGGTCTGGGAGCCGAAGGGCGGCGCCTGCACCACGTCCGGCGGAATCGACACCGTCGGGGCCGCGCCGACGTTCAGGGTCGGGAGCTGCGTGAGTCCGGGCGTCAGTGCCGAGCCGTTCGAGTCGGTGAGCAGGTTGCGGACGAGCTTGTCGCTGCGGAAGCGGACGACCTGCTGCGCGAGGCACGCGGTCGCGTTCTCCCGAACGCGGAAGCGGAGACGCTTCGCCACGACGTCGCCGCCCGACGGTGAATTCGGCGGCGTCAGACCGACGGCGAGATCGATCTTCGTGGCGGCCTGGTCGTGCGCGAAGTAGATGGGCAGGTCGAAGGGCGCGTCGCCCGGTTCCTCGCCGAGGAACTCGACGACCGCGCCGTTGTAGGTGAGCGCGCTCTGCAGTCCGACGACGCCGGGAGCGCCCGGAGCGAGATAGAGCTCGACGATGAACTCCTCGCCGCGGTCGATGCAGCGCGTCGTCTCGAGCGAAAGAGCGCCGCTCTGCGCGGACGCCGCGGCCGCGGGCAGAAGAGCGAGGCAGGCGATTCGTCGGAGGATTGCGTTCATGTGTCGTTCCGTTCGTTCCACGTTTTTCCAGTTCGGGACGCGTCACGCGCCGCCGCATGCTCCCCAGCTCGCGAGGAGCGTCGCCAGATCCGCGCCGTCGACCGCGCCCGAGCCGTCGAGATCCGCGACGCCCGCCGAACCCCAGTTCGCGAGCAGTGTGGCGAGGTCGGCGCCGTTCACTGCGCCGTCGCCGTCGAGATCGGCGGGGCAGGGCGGCGTCTGGACGACCGTCCAGCCGGTCGCGGTCCCGAGGACGTCGAGCCCGGGCACGGTGCCGTCGTAGACGATGGTGTCGGTCTCGAAATCGACCGTCAGGGTCGGGAGGATCTCGATGTCCGTGCTCGCGAAGGGCGCGAGGACCTGGAAGCGGAAGGTCGTCACCTGGACGCCGAAGGCCGGGCACTGCACGGGATTGCCGAGCGGCGCGAGGGCGTAGTAGAGCGCGTCGCCGTCCTGGGGCGGGCTGGACTCGTTGATGCCCGTGTAGTCGGCGCTCGGATTCGGGAAGTACGAACTGAGGAGCGGCACCGAGCCCGCGGTCGAAAGTCCGAGGAGGCGCAGGTGCGACGGATCCCAGCCGAGGATGCAGTCGATGGCGACGAAGCTCGTGCCGACGAAGTTCTCGATGAGCTCGCTCGACGCGCGAAGGCGGACTTCGACGATCTGGCCGACCGCGACGGGATCGGTCGGTCCGACGAGCGTGAGGTTGATCTGCGACTGGGCGGACGCGCCCGACGCGATCAGAGCGACCAGCCCGGGCGCGATCACGCGCCGACAGGCGTTCCCGAAGGTGTCGCGTGTTGTCATGCTCGGCATCTCGGCACCGGTCTCTTCCTGCGAGTCTCGCAATTGACATCGGCTTGCGCCGTCCCCGGAAAACGCGGTTCGCACCGCGACGCCGAAGCATGAGCCCGCCGCCCGGGATTGCAACCCTCAGTTCATCGACTTCCGAAGATAACCGCGGACCTGCCCGCAGCCCGCTGTCCGGAAAGCGCGTTATGGAGCCCGATACGACATTCCGCATTCCGCGGAGTCGTCCTTGCACGGCCGCGAAGACGGCACAGAGTCATCTTCGAATCGTGCGGCGGACTCGTCCGTCCGTCGTGCGTTGGACCGCCACGGGGGGGAATCCGGGGCGACCTTGGGGCAGGATGGCGAGGCGGCGGTACGCCGAGGAAGTTCACGAAGATGCCGAACCATCGATTCATCGCCGCGCTGGCGTTCGCCGCCTGCGCCTCGCCCGCCCTCGCCGGCGGAACCGCCGAGGTCGTCCTCCGTGCGGTCGGCTCCTACCAGCCCGGGCAGACCGTGGATGTCGCGATCGATTTCGCCGACATCGCCGCTCCGGTGGTCGGTGGACAGTTCCACTTCAGCTACGACGCGACGCAGCTCGAGTACGTGGGCGTGCTCGCGGGCGACGGGCCCTTCACCAACGTCATCTACCAGAGCGACGCCGCGGTCGACGCCTCGACGCGTCGCGTCGTCGGTGCGGTCGGCGTCGATGCGGAGACGCCCGGCGCTGGGATCGCGGCCGGCCGGCTCGCGATCGTGCGCTTCACCGCGAAGTCGGACGCCGCGCTCTGCCGCAGCACCGATGCGCTGAACTTCATCCTCAGCGGTCCGCCGATCCTGCTGACCGACGGCGAGGGCAACTCGCTCGCCTTCACCGCGGTCGACGATGTCGATCTCACGCTCGATGGCGTCGCGCCCGTCCTTTCGGCGGTGCCGGCGGCCGACATCGTGCTCGCGACCGACGCGGGCAGCACGGTCGGCGCCGTCGTCGCGGACCCGACGGTCACCGCGAACGACAACTGCAACGGTGCGCTCACCGTCACGATCTCGACGACCGGCGCGACGATCGGCTCGGCCTGGCCGGTCGACGGCGTGTTCGCGATCGGAACGACGACCGTCGTCTGGAGCGCGACCGACGCCTCGGGCAACTCGACGAGCGAGACCCGGACGATCACCGTCGAGGACCACCAGCTCCTCGACGCGACGCTCGCGCTCGACGGCGCCTTCGCGGGCAGCTCGACGCGATCGGTGCGGATCGGCGCGGGCGCGTCGACGCAGATCGTCGAGGTCGCGTTCACCGGACCGAACGGAACGGCCTCGGGCGTCGAGGTCCCCGTCGCGGCGTCCTACGACTGCCTTGTCGCGAAGTCGCGCGACCACTCGATCTCGGCGACCGCGGCGGCTTCCGTGAGCGGCACGCGCTACTCGGCGAGCTTCGCGCTCGCGCAGGGCGATTCGAACGACGACAACGTGGTCGACGTGCTCGACTTCGGTCTCTTCGTCGGCGACATCGGCGGACCGGTCGCGACCAACGCGATCTCGAACTTCAACGCGGATCCCGTCGTCAACAACGCGGACTTCTCGTTCATCTCGCTCAACTTCTTCGAGGCGGGCGCGACCTGCGGCGCGGCGAACGGCGCGACGCCGCGGCACCGCGTGTCGGTGAAGGAGCTCCGTCGCAGCGGTCTCGGGCACCTCGCGGTCGCGGACCTCAACCGCGACGGCTGGGTCGACCTCCGCGACATGGCGTTCTACTCGGAGAACGGAACGAACCCCGCGGTCCGTCCGGGCGGAGATGCGCCCATCGAGTGACGAACCACTCGGGAATTCCTGAGCGTTCCATCGATTCCACAGTTCCGGCGCCGCGCGGATTCCGCGCGGCGCCGGTCATTTTCGAAACCGTCGCGTACGCGCCTTGCAAAGTCGCATCCGACCGCCATTCTGTCGGGGCGCGGCGCGGGCCGCGCATTCCGGGGAAGCGCTCGCCGAGGTGCGCGCACGATGCAGGACGAGACTCCTGCCGAAACGGCCGACATGCGGATCATGAAGAACTGGACGGGCGCGCTGGCGCGTACCTGCGGACTCGCCGCGGCGATGGTCGCGGTCGCCGAGGCGCGCGCGCAGTCGGAGATCGGGCTCTCGCTCGTCGGTCCCGCGTCATTCGTCGAGGTGGGGCAGGTCGTCGAGGTGCGGTTGCGCGCCTCGAGCGAATCGGTCTCGAACTTCACCGGGACGAGCTTCGTCGCCATCGACTGCATCCTCGGCTGGGATCCCGCGCATCTGCGCCTCCTCGGGCTCTCGACCGCGGGCTCGGTGCCGCTCCTGAGCTCGTACTTCCCGAACCCGAGCGTCGACTACACGGGCATCAACGAGGCGAGTCCCCCCCAGGACGGCGATGCGCTCTACTACGCCCTCGCGCCGCTCGGCAATCCCATCGGGTGCCAGGCGCCCGGCGTGCAGGTGACGACCTTCCGGTTCCAGGTCCTCTCCGAGTTCGAGAGCACCGTCGTCGAGATCATCCCGACGCTCACCGTCGACTTCATCGCGGACACGATCGTCTACGACGGAACGGTGCCCGGACTCGATGTGACGGGAACGCTCGCTGGATGCACGCTTCTCCAGGAGCCGCCGTGCGCGGGAAGCCTCGAGGGCATCGGGCCGGCGTTCGACGGTCTGCCCGAGAGCCTCGTTCTCGCCACCGACGCGGGGAGTCTCGTGGGCGCCCTGGTCTCCGCGCCCGTCGTCTCCGCGCGCGATGCGTGCGACGAGCCGCTCGCGGTCTCGCTCGCGCTCACCGGCGCGACCGAGGGTTCGTCGTGGCCCGTCGACGGCGTGTTCCCGATCGGCACCACGACGCTCACCTGGACCGCGGTCGACGAGGTCGGCAACATCGCCACCGAGGTGCGCACGATCGTCGTCGAGGATCACCAGCTGCTCGACGCGGCGATCTCCTTCGAGGGCGTCTTCGCGGGCGATTCGACCCGCTCGATCCGGATCGCCGCGGGCGGCCTGGCGCAGGTGGTGACCGTCGATTTCACGGGTGCGGAGGCGTTCGTCGCGGGACTCGAGATCCCCGTCGCCGAGGGCTACGACTGCGTGTCCGCGAAGGATGTCACGCACTCGATCTCCTCCGTCGCGGCGCCCTCGGTCTCGGGCGCGCGCTACGCCGCCGAGTTCCTGCTGACGCAGGGCGACTCGAACGACGACGACGCGGTCGATGTCCTCGACTACGGTCTGCTCTTCGGCGATCTCGGCGGGCCCGTCGCACGCAACGCGATCTCGAACTTCAACGCCGACATCCTCGTCAACAACGCGGACTTCTCGGTGATCGCGATCAACTTCTTCGAGGTGGGCGCGTCGTGCGGCGCGTTCGAGGGCGCCGCGCCGCGGTCGCGCGTCTCAGTGAAGGACCTGCGCCGCGCGGGGCTCGGGCATCTCGCGGCGGCCGATCTCGATCGGAACGGGTGGCTCGACCTGCGGGACGTCGCGCGCTTCGCCGAGTATGGCGCGGGGCCGAATGTCCGCGGTGGTGGGGACGGCGCCATTCGGTAGGCGCGGGAGGCTGGTCGGTGCGGGCGCGCGCCGGCAGCCGGTCGCGAACTCGCTCGTCTTGCGGCTCGCGCGCCGATCGTGCGTGACGGACCCGCGTCGCCGATTCGTGGCCTACGCGTCGGGGTCGGGCGTCTCTTCGGTCGCGCCGCCGACGGAAGGCGCCGGGCGAGTGCCTGCGCTGGCCGCGGGCTTGGGACCCGGGGCGTCGGTCTCGTAGCGGCGCAGATCCGCCTCGTACTTCGCGCGGAGCTTCGGATCGGACTGGAGCGCGATCGCGCGCCTCTGCGCCTCGAGCGCGCCCTCGCGGTCGCCGAGCGAGAAGCGCGCGAGCGCGAGGATCTCGGCGGCGCGCGCGTCCTCGCCCTTGCCGAGCGCGTCGGCGGCGCGCGCGACCGCGTGCGCGAAGGCGAGGTCGCGGACCTCGACGCGCGGGCCGTCGAGCGTCGTGCGCGCGAGCGTCCGGAGCGCGGGGAGGTCGCGCGCGTACTTGAGCGCCAGCTCGCGGCCGTAGGCGTAGCCCTCGACCGGCATGCGCGCGGGACCGATCATCGTGCCGAACTTCTGCAGCTCGAACATTGACGCCTTCTCGGGGATCGTGAAGGCGATCGAGTCGAAGAGCTCGAAGAGGTCGGGCCACTTGCCGTCGGTTTCGCAGGCGCGCGCGAGCTTCGAGGTCTGCTCGCGCGCGCGGGCGACGACCGAGTCGAGGATCGCCTGCGCGCGGATCTCCTCGGGATTCCACGAGCCGTCGGCGATCCGCGCAAGCGGCTCCTCGGCCGACTCGGGGTGCCCGAACCAGAGGACGGTCCCGTCGCGGACGACGAAGAAGCGGGGCGTCGAGTTGCGGTAGGTTCCGAACTGGAGGAGACGCGTCGCGGCCTGGTCGATCTCGAGCGCGACCGACTGCGGCGTCTCCTCCGCGACACCCGGCTTCGCGAGCCACTCGCGCACCTTCTCCTCGGATTCGCCCGTGATCGAGATGAACTCGAATCCCTCGGCCTGGTAGATGCGCGCGAGCTCGGCGACGATCGGCGCCGCCTCCATGCAGTGGCTGCAGGTGGTCGAGAAGAACTCGAATACGAAGACCTTGCCCGGCTCGAACGCGCGTCGCTCGGCGCCCTTCACGAACGCGCCGAGCGGCGGGAAGTCGACGCGCGCGCCCGGATGGACGGGCGGCTCGACGATGCGGTAGCGGCGGGGAGTGCGCGGAGGCGTCGCGGTCTGCGCGGCCGCTTGCGTGGCGGCGTTCCGATTGGACGGATACGCGTCGGATCGGGGAGCGGCCGCCGAGGCGACGGCGTAGGCGAGGCATCCGGCGAGTGCGGCGGACAGGCGGCTCATCGTGCGGGACATCGGACGAAAGCCGTGTCCGACATTCATCGCGGAGCCTCCGGCGCGTCCGGCTTGGCGACGATCGGGCGGCGCAGCACCACGAGGAGCGGCGGCGCCTTCGGGTGGTCGGTCGTGATCGTGAACTTGACGGGCTTGCGCTTCTCGCGCCAGAGGCGCCAGTCGACGGTCACCGCGTGCCGAAGCGCGGGGGTCCGCGGGAGTTCGCTCAGGAGAAGCGGCTCGGCCGCGATGACACGGAAGGGCGTGCCGTCGGCCGACTCGAGGACGATCTCGGAGGGCGCGGGGGCCTCGTCGTCGTCGGCGGGTCCCTCGAGGGTCGTGGGCGTGCAATCGACGAAGCGCCCCACGCGGCCGACGAGTTCGACGACGAGCGGCTCGCCTTCATCGAGCACGAAGGTGACGCGCTTGACGAGCTCGAGCCCCTGCGTCTTGGGCGGATCGAGCTTGAGGTCCGCCTCGGCGCTGCCACCCGCGGGGATCGGCTGTTCGGGCCAGGTCGGCGTGGTGCATCCGCAGTCGGCGACGGCCTTCATGACGCGGATCGATCGGTTTCCGCGGTTGCGAAGGGTCACGGTGTGCGTGACCGGCGTGCCGGGTATGAGCGCGTCGCCGAGTTCGATGCGGGCGGGGTCGACCGAGAGGCCGGCGTCGTCGTCGAGGGTCGATCGCGTTGCCGCGTCGGTCGAGCGCGCGGGGTCGGCACCAGTCTCCAGCGGGGGTTCGCCCACGGAAGGAGCGGGCTCAGGCGCGATGCGCTCGCAGCCGAGAGGAGCCCAGAGGGCGGCCACGAAGGCGGCCACGAAGGCGGTCTTGAAGACGGCCTTGAAGACGGCCTTGAAGGCGGTCTCGAGGGCAAGTCCCATCAAGATCGATGTCCATAATTGACTTGTCGAGCGGCGTCGCATGGCGGAACCTTCGTCGTGACGTCGAGGGCAGAGCGTAGCAGCACGATTCATCGTGAGGCAAATCAGACGGTTCGGCTTGGAACGCGCGCCGATCGCGTTACCTTCCGACGATCATTTCGGACTTGCCATGCGCGAGGTCCAGCCACGGCGTGAGGCCACGCGGTGGTGCAATCCATGAGGAGAGATGCCGTGCGGACCGACCACGCTCGTACCGGGATGCTTGCCTTCGCCTTCGCGCTCGTCGCGTCGCTTGTCGGCGTTGCTCACGCGCAGTCGGAACCGCCAGCGCCGTTCACGGCCACAGCGTCGGGCGCCGGCAGCCCAGCCGACGACGGCTGGACGCTGAGCTCCTCGGGCAACGCGGGAGCCTTCCAGGGGAATAGCGGAAGCAATGCGGGTGGCTCCGCTGCGGGCGCTGGGAATCCCGCCTGGGGTCTCTATGCGAATGGTGGCGGCTTCGTGCAGGCGACGCGCATGCTCGGCGGCACGATCGCCGTGGGCCAGACCGTCAGCATCAACTTCGACAATGGATTCATCGATTCGCCCGGCTCCGTTCGGGTCGAGTTCCTCTCGGTCGCGGATGTCTCGGGGAACGGCGCGGCCTTCACGCTCCAGTTCCAGTCGGGGCAGTCGTTCTATCAGGTCATCGACGCCGATGGCGTCGTCAACACGACGACGGGTTTCTCGGGGGACGGCGGAACGGCGGCCCTGACGCGCACCGGGACGAGCACCTACTCCTTCTCGTGGCGCGGCTATACGCGCAGCGGGACGTTCGCCGGCTCGTTCGAGGGCGTGAACGCGATCCGAGTCGTCAACAACAACGCCGGTCCGAACGCCGAGCGCGATGTCTTCTTCAACACGCTCTCCGTCTCCTGCATCGACGCCGACGCCGACGGAGTCTGCGCGGATGTCGACTGCGACGACGCGGATCCCGCGTCGGGCGCCCCCGACACGACCTTCTATCTCGACGGCGACGCGGACGGCTACGGAATCTCCGCCACGACGCAGGTCGGATGCAGCGCGCCTTCGGGCTACGCCGCCGCGAGCGGGGACTGCGACGACGCCGACTCCTCGGTGTATCCCGGTGCGCCCGAACTCTGCGACGGCAAGGACAACGACTGCGACGGGCTGACCGACGAAGGCGTCGGTCCGTACGCGAACAGCTTCACGAACGGACTCGGCGGCGTCGCCTACGGCCCCGCCTCGCACATCAGCCAGTTCGGCGGCGACATGCAGCTGATCGGCGACTTCTC
>JBJOHC010000203.1:0-8235 GCA_046047955.1 Planctomycetota bacterium
CGTGCTGCTCGACGGCGTCCTTGTTCGCCATGGTCGCGATGATCGCGGCCTCGTTGATGAGCGCGGCGAGGTCGGCACCCGAGAACATCGGCGTGCCGCGGGCGAGCTTCTCGAGGTCGACATCGGGCGCGAGCTTCACCTTCTTCGCGTGGACCGCGAGGATCTGCCGCCGGCCCACGATGTCGGGCAGGTTCACCGCGACCTGGCGGTCGAAGCGGCCGGGGCGGGTGAGCGCGGGGTCGAGGACATCGGGTCGGTTCGTCGAGGCGATGACGATCACCTGCGTGTTCGCGTCGAATCCGTCCATCTCGACGAGGATGGCGTTGAGCGTCTGCTCGCGCTCGTCGTGTCCGCCCGAAGAGAAGCCGCCGCCGCGTCGCCGGCCGACCGCGTCGATCTCGTCGAGGAAGATGATGCAGGGCGAGTTCTCCTTCGCCTGCTTGAAGAGGTCGCGCACGCGGCTCGCGCCGACGCCGACGAACATCTCGACGAAGTCCGAGCCCGAGATCGAGAAGAAGGGGACGTCGGCCTCGCCCGCGATCGCCTTCGCGAGGAGCGTCTTGCCGCAGCCGGGCGGGCCCGACAGCAGGACGCCGCGGGGAATGCGGCCGCCGAGCTTGGTGAAGCGCTGCGGATCCTTGAGGAACTCGACGATCTCGCGCACCTCGTCCTTCGCCTCGTCGACGCCCGCGACATCGTTGAAGGTGACCTTCACCTGCTCCTTGGTCTGGACCTTGTGGCGGCTCTTTCCGAAGCTTCCGAGCATGCCGCCCGGGCCGCTCGCGGCGCCGCGCATCGACCGCACGATGAACCAGATCACGCCGACGAGGAGGAGGATCGGCAGGAGCTGGGCCAGCACGTAGGGCCACATCGACGGCTCCTTCTCCTTGTAGTCGATGCCGAGGGTCTCGAGCTTGCGGCGCTTGTCGTGGTCGTCGGGGCTGATGACGACGTAGACCGGCTGCGCGGCCTTCGGCGCCCAGACGGGCGTGCCCTCCTTCACCGAGCCCGAGAGGACGCCGCCGTCGATGACCACGCTCTGGCCGTCGATCCGGCCGCTCTCCGCGAGGTTCACGAAGGTCTGCCAGGTGAGCTCCTTCTTGCCGCCGAGCGGAGAGCTGAAGGCGAAGAAGAGGAGCGTGACGACGAGGGCGAACACCATCCAGGTCATGACCTGTCGGCCGCCGCCCTGCGGAGGAGTCGTCGGCGAGCCGCCCGGTCCGCCACCGTTGCCCCCGCCCGGGCCACCGCGCTGCGGGCCGGAGCCGCGTTCACCCGCCATCGCGATCGCGTCGGTGGGGGCGCGCTCGCCGCGCGAGTCGGGTGCGTGCCGCGGCGCGAGGCGTGCGGTCGTCGATCGGAGGAGGGAGGAGACTCGGGTCATGTCGTTCACGTCTTGCGTCCGGATGATGTCGTGAGCCCGCGATCCCTCCGCACGCCGGCCGTTCGACGGCGCGGCGCGCGTGGACGCGGGTTCCCGATATCGGCGTTCGTTCGATCCCGGTTCGCGCCGAAACCTCGGAAGCCGCGCGAAGGGCTGCCGTCACCTCGACGGAGCCTTCGCCCTTCCCGTCTACCACTTCGACTGCATGGCGGAGACGAGCTCCGACGCGAGCTGCTCGACCGCGGCGAAGCGTCCGAGCTCGAGGGGTTCGCGGGCAGGATAGGAGGGCACGAAGACCGCGGAGGACTCGATTCCCTCGCTCGCGACGATTCTGTCGCCGCTGCGGAGGTCGACCCATTCGAAGTCGGCGCGGATGCGGACCATCATCTCGTTGGCGAGGCCCGTCGACGGGTCGCGCGAGAGTTCGACGAGGTCGATCGAGCGGATGGTGCCGCGGAGGACGGTGTCGGCCGTCGCCTCGGAGGCGACCTTGTAGGGGGTCGACTGCTCGACGCGCTTCACGAGCGCGTCCGCAAGATCGAACTCGAAGCCGCGGAGGAAGGTCGTGTTGCGGAAGATCGGCAGCGCGACCGAGCGGTAGCCCGACGGGTAGGGGGAGGCGAGGGCGTAGCCCTCCGAAGGCGTCGACGCGCAGCCCGCGGCGAGCGCGATCGCCGCGATCGCGGCGCCGACCGCAAGAAGTGGCGCGCGGGTCACTCGGCGACCTCCGCCGTCGCTTCGGGGGCCTCGGGGATGACCTGCGGTTCCGGCATCTCGTCCCACTCGACGCCGAGGAGTTCCCGGCGCAGCGCGCGGTAGTCGGGGCCTTCCGCGACGACCGACTTCGGAAGGAGCGGAAGGATCGTGGGAACGACGCGCAGCGCCTCGAGCGTCGCGATCGAGCGCGGGTGACGCTTCACCAGCCGCCGGATGAAGAACTCCGCCGAGATCGGATCGCCGGTCTCGAGGTACCACTGCGCCGTCCGCAGGAACTTCGCGGCCTCGGACTCCTCGATGCGCAGGATGATGCTCTCGGCGCCGACCTGCTGTGCGAGCCCGGGCTGGAGCGCCTGCAATGAGCGCAGCCGTGCGCGCGCCTCGAGCAGGCCGCTCGCGTCGTACTCGGGGCTGCGGAAGCCCGCGAGATACGAGTAGATGAGGCGAAGGCGCGCCTTCGTCGCGCGCGAGCTGCGCGGGTAGTTCTCGAGGAAGATCGCGTAGGCCTCGGCGGCCATCGGCATGTCGCGCCGCTCGAAGTAGAAGTCGGCGAGGCGGATGCCCGCGCGTTCGGCGAGTTCGCTGCCGGGCAGGCGCTCCTGGATGCGGATGAGGAGCTCCTGCGCGTCCTCGGCCGTGTCGACGAGGCGGAAGGTGCCCCAGAACTTGCGGCGCAGGCCGTCCGCGTAGAGGACGGCGACCTCGTACTCGCGCTCGAGCGCGGGAATGAACGCGGTGCTCGCAATGTACTTCCGGCAGATCTCCTCGAAGTCGTACAGCGATTCGTACTCGTCGCCGATCGCGAGCTTCGCGTCGCCGCGGATGAGGAGGGCGTCGGCGCGCAGCTTCGAGAGCGGGTAGCGGTCGATGAACGCGCTCGCGAGGTTGAGGGCGCGCGAGGGCTCGCCCGAGAGGAGCGCGCGGCGCGCGGCGAGGATCTGCGCCTCCTCGCTGCCGGGATCGACCTCGGCGACCTTCTGCCAGCGGTCGAGGGCGTCGAGTTCGTAGCGCTCGGCCTGCGCGCTCGCGGGGCGAACCGCGCCCGCGAGGAGCGCGACGAACGCCAGGGTCATGCACAGGAGGCCGACGGAGATGCGACGCGGCCCGGACGCCCGCGCGCCGCGGATCGGGCGCGGGAGGAGGAAGGTCGAAGCGGTCCGTCGCATGAGGCCGATAGTACGCGCGAACGGCGGGTCTGCTCAAACGGGGCGGCCGGCCGGGAGCGGAGGGTGGCGTGCCGATCGCGATCGTCTTCAATCCGATTTCGGGCGCGGGGCGGGCGCTCGCGGCCGCGCAACGGCTCCGCACGGGGCTCGAGGCGGATGGGCTCGACGTCGAACTGCTTCCGACCGAGCGCGCCCCTGCGGAGCAGTGGCTCCGCCCTCGGCTGGTCCCTGGGATCCGGGCGATCGTCGTCGCGGGTGGCGACGGTGCCCTCCGCATGGTGGCGCCCGAGGCGGTGCGCGCGGGGCTCCCCGTCTGGCACGCCCCGTGCGGCACGGAGAACCTCTTCGCCCGCGCCTACGGCATGACGACCGATCCGCACGCCGTGGTCGCCGCGCTGGTCGCGGGTCGCACGACGCGGGTCGACCTCGGGCGGGTGAACGGCGAACCCTTCGTCCTCATGGCCTCGGTCGGGTTCGATGCCGAGGTCGTCCACGAGCTTTCGCGCAACCGGCGCGGGTCGATCTCGCACCTCTCGTACCTGCGTCCCATCCTGCGCCTCCTCGGCTCGTGGCGGGCGAGCGAGGTCGTCTGGGAGATCGACGGCGAGGCGGAAGCGCTCGGACCGGGCCTCGTCGTGGTCGGAAACCACCGCGACTACGGCGTGCGGCTGAATCCCGCGTGCGAGGCGGTGCCCGACGACGGGCTTCTCGATGCCGTCCACATCCCCGTTGAGCGGGCGATCGGGCTCCTCCCGTGGGCAGCGCTCCTTCGAACGGGGCTCCACGCGCGCCATCCGCGGGTGCGGATGCGACGCGGGCGCCAGGTGCGGATCTGGCTCGATCCGGCGGCGGGGGTCCAGTGCGACGGGGACGCGGTCCTTGGCGGCGAGGTGCGGAGGCTCGATCTTCATGTCGAGCCGCGGGCGCTCGAAGTCCTGCTGCCCGCGCCACTTCGGACGCGTTGAGTGCGGCCGGGCGGCCGCTCGGAGGCGATTCGGCGCGCCTGGAGGTTCGAGGTCTGTTGTGAGGCCCGATCCGAGATTCGATGTGGGGTCCGATTGGCGCTCTGCGGGGTGGTGGGACGACGCGGCTGGGGCGGCGGCGCGGTCGACCGTGGGCGGACGCGGCGCGGCTCGGATGCGGGCGCTCGGCGCCGTGGAACTCCCGTTTCGGGGGCTTCGCCGCTCAAGTCGTGCCCCGCTTGGCCCGATCCGAACCGAAGTGGGCCGCAAGAAGTGGCCCGCATGCGCCGTGCGGCGCATGCCGCGTGCCGCCTGCGAGTCGCCCGGGAACGGGTCCAAGGAGAAGTCCCATGGCCGACAAGAAGCCCGAAGCCGGAGCCGAATCCGACGCCAAGCCCGCGAAGAAGGGCGGCTTCAAGTTCGCGCTCGTGACCGTGGCGCTTCTCGCCGTCGAGGCGGCGGTGCTCGTCGGGGTCTTCTCGCTCGCGGGCCCCAAGTCGACCGAGGCGAGCATCGATCTGCCGCCCGTCGACGAGAAGGACGCGCTGCCCGCGGTCGAACTCCCCGTGCTCGACGACCGCCTCGTGAACGATCGGACGGGAATCGCCTATCTCTACCGCGCCGAGGTCTTCGTGAAGGTCGGCGGGCGCTTCGCGGAGGACGCGGGCAAGTACATCGAGGCCAACAAGAACGACCTCCGTTCCGAGATCGCGGGCATCTGGCGCACCGCCGAGCCCCATCACTTCCAGGAGCCGACCCACGACACCCTCGCGCGGCGCATCGAGTCGGCGCTGCGGACCCGGCTGAAGGACCTCGCGGGCGACACGGACCGGCAGGTCGTCGAGAAGTGCATCCTGATCGTCGGAACGGGCGTCCGCGTCAACCGCTGAGCCGTCGCGCAGGATCCGCGCGTGAAAGGCCGAACCCGCGCGGAGCATTCTCTGCAGGCGCAGACCCTGCGCGACCGATGCTCCCACCTCCCGTGCGCGACCGTGGACAGGATGTCCGCGGCACGGAGGTCAGGCGGACTTCAGGCGGAGCCTGAAGGAGGCACTTGTGGCGGACTCCACCACCCATCCGACGACCAGCTCCCCGGGGGCGCCAGGCGATCCAGCCGGCGCGGCGCCGGTCGGGCTCCCCGACTTCGGTCATCCCGCGGGCGCGAGCGCGTCCGCTGCGGGCATCGGGCTTCTTGGCGATGTCTCGCTCCAGGTGCGCATCGAGCTCGGTCGCACACGGATGCTCGTCGAGGATGTCCTCCGGCTGAACGCCGATTCGGTCGTCGAGCTCGACAAGGCCGCGGGAGACCCCGTCGACATCTATGTGAACGGCCGCCGCATCGCGCGCGGCGAGGTGCTCGTTCTCAACGAGAACTTCTGCGTGCGCGTGAGCGAGATCCTCGAGCCGCTCGATGGTTGAGGATCGAGGGGTGCTGCTCGCGCGATTCCGACGCGGCGGATGCCGCGGCTGACGGTCGAGCGAGCGGTTCGGACGGATGGCGCGCATGCGCGCGAGGGACGGCGGAGCCGCCCCGCATGGCCAGGAAGGCCCCACGAGATGGCGACGATTGCAACCGGCATCCGCATGATGGACATGACGCGCGTCGTCGCGATGGCGGCGGTCGCGTTGCTCGCAGCCGGGATGGCGCGGGCGCAGGTGGCTGCGATCGAGGTGGCGCCCGTCGGAGGTCTCGACCGAGGTGTCCTCGGCGGGCTGCCCGAATTCACGCCTGAGGTCACTCCTGAGGTGGTGCGCGACGGAGAGGCCGGCGCGTCACGCGATGCGGCGCAGGCGCTGGTGAACGACGCGCCGCGCGATCTCGCGGATGAGGCGAAGCGCGCGGCGGACCCCGCCCGTCCGCTCTTCGCATCCGCTCCCGCTCCCGCCGCCGACGCGCGTCCGCTTCTCGGTGCTGGCGCGTCGTCCGAAGGAAAGGGCGTCCTCTTCGGTGAGGTGCTGCCGACGGCGGCCGCGCTCGGCGCGACGCTCCTCGCGATCGTCCTCGCGCGCAGCGTCGTGCGGCGCTTCGGCGGCGCGGCGTCGGGTGCGCGCGGACCGTCGGGCGTCGTCGCCGTGCTCGCGCGCTACCCGCTCGCGCGTGGGCAGCAGATCGTCCTTCTCGAGGTCGGGCGACGGATCCTGGTGACCCACCAGACCGCGCAGGCCGTGACCACGCTCGGCGAAGTGAGCGACCCCGACGAGGTCGCCGACCTCCGTGCGCGTTGCGAGGCGGGGCGGCGTGGAACGCAGGCGTTCTCCTTCGACGCGCTTCTGCGCGGGTCCGCGCGGGAGTTCGACGCCGCCGAGCGCGCGGTGCCCGACCGCGTCACGCCGCGCGGTGGCGCCGGACGCGCGGTCGCCCGCGCGCCCGAGGCTCCCGTGCGGCGCGGCGATGTCCGCTCGGTCCTCCCCGAGGCGTTCCGTTCGGCCGAGATCGAGACCGTCGACCTGACGCGGCAGGGGGCGCGCCGATGATCGCCCTTCTCGCGCAGGCGGCGGAGCCGCTCGACTCGCTGAATCCGATCGGCGTCCTCGAGGATGCCGCGCGGAATGTGCCCGGCTTCGAGGGCGGTCTCAGCGCCGCGCTCAACATCGTCCTGCTGCTGACGGTCCTCACGGTCGCGCCCGCGATCCTGATCCTCTGCACCAGCTTCACGCGGATGGTGGTCGTCCTCGGGCTCCTGCGCCAGGCGCTCGGCACGCAGTCGCTGCCGCCGTCGCAGGTGGTGGTCGGACTCTCGGTCCTCCTCACCTGCGTCTCGATGGGGCCGACCTTCTCGCGGATGTGGAACGAGGGGCTCGGGCCGTACGCGCGCGGCGAGCAGCGCGACCAGATGGCCGCGTGGGACGGAGCGAAGGCGCCGCTCCGCGACTTCATGATCGCGCAGATCGAGGCGACGGGGAACGTGCCGACGGTGCTGATGATCCTCGATCACCGCGGCGTCGACACGAGCGAACCCGAGCGGCTGACCTGGGAGCGCGACGTCGACATGCTCTCGCTCGTTCCCGCGTTCGTGATCAGCGAGCTCAAGACCTCGTTCCTCATCGGCTTCCGCATCTACCTGCCGTTCCTCGTGATCGACATGGTGATCGCGAGCATCCTCGTCTCGATGGGCATGATGATGCTGCCGCCGGTCCTCGTGTCGCTGCCGTTCAAGCTGCTTCTCTTCGTGCTCGTCGACGGCTGGACGCTCGTCGCCGGATCGCTCCTCTCGGGCGTCCTCGCTCCGATCGGAGGCGGCTGATGGATCTCGAGGCGATCGACGCGGTCCGCGACACCTTCCTGCTGATGCTCCTCATCTGCGCGCCGATCCTCGTGGTCGGCCTCGTGGTCGGTCTCGTGATCAGCGTGATGCAGGCGGTGACGCAGATCCAGGAGCAGACGCTCGTCTTCGTCCCCAAGATCCTCGCGATGGTGGCGACCACCGTCGCGCTCCTCTCCTGGATGACGGCGAAGCTCATGGAGTTCGCCGCCGAGATGTTCAGCTGGAGTCCCGCCACGGGAGCCTGACGCGATGGGCGCGATCGAGACCCTCTCCCAGCACCTCGTGCCCGCGACCATGGTCGTCGCGCGGGTGTCGGGTCTCGCGATCCACGGGCCGGTGCTCTCGTCGCCGGCGATCCCCATGCGGATCAAGGGGCTCCTCGTCGCCGCGCTCGGGCTCGCGATCTACCCGTCGGTCGCGGCGGGCGTCGAGGCCGGCCCGGGACTCTCGCTCGGCATGGCGCTTCCCTTCGTCGCGCTCGAGCTCGGGCTCGGCGCCTTCATCGGGCTCCTCGCCTCGAGCCCGATCCTCGCCGCGCAGTTCGGCGGCCTCACGATGGGCCAGCAGATCGGGCTCGGCTTCGCGCGCTTCTACAACCCCGCGCTCGGCGACGAGTCGGACGCGCTCGAGCAGATCCTCTTCTTCCTCGCGCTCGCGACCTTCCTCGCCCTCGGCGGACTCGAGTCGATGGTCGCGGCGACGGCGGCGAGCTTCACCTCGCTCCCGGCGGGCGACCTGCC
>JBJOHC010000204.1:0-7538 GCA_046047955.1 Planctomycetota bacterium
CGTCTCGACGAGGCCGATCCCCCAGAGGGGCGCCGTGCGCCATTCGCGGCCCGAGGCGTCGCCGTCGCGGCGGTCGTCGGCGAGTCCGTCGCCCATGTCGTGGAGGAGGAGGTCGGTGAACGGGTGGAACTCGACCTCGCGGAGGAGGGCGATCGGCGAGTCGGGGCCCGTCCGCATCGTGGGCGCGTGGCAGGCGGCGCAGCCCGCGTCCGCGAAGAGCCGCGCGCCGCGTGCGATCGCCGCGCGCCCCGCGTCGTCGGCGCCGCCGCGCTGGGCGGGCACCGCGAGCACGCGGCAGTAGTGGGCGATGCGGGCGATCTTGCGGGCGTCGATCTCGGGCGCGCCGCCCGAGGGCGCGGTGATCGCGCCGCGCTCGATCGTCGAGAGCGCCTCGCCGGGCCGCGCGTCGCTCGTGATGCCGATGTCCTCGTGGAGCGCCGCGACGACCTGCGCCTCGAGCGTTGGCTGCGACGCCTTCCAGCCGAAGCGCCCGAGGCCGCGGGTGCCGTCGGCGCCCGTCACGCGGTGCGCGCGACCCGAGATGCCGTCGCCGTCGCGGTCGTCGAGGTCCTCGCGCGCGAGGATCGCGGCGTCGTCGACCGCCTCGAGGAGGCCGACGCCGACGAGCTGCTGTCCGATCCGTGGCGAGAGCCGCAGGTCACCGAGCGGGCCGTACGCCGCGTCCGCGAGCGCGATGCGCCAGTCGACGAGTTCGTAGGGCGTGCCGTCGCCGTAGGCGCCACGCACGACGCGCGGCGCGAGCGTGATCGAGACCTCGGGCGCGACGCCGTCGATCGCCTGGTCCTGCAGCTGGTGGCCGTAGACGAGATGCGGCGCGCCGTCCGCCTCGCGCGGACTCGCGAAGACGACGAGTCCCGTCCCGCGCTCGCCGTCCGCGGGCGGGCGGCCGCGGCCGTCGTCGGCGTGGCAGGCGCTGCACGAGTTCGCGTTGAAGAGGGGGCCCAGCCCGTCGCGGCCCTCGGCGCTCGCGGGCGCGGCGACCCAGTTGTCGCGGAAGAACGAGTTGCCGACGCTGAACGCGCGGCGCTCCTCGCGCGAGAGCCCGGGGATGGGGAGGCTGAAGGCGTGCGGTCCGTCGACGGCGACGGTCGCGGGGCCGCCGAGGCGGCCGTCGCGCGGCATGGCGGGTGCGACCTCCGCCGGCGGAGAACCCGCGGCCAGCGCGAGCATGGCGAGCGCCGCCGCGGGCCGCGTGCCGCACGCGGCGTGGCGCCTCGGGCGCGTGAGGTCGCGCGCATCACGCGCGGTGCGATCTGCGGCGCACGCGTCCGTCGCGGGGCCACCGCGCGCGCGCCGCGTCATCCGTTCGGCTCCGTCGGCAGGTCGAAGCCGAGCGCCCGTGCGAGCGCGCCGATCGCCTCGCCGAGCGCCTCGATCGACTCGAGCGCCTCGACGAGCTTCGCGCGCTCGGGCGAACCCTCGGGTGCGCGGATCGCCTGGTCGAACGGTGCGGGCATCGCGGCGATCGCCTGCTCGGCCCGCGCGAGTGCGCGTTCGACGGGCTCCGCCTGCGCGGGCGCCTCGGCGCGCGCGAGGGCGAGGAGGCCCGGGCCGCCGTCGCCGCGCACGACCTTCGCGACGCCCTCGATGTTCGCGAGGAAGTCGAGGTGCGTCGTGTCGCTGAAGCAGGAGTGCTCCTCCTCCTGGTCGCCCGTCTCGATCGCGACCGCGAGCCGTTCGCCCGACATCTCGAAGGCCGTGAGGAGCGAGACGCCGGTGAGGATCGCCTCGAGGGACTTGCGCGGATCGCGTTCGCGCGCGTCGCGCGGCTCTCTCCCCAGCGCGTCGCGCGGCTCTCCTTCGAACGCCGCGCGATGCGCCCCCGCGGGCCGCTCGCCCTCCGCCGCACGCCACTGGTCGGCGACCTTCGCGAGATCCTCGACGAGGAGGTCGGCGATCTCGGCGAGATACTCGCGGCGCCGGTCGGCGAACGGCGCGCCGCCGTCGACGAAGTCGCTCGCGGGACGGTCGCCCGGACCCGTTTCCGAACGGTCCTGTCCCCAGAGGAGGAACTCGATCGCGTGCCAGCCCGTGCAGACATTCGTCTCGCCGCCGCGCTGGTTGTGAAGCCGCAGCACCGCGCGGCCGAGGATCGGGTACTTCGCGGGCGTGCCGATGATCCCCGCGCCCGCCGCGCCGTCGACGCGATCGATGTACGCCTCGTCGACGGGCCACGCGTTCACGAAGGTCTCGACGCCGCCGCGCGGCCGGTCGATCGGGCCGCCGCCGAAGCGGTGGACCTCGGTGCGGCCGTAGTCGCGGCGCGCGGCGATCCAGTTCGCACGGGCGCGCGCGAGGAGCGCCTCGTCGGGCGCGGCGCAGAAGGCGGCGATCGATGCGCGCAGGACCTTCGCCGACTCGAGCGCGCGCGCGTACGCGGCGGCGGCGATCGCGGCCTCGTGACGCACGACGGCGAGGCGGAGCGCGTCGTCGATGGCGATGGCGGGGGCGGGGGCGGCGTCGGCGCCGCGCTCCTCCGCGCGCGCGTCGCCCGCCTGCGCCGCACGCGCGCCGTCCTCCTGCGCCGCGGCCGGCGCGAGGGTCGCGAGTCCGAGGACGAAGGGAGGAACCGCAAGGCGGAGAGCGGAGCGCATCGCCGCATGAAACACCGACCGTGTTCAGGTTCGTCCACGCTCGCACGGCCTGAACCGAACGCTTGCACGCCGATTGCGGAAGGCACATCGGCCGAGGCGATCCTCCGCGACTCATGATTCGGTCCGCCCTTCCCGCGCCGTTCGTCTCCGTCCTTCTCGCCGCATGCGCCATGGTCGGCGCCCTGGCGACCGCCGCACGCGCGACCGCGAGCGCGGCATCCGCGCCCGCGACGACGGCCGTCGGCGCGCGTTCCGACGAACCCACGGACCTCTTCGCCGCGCTCGCCGCCGCGAACCGCGCCCTCGAGACGAAGGTCCGCCCGTCGGTCGTGAGCGTCATCACCTACCTGAAGTACCCCGAGGATCGCGCGCGCCCCGAGGGCGAGTGGGAGATCGAGGACGAGGAGGTCCACCCCGGCCACGAGCGCGCCGTCGTCTCGAGCGGCTTCGTCGCCGCCGACGGCACGGTCCTCTGCTGCCGCACGCCGCTCAACAACCCGCTCGGCGGCTTCGCCGACATCATCGAGGTCGAGTCGAGCGAGGGGAACCGCTACCTCGCCGAGGTGGTGGGCAGCGAGCCGACGATCAACATCGCCGTCCTCCGTCCGAAGCTCGCGGCGAACCAGAAGGGCGCCGATCTCGTGCCCGCGAAGTTCGGCTCGGTCGACGCGCTCGACACGGGCGAACCCGTCTTCGCCTTCGGCGATCCGTACGGCTCGTCGCGCACCTTCGCGCCGGGCGCGATCATGGCGATGCCCGCGGCCGCGTGCTACCAGGCCGATCTCACGGGGTCGTTCATCCACGCGAGCATGGCGATCGATCCGGGGACGGTCGGCGGGCCGCTCGTGAACCGGATGGGCGAGGTCGTCGGACTTCTCGTGCCGCCGCCGTCGCTCGACCCGCTCGCGCGCCCCGCGCCGCTTCCGCAGGTCACCTACGCGATGCAGATCGACACGGTCCTCGGCGTCGGCGAGGCGATCGTGAAGAAGCGCTCGAACGTGTCGCCGTGGATGGGCTTCTCGGTGCTCTCGAAGAAGGAGCTCGAGGGGCGCCTCGGCGCCGAGCGCTTCGCGGCGCTCGCGAAGCCCGAATACGGCATCTTCATCGACGATGTCTACACGCCGAGCCCCGCGACGAAGGCGGGCGTCCGCCAGGGCGACTTCCTCCTCTCGGTGAACGGCGTGAAGATCTTCTCCGTCGTCGACTTCCAGCAGTCGCTCTACTACTTCGCAGGCGTGCAGGTGCCGATCGAGGTCTTCCGCGACGGCGAGGTGAAGAGCCTCTTCATCCAGATCGAGCAGCGGCCCGTCGAGGCGAACCGGTTCTGACGGGGGCGTTCGCGGCGAAGGACGCCGTGCGTGACGCCGCCCCTCACGGCGCGAGAACGCCCGCGACCGCGCCCGTCGTCCAGCAGGCGAACGCGCCCGCGATCATCGCGCGCGGCGCGAGCGAGGCGAGATCGGCGCGGCGTTCTGGCGCCATCGCGCCGAGCCCGCCGATCTGGATCGCGATCGAGGGCAGGTTCGCGAAGCCGCAGAGCGCGAAGGTCGCGATGAGCTGCGTGCGCGGCGCGACCTCGCCCGCCGCGATCGCGCCCGCGAGATCGGCGTAGGCGACGAACTCGGTCGCGATCACCGCCTCGCCCATCCACGCGCCGAGCTTCGCGCTCTCGGCGCCGCCACCCATGAGCCACGCGAGGGGCTGGAGGATCGCGCCGAGGATGTTCTGGAAGGTGAGGACGGGAAGGCCGAGCTCGGTGCGCCAGCTCGCGATCGGAAGCCAGGAGAGCTCGAGTTCGCTCAGCGCCGCGAGCGGCCAGTTCACGAGCGCGATGAGCGACACGAACGCGACGAGCATCGCGCCGACATTGAGGGCGAGGCGGAGGCCGTCGGTCGCGCCCTCGGCGGCGGCGTCGAGCGCGTTCGAGGTCGTCCGCGGCGGCGCGGCGCGCGCGCCCGGGAGTTCGTCGACGGGCTCGTCGCGCTCGGGCAGCATGATCTTCGCGAAGAGGATCGCGGCGGGGGCGCTCATCACGCAGGCGGTCATGAAGTGCTTCGCGACGAGCGTGCGCGCCGCGGGATCGTCGCCGCCGAGCATCGAGATGTACGCGGCCATGACGCTGCCCGCGATCGTCGCGAAGCCGCCCGTCATCACGCACATGAGCTGCGAACGCGTCATGCGCGCGATGTAGGGGCGCACGGTGAGGGGCGCCTCGGTCTGGCCGACGAACACGTTCGCCGCGGCCGACATCGCCTCGACGCCCGACACGCCGAGCGTTCGGCGCAGGAGGAGCGCGAGGAGCGCGATGAGCCGCTGCATGACGCCGAGGTGGTAGAGGACGCCCATCAGCGCCGCGAAGAAGACGATGATCGGGAGGACCTTCACCGCGAAGACGAATCCCCACGCGCCCGACGGCTCGGCGAGCGAGCCGAAGAGGAAGCGCGTGCCCTCGTCGGCGAAGGAGATGACCTTCGCGACCGCCGCCGCGAGCAGGTCGAACGCCGCGACGACGGGCGCGAAGCGAAGGAGGAGGAAGGCGAGCGCGAACTGGAGGAGGAGCCCCGCGCCGACGGTGCGCCAGCGGATGCCCGCGCGGTCCTTCGAGAGGAGGAGCGCGGCGCCGAGGAGGGTGGCGACGCCGAGGAGTCCCGTGAGGCGGTCCATGGGCGGACGATACCGCGCGGGGGGTGGGGGGGCGTGGAGGCGTGATGGCGACGGTGTGGCGATGGCGTGGCGGGGGCGAGGGAGATGGGGTCGTGAAGTGGCGGGGCGGCGGTGGTGGCGTGGCGTCCGCCGCCGTGGTGCGCCGCAATGCGGCGGGGGGGCGCGCCGCGTCCGCCGCGACCGTATCCTCGCGCGCGTGAGCGACGGGCGCGACCGCATGCACCACGGGCAGGCTCGGACTTCCGCCGAGGCGGACGGCGGCCGGACGGTCGCGTGGCCGCACGCGGTCGAGCGGATCCTCGCCGCGGCGTGGCGCGGGCGGGCGGTGGGCGAAAGCGTGGTCGTCGTCGGCGTGACGGGGGCGGTCGCGGCGGGGAAGTCGCGGCTCGCGGCGGCGATCGTCGAGCGCGCGCCCCTCGTCGCGGGCGTCGAGGCGCGGATCGTGTCGACCGACCACTATCTGCCCGACTACGACGCGACGCCCGAACATCTGCGCGACCTGCCCGAGTCGTCGGACCTCGCGCGGCTCGCCGCCGATCTCGACGATCTGCGCGCGGGCCGCGTGGCGACGGTGCCGCGCTGGACCTTCGAGACGCATCGCCGCGAGGGCGAGACGCGGCTCGCGCCCGCACCGCTCGTCGTCGTCGAGGGGCTGCACGCGCTCCACGAGACCGCGCGCGCGCGGATCGATCTCTCGGTCTTCGTCGAGGCGCCGCGCGAGGTCCGCTGGAATCGCGCCGTCGCGCGCGAGTCGGCGGGCGAGCGTCCGTGGCCGCTCGAGTACCTCGCGCACTTCTTCGACACCGTCGCCGAGCCGACCTACGCGCGCCACGCCGAGCGGTACCGGCGGGGCGCGGACCTCGTCGTCGTCAACGACGGCTCGGCCTGAAGCACGCCGCGCAGGTCGCGACGAACTCGGCCGCGCCGCCGACGATGATCCGTTCGGTCGCGGCGACGAGGCGCTCGCTGTGCGTGCTCGGCGCGCCGCAGCGCGCGCAGTCGCCGGTGAGGCGCACGACTTCGGTCGCGAGCGGGAGAAGCGCGTCGAAGGGCGCGAAGACCTCGCCGAAGTGGTCGAGGTCGCAGCCCGCGACGACGACCGCGACACCCTGCGCGCGCAGCGCGGCGATGGGCGCGACGGCGTCGGCGGCGAAGAAGTGGATCTCGTCGATGGCGAGGAGGTCGATGGGGCGGGAGGCGGTCGGGAGCGGTTCGACTTCGACAACGCCGCCGCGAGCGGCGCGGGCCGCGCGTTCCTCGTCGCCACCCACGTCGTTCGAGATCGCGCGAACGACGGCCCGGTTCGCGAGCGCGAGCAGGTCCTCCGCCCGCCCGACGGGCACCGCCTCGACGCACAGTCCCGTGTGCGACACGAGATGCGCCGCCGAATAGCGCGTGTCGCGCGCAGGCTTCGCGACGGCGACCAGAAGCCCCGCGTCACGCGCCGCCGCGATCCGCCGCAGGAGCTCGGTCGTCTTCCCCGCGAACATCGGCCCCGCGAACACGGTGAGCGGGGCGGCGGGGGCGGGCGGCGGCGGGCCGACGGGCGCGGTCATCGCGCGCAGGGTAGGGAGTCGCGGATGCCGCCGTCCCGAGGGGATCCCCAACGGTCGACGCATCGCCCGCTGGCGAGAAGCGGTCGTTGTCGAGGCGCCATGCCGGCGGTCCGTGTTCCGACGTCTGAAGACGTCGGGCACCCACGCGAAGCGTGGGGGGTTCGTCGATCGCGGTGGCGTGGGGACGAACGCGGTCGCACGCCGCGGGTGCCCGATGTCGGAGCGCCGCGGGCGTCGGAACGGGCGGCGCCCCGATCGCACTCGTGTGGCCGCCAGAGGGCCGCACGATGCGCCAGCCCCGACGAGCGGCACGAGCCAGCGACCGCCTCTCCGCCGGGCCGCACCGCGCGTCGGCGCGACGATCCAATTGCAAGGCGTCGGCCGGCGCTTGACTTGATCCACCGCGGAAGTAGGGTTTGCCGTGCCGGCGGCCTCGGGGTGCGTCCCCCCGCGGCCCCGCGTCTTCTCGAGCAGGGGCCCGCCATGCACTCGACCGTCCGATTCCGCGCGCGCCAGGCGCTGGTCGCACTCCTCTCGATCGGCGCCCTCTGCCACGCGGCGGTGGCGCAGTCGGGTGGCTGCAGCGGTGACATCAATGACGACGGGCTCGTCGGTGGTGCCGACCTTTCGATCATGCTCGACGCGTGGGGCCCGTGCGCCGGCGCGGGCTGCGCGGCCGACCTCAACGCGGATGGCGTCGTCA
>JBJOHC010000205.1:0-11594 GCA_046047955.1 Planctomycetota bacterium
GTAGGTGAGACCCGTGAGGATCGGCGAGCGGCTCTGGTCGGCGGAGGTGGAGTCTGCGTCCTTCTTGCGGGCCATCGTGGTGCTCTTCCTGTCGCGGCGTTCCCGCGCGTTCCTCGCGCGACGCGCGGTGGGGTCGGTCGGGTGGGCGCGTCGTCGGTGCTTCGCTGTCGGTCTCGATCGGGCGTGCGTCGGGGCGCGATCGCGCGTGTCGGTGCGTCGGGGCGTGTTGCGTGGTCGTGTCTCGTGCTCGTGTCTCGCGCGCGGGATCCGCGCCGCGAGCATACGGGTTTCGGACGGTGGTGCGGTGGGTCAGCCGCCCTTGCCGCGTGCGGCGTCCGATGGTCGATCGGTCGGACTCGCGGGCATGCGGACCGATTCGACCCGCGTGGCGACGGTGCCGCGCGCGAGGGTGATCGCGAGGAGGTCGCCTGCGGCGAACGCGGCGGCCTCGCGCGCGACGCGGCCGTCGGGGCCCGTGACGATCGCGTAGCCGCGCGCGAGCGTCCGCTCGGGGCCCGATGCCGAGAGCCGCACGGACGCGTGCTCGAGCCGCGTGCGCGTGGTCGCGAGGCGCTGCGCGATCGCGCGGGCGAGGCGCGGCGCCGTCGCCGCGAGGGTGGCGCGCGCCGAGGCGAGGCGGGCCGCGGGATTCGCGCGGGCGACGAGCGGCGCGAGGCGTTCGAGCGTGCGTCGCTCGGCGCGGATCGCGTCGCCGGTCGCGCGCTCGAGGCGGCGCCCGAGCTGCGCGAGGCGCTCGCGCGCACCCGCGATCCTGAGTTCGGGCGACGCGAGTTCGGGCGCGTCGGCGAGGGTGTCGAGATCCCTCCGCCGCGTCTCGATCGACCATCGCATGGCGTTGCGGAGGTCGCGCGAGGTGCGCTCGAGACGCGCGCGCACCTCGCCGAGATCGGGGAGGAGCTTCATCACCGCCTGCGTGGGCGTGCTCGCGCGGCAGTCGGCGACGAGCTCGATGACGCTCGTGTCGACCTCGTGCCCGATCGCGGCGACGAGCGGGATCGGCAGTCGGTAGGCGGCCTCGGCGACGATCCGCTCGTTGAACGCCCAGAGGTCCTCGCGGCTGCCGCCGCCGCGGGTGACGACGACGGCGTCGATCGCGAGTGCGCGGTGACGGCGGCCGAGCGCGTCGAGCGCGCGCGCGACCTCCTCGGCGGCGCCCGCGCCCTGGACGCGCACATCGACGACGGTGAAGTCGACCATCGGGCAGCGCTCGCGCGCGGTGCGGAGGACATCCTGGAGGGCGGCGCCCGCGGCGCTCGTGACGACGGCGATCCGCCGCGGCATCGCGGGAAGCGGTCGCTTGCGGTCCTCGTCGAAGTAGCCGAGCGCGCGCAGCTCGGCGACGAGGCGCTGGAACTCGAGCTCGAGCGCGCCGACGCCGAACGGCTCGACGCGCGAGGCGACGAGCTGCGTGCGCCCCTGCGGCCCGTAGTGGGCGATGCGCCCGGTGACGACGACGGCGTCGCCCTCGCGCGGGTGGTGCGCGGTGCGCGCGACATCCGACTGCCACATCACGCAGGAGAGGACCGACTTCGCGTCCTTGATCGAGAAGTACCAGTGGTTGCGCTTCGAGAGGTTCGCGATCTCGCCGTGCACGCGGAACTGCCCGCGCATGCCCTCCTCGAGCGTGCGCGAGATGAGGTCGCTGAAGTCGGTGACGGAGAGTTCGGCGGGCTTCGACGGGGCGCGCGCGGGCGGCGCGGGCGCGTCCGTCTGCGGGGGCGGTGCGGCCTCCGCCGATCGCGCGGATCCACCGCCGCCGGCGGCTGGAGTCGGCCGTCCACCCACGGGCGGCGGCGCGGGCGGCTTCGCCTTCGCGACGGGCGTCGGGTCGAAGAGCCCGCCGAGGAACGGGTCGCCCTTGGCGCGGTTGGGATCGAACGGAGGCGGCGGCACGGGGGGCTATGGTACGGTTGGTGGCGGCCTCGGGCGGCGACGCGACGGGATGCCGCGGGTGGCGCGCGGCGTCGTCGGGCGACGGTCGCTTCGGGAGGAGCGGGCAGCCGGCGTCGCGTCGTGCGGGGCTGCGGGAAGGCGTCGCGGGGTGCGCGAGGATCGAGGGATTCGCGAGCGTCGAGGGACTCGCGAGCGTCGAGGGGTTCGCGAGGTTCGAGGAAGGACGAGCGTGACGATGGCCGGAACGGTCGCTGGCATCCTCGGTGTGGAGGTCGCGTCGCTGCCCGGCGTGGGTGCGGCGCGCGCGCGCGCGTTCGCCGAACTCGGGATCGCGACGGTCGCCGACCTGCTGCGCCACTTCCCCTTCCGCGTCGAGGCGGAGCACGGCGAGGACACCATCGAGTCGCACCGCGCGGCGCTCGAGGCGATGCCCGCCGCCGAGCGCGCGGCGAATATCGCGGTGCGCGGCACGATCGCCGCGGTGCGGCCGGGATTCGGCCCGCGACCGCGCATCGAGGCGACGCTCGACGACGGCACGGGCACCGCGCGACTCGTCTTCTTCAACATGCCCTGGCTCCGCGGGAAGCTCCATCCCGGGCGCCAGGGAATCGTCGAGGGCCGCGCGAAGCTCGAGCGCGGCTACCTCGAGTTCGCGAATCCGAAGTGGAGCGAGGTCGTCGACGAGGGCGCGGCACCCGATGCGCGCAGCGACCGGCTGCGGCCGGTCTACCCGTCGAGCGAGGCGCTCCCGTCGCGCGTGATCGAGCAGGCGGTGGCGGCGGTCCTCGCGCCCGCCTGCGCGGCGATTCCCGAGGTCCTCCCCGAGACCCTTCTCGCGGCGCGCGGGCTCGTCGGGATCGGCGAGGCGTACCGCGGCATGCACGCGCCCGCCGACCTCGGCGACTTCGGCCGCGCGCGCACGCGCCTCGCCTACGACGAGCTCCTCGTCCTCCAGCTCGCGGTCGCGATCAAGCGGCGGATGCGCGACGCGCAGGGCGCGCCGAAACTCCCGATGGGCGCGGCGGTCGAGCGCGAGATCCTCGCGCGGTTCCCCTACGAATTCACGCCCGACCAGCGTGCGACCTTCCTCGAGATCGCGAAGGATCTCGCCGCCGCGCGGCCGATGAACCGGCTGCTCCAGGGCGATGTCGGCGCGGGGAAGACGGCGGTCGCGCTCGCGTCGATGCTCGTCGCGGTCGCGAACCGCCACCAGGCGGCGATGATGGCGCCGACCGAGCTGCTCGCCGAGCAGCACTTCGCGTCGATCTCGCGGTTTCTCGAGGGAACGGGCGTGTCGGTCGCGCTCCTCACGGGAAGCCTCGCGGCGGGCGAGCGCGCGCGGATCCGCGATCTCCTCGCGATGGGCGAGGTCGACATCGTCGTCGGAACGCACGCGCTCCTGACGGGCGACATCCGCTTCCACGCGCTCGCCCTCGCGGTCGTCGACGAGCAGCACCGTTTCGGCGTCGCGCAGCGGGCGGAGCTGCGCGGAAAGGCGCCCGCCGGACAGACGCCGCACATGCTGGTGATGACGGCGACGCCGATCCCGCGCACGCTCTCGCTCACGGTCTACGGCGACCTCGATGTGAGCACGATCCGCCATCGGCCGAAGGACCGTTCGCCCGTCCATACGCGCGTGCTGCCCGAGTCGCGGGCGGGCGAGGCGTACGGGTTCGTCGCGGCGCGCGTCGCGAAGGGCGAGCAGGCGTTCATCGTGGTGCCCGCGGTCGAGGAGTCGGATCTCGGGCTCAAGGATGTCGCGGGACATCTCGCGCGGCTCGCGAAGGGTCCGCTCGCGGGCGCGCGGCTCGCGGGGATCCACGGGCGCATGAAGCCCGCCGAGCGCGACGAGGTGATGGATCGCTTCCGAAGGGGCGAGATCGACGCGCTCGTCGCGACGGTCGTGATCGAGGTCGGCGTCGATGTTCCGAACGCGACCGTGATGGTCATCGAGCACGCCGAACGCTTCGGACTCGCGCAGCTCCACCAGCTGCGCGGGCGCGTCGGGCGCGGGCCGAAGGGCGGCGTCTGCGTTCTCGTCGCCGACCCCGTGACGGACGACGGTCGCGCGCGCCTCGAGGCGATCCGCTCGACCGACGACGGCTTCAAGGTGAGCGAGCTCGACCTCGCGATCCGCGGACCGGGCGAACTCTTCGGTGCGCGGCAGAGCGGACTGCCGCCCTTCCGGGTCGCCGATCTCGCGAAGGACCTCGGCCTCCTCGAGCAGGCCCGCCGCGACGCGACCGACTGGATCGCGCGCAGCCCGCTCCTCGCGCAGGACGGCGAGCACCTCCTGCGGCGGAAGGTGCTCGCGACCTATGGCGAGGCGCTCGGGCTTGGCGACGTGGGGTAGCGCGGGGTGCGTGCGCGCGTCCCCCGATCGCACGCAAGCCCGCTCCGCTCCATCCCACCTCGCCCGCGGCGGCACGATGTGAGGCGAAGAGAGGCAGGGCGAGGCGAAGCGAGGCAGGATGCGGTCGGAGCGAAAGCGAGGCCGCCTCGCGTCCGCAGCATCGGCGCGTCGGTCTGACGCATCGCCTCACGCGGCGTTGACCGAGCCTGCGCGTATTCCTCGCTCCTCTCCCGCGCCGCCTGAACGCATCCATCCGACGCTTCGCCCCGATCGCACGCCACTTCGCGGGCGATCCCGAAAACCTCGAAGAGGAGCATCGCATGGCCAGCCGTACCCGACTGCTGAGTGTCCTTCTTGCCGCCGCCCCGCTCGCGTTCGCGCCCGCGGCCGCGCTCGCCGCCGACATCGGCGAGTTCCGCGTCCTTCCGTACCAGCTCAATCCGACCACCGACGGCATCCAGCTGACCTGGTTCACGATCGTCGATCTGCCCGGCTCGATCACGGTCTCGGGCCCCGGACTGAAGAAGCCGCTGGTCCTCGCGTCGACCCCCGAGCTCGATCCCGTCCTCGACTACCAGATCGCGGGGGAGCTCGCCGCCGGCGGCGAGTTCCCCTTCGCGACCACCGCGATCTTCGACGCGAAGGGACAGCCCGCGCGCAACTGGCGTCACCGCGTTCAGATCGCGGGCCTCGCCGCCGACACGGAATACACCTACACCGTCACGCAGGGTGGATCGACCTACTCGAACACCTTCCGCACCGCGCCGACGGTCGGAACCGACCGCACGATGCGCTTCCTCGCGATCTCGGACAGCGAGACGCTCGTCCGTGGCCGCACGCGCTTCCGCGAGTGGGCGCGCACGACGCCGCAGACCGCGGCGAGCACCGGACGGCCCGAAGGTACGGGCCGCGGGCGCGACCAGTACTTCCTCTCGGAGACCGAGGGATATCGCCAGAACATCGCCAACATGAAGGCGCGCGGCGCCGACATGCTCATCTTCGCCGGCGACCTCATCGAGGGCACCGCCAACGAGTGCCAGCGCCGCTGGGACGAGTTCTGGCGCCACAACGCGGGTGAGTACGACGATCTCTTCAGCGGCATGCCCTTCGTGGCCGCGATCGGCAACAACTGCATCTACAACGGCGGCGGCAACGGCACGGCCAACCCGCTCGTCCAGTACGCGCGGCGGCAGTGGTCGAGCTACCTCGACTACCCCTCGAACAACGATCCCGCGGCCGAGGATCTCTACTTCCGCACCGACTACGGTCCCGTCACGATCCTCACCCTCTGCTCGGTCGGCGCGCTCGGCGACAACGACAACGTCGCGCCGCCGACGGGTCAGGCGACGAACGTGAACTTCCCCGAGAACCGCGACACCAACCGCGCGTGGCTCCTCGGCTATCCCTACGGCGACCTTCCCGACTTCAACGTCGGCACCGCGCAGTGGAACTGGGCGGTCGAGCAGCTCCAGGCCGCGCGCGCCGAGGGACGCATCATCTTCGTCCAGTGGCACCACACGCCCTTCAGCCGCGGCATCCACGGCACGAGCGTGACGAGCAACCAGTCGGGTGAGGCGATGCGGATCTACGCGCCGCTCATGGAGGAGTACCGCGTCGCCGCCGTCTTCACCGGGCACAGCGAGGTCGCCGAGATGAGCTACTTCGATCTCGACAACGACGGATACGGCGTTCATCTCTGGGATGTCGGCGCGGCGGGCGACGGCCTGCGTGGCGTCGAGGACGCGCCGGGCTCGGTCGCGACGAACATCGCGAACTGGCGCCTGAATCCGCTGAATCCCGAGGGCGAGGCGTGGACGCCGAACCCGTACCACCGCTGGTGCGCCGACCAGAGCGAGCCCGAGACCTGGAGCGGCAACCAGCTCCTCGGCGGCGGCAAGCACTACGGCTTCCTCGAGTTCGACATCGAGCGCCTCGACGGGGGCGAGTACCGCGTCTCCTTCCAGAACTGGCACACCTTCCCGGTGAACAGCGGCGACGCCGACTTCACGGTGACGGGCTACGAGCTGCGGCCGTACAACAACCGCGTCGTGCTCGAGGGCGCGGCGGACGATCTGCGCCCCGTCGCGCTCACGCCGAACTGCGCGGCCATCGACCTCGACAATGACGCGGTCGTCGGCGCGTCGGATCTCGCGATCGTGCTCGAGTCGTGGGGCGGAGCGGGCGGCGATATCGATGGCGACGGCGTCACCGATGGGTCCGATCTCGCGTGGATGCTCTCGTACTTCGGCGTCAGCTGCGTCGAGTGAGCGGGGCTTCCGAGGAGTGCGATTCCCGAACCACGGGGCGGCGCGCGGATTCCGCGCGCCGCCCCGCTTCGTTCACGGTCCTCGGCTCGGCTACCCCCGGGTTCTCCGTGGGGCGATCGACAAGCCGCGAGACCGGCCTCTCCCTCCGCGGGGACCGGCGCGTGCGTCTCGCATGGGCCGCTCCGCACCGCGTGGTCGGTGCGCCTGCAGCGCGTCCTACCGCTTCCTCTTGCGCCACGCCTCGAGCGCATCCGCGTCCATCGCGTTCAGGCACTGCGCCTTCGGGAGCCAGCCGCGCTGCGCGGTGAGGACGCCGTAGCGGAGTTCGTCGAAGTCGTCGGGGTTGTGGACGTCGCAGTCGATCGCGAGCATGCAGCCCGCGTCGACGGCGCCGCGCACATGCGTGTCGCGGAGGTCGAGGCGCATGTGGTGGGCGTTGATCTCGAGGGCGGTGCCGTGCTCGCGGGCGGCGGCGAAGAGTTCGTCCATCGCGGGCTCGAGGCCGGGACGGCCGTTCACGATGCGGCCCGTCGGATGCCCGATCACATGGACGAGCGGGTGGCGGATCGCGCGGAGGAGGCGCTCGGTCGCGACGCGCGGTTCCTGCTTGAGCGCCGCGTGCGGACTCGCGACCACCCAGTCGAGTTCGGCGAGGAGGTCGTCCGCGTAGTCGAGCGACCCGTCCGAGAGGATGTCGACCTCGCTGCCCGCCCAGATCCGCATGTCGGGATGCCGCGCGCGCGCCTCGTGGATCGCCTCGATGTGCGCCCGCAGCCGCGCCTCGTCGAGGCCGTTCGCCTGGAACTGGCTCTTCGAGTGGTCGGTGATCGCGATCGTGTGGAAGCCGCGCGCCCGCGCGCACTCGACGAGCCGGTCGATCGTCATCGAGCCGTCGGAGGCGGTCGTATGGCTGTGGAGCTCGGCGCGGATGTCGGCGAGCGCGATCGGTTCGGGATGCGCCGCGCCCTTCGCGAACGCGTCGCACTCGCCGCGGTCCTCGCGCATCGTGGGCGGAATCCAGTCGAGACCGAGCGCGGCGTAGACCTCCTCCTCGGTCGCGGCGGCGACGGGCGCGGCGCCCTCGTCGATCCCGCCGCTCGCGTTCTCGCGGAAGAGCCCGTACTCGTTGAGCCGCATGCCCTGCGCGATCGCGCGCTCGCGCAGGCGGATGTTGTGCTCCTTGCTTCCCGTGAAGTAGAGGAGCGCGGCCCCGAACCGGTCGAGCGGGACGACGCGCAGGTCGACCTGCACGCCCGAGCGGGTGAGGACGCTCGACTTCGTCTCGCCGTGGCCGAGGATGCGCGCGACCTCGGGCCGCTCGCAGAAGACCTGCATCAGGCGCGCCGCGTCGGTCGAGGACGCGAGGATGTCGAGGTCGCCGATCGTGTCGCGGCCGCGGCGGAGGCTGCCCGCGAAGGCGACCTTCTCGACGAAGGGAAGCGCGCCGAGCTCGGCGACGAGCGCGTCCGCGAGCGGCATCGCCTCGCCGATCCGGATGCGGCCGCGCGCCTGCTCGGCGAAGGCGATCGCCTCCTTCATGTTCTCGATGGTCTTCGCGCCCATCCGCGGAAGCCTCGCGACGGCGCCCGCGTCGATCGCCGACTTCAGCGTCGCGAGGTCGACGACGCCCGCCTCCTGCCACAGGCTGCGCGCCGTCTTCGGGCCGATCCCCTGGATCGCGAGGACCTCCTTGAGCCCCGCGGGCACCTCGCCGCGGAGCTCCTCGAGCTCGGCCATCGAGCCCGTGTCGCGCAGTTCGTGGATCTTGGCCGCGGTCGACGCGCCGATCCCGTCGAGCGCCTTCAGGTCGCCGAGCGCCATGTCGGCGGCGGTCTGCGCGAGCGCCTCCACGGCGCGCGCCGCCTTGCGGAAGGCGTTCACCTTGAAGACGTTCGCTCCGAGGATCTCGGAGAGGACCGCGAGCTCCTCGAAATGCGCGGCGACTTCGGCGTTCGTTGGCATTCGCGGAGGGTAGCACGCGCCGCGCGACCGTCGTCCGCGCCCGCCCGATGCGCGCGCGTCAACGCGAGGGGAGCATCGAGAGAAGGACCTCGGCCGTCCGCGCCGTGCCCCCCTGCTCGCGGCGGATCGTCTCGACGCCCGCGGCGGCGACGGTCCGTCGGAACGGTTCCTCGGAGAGGAGCCGCGCGAGCGTCGGCGCGAGCGCCGCGGCCTCGACCTGCAGCAGTCCGCCGCGCGCCTTGAACGCCTCGACCACCTCGCGGAAGTCGGCGACGCGCGGCCCGATCACGACCGGCTTTCCGAGGCTCGCGGGCTCGATCGGGTCGCTTCCGTAGAGGCGGCCGAAGCTGCGGCCCATCACGACGGCGTCGGCGAGCGCGTACGCGGTCGAGAGTTCGCCGATCGTGTCGAGGAGGAAGTACCGCGTGGTGTCGCCGCCGCGTTCGCCCTTCGACCGCCGCACGCAGCCGGGCAGGTTCGCGGCGACGCCGTCCCACCATTCGGGCTTCCTCGGCGCGATGAGGAGGCGCGCGCCCGCGGGAAGCGCGTCGCGGAGGAGGATCTCCTCGCCCGGCTCCGTGCTGCCCGCGACGACGAGTGGCGCGTCCGTCGGCAGCCCGAACGACTCGGCGAACGCCTCGGCGCCCGGGACGCCGTCGCGGATCGCGATCGAGTCCCACTTCATGTTGCCGGTGACGAAGGTCTCGCGCGCGCCGAGTTCGGCGAAGCGGTCGGCGACGACGCGGCTCTGCGCGAGGACGACCGTCGCGCGCGCGAACATCCCGCGAACGAGCGCGCGCACGCGGCGGTAGCGGCGGATGCTCCGGTCGCTCAGCCGTCCGTTCACGACGACGACGGGCATGCCGCGCGCCTCCGCGAGGCGCGTCATGTTCGGCCAGAGCTCGAGCTCGACGAGGACGAGGAGGTCGGCGTCCGCGCGCGCGAGCCAGCGGCGGACGGCGAACGAGAGGTCGAACGGTGTCCGCATCACCGCGTGGCGTCCGCCGAAGAGGGCCCGTGCGCGCGCGAAGCCCGTGTCGGTCGTGGTACTCACGACGACCTCGGGCGGTGCGGCCGCGGCGGCGTCGGTCGCGGCCGACAGCCGCTCGACGAGCCCGCGGATCGCGTTCACCTCGCCGACCGAGACCGCGTGGATCAGGATGCGCGCGCGCCCGCCCGCGGCGCGTCGCGGGAGCGCCTCGCCGAATCCGAAGCGCCCGCCCCAGTCGGTGCGCAGCTTCCCCTTCCACGCCATGCGCGCGAGCAGGATGGGCCACGCGACGAGGAGGAACGCGAGATACGCGAGGTCGCATGGGAGCGACGCGAGCGACGCCGCGAGGACCGCGGCGCTCGAAGACCTCTTCGGGCGGATGTCGTCGGAGGCGCGCGTCACGGGCGGCGGATCACTTCAGGTTCCTCGCCATCGCCTCGAGCCATTTCGCCGACTGGACGCCCTCGCTCAGATCGGCGACGCGGCCCTTGCTGTCGACATAGAGCGTCTTCGGGATGCTCGACGAGGGGTTCCGCTCCTTGATGAAGTCGAGGAACGCGGGCGTCGCGAGGAATTCGAACTCGTTCGCGGGATTCGACCGGAGGAACGCGCGCACCGTCTCGGCGGGCGAGCGGCCCGCGGAGCCCGCGTCGACGCTGACGCCGACGACGGCGAGCTTCTCCGGGAAGCGCGGCTCGAGCCGGTGGACGGTCTCGCGGTTCTTGCGGCAGGGTCCGCACCAGGTCGCCCAGATCTCGATGATCATCGGGCGACCCGCGAGGGTGCCGAGCGAGACGCGGCGGCCGTCGAGGTCGAGGACCTCGATCTGATGGACGGGGCCCAAGGGCGCCGCTTGCGTGACGGGCGCGGCCGAGACGGAGGCGTCGCGCGCCGCTCCGACGGGATCAGACGGTGCGGAACCCGCCGTCGTGGATGTGGGTGTGGGTGTGGATGTGGGTGCGGATGCGGGCGACGCCGCAGCGTCCGATCGCCCCGCCTCGCCCTCGCAGGCGAGGAGGCAGAGGGCGGCGCCGAGCATCCCCGCCGCGACGGTGGCGGTCGCGCGCGGCGCGATCTTCGAACGGCGTTCCCTGCGGAGAAGACGCTTCCCGTGCATCCGTGCAGAATAGCCGACCATGCCCCACGGCGAACCGAACCCTTCCCCCGCCGTCGCGACGCCCCACTGGCGGATCGCCCTCGACACGGGCGGAACCTTCACCGACCTCGTCGGTGTCGCGCCCGACGGATCGGTGGTGCGGGCGAAGGTGCCGTCGGATGGGACGCTCGTCGCGACGATCGAGGCGGTCGGTGGACGGGAGGCGGGCGGATTGGAATCGAGTTCGAGCGGAGGTTCGAACGCGCGCTCGGTGGACGCGTCTGGCGACGCGGCCGCGGGCGGATCGCATCCGCGCCAACCGGAGCGCGGACGGCCCGCGCGCGGATCGACCGCCGACGCCGGCACCGGCGACCCTCGACTGCTCCGCGTGCGCTGGCCCGCGGGCCTTCGCATTCCCGATGGGCTGCTCGCGGGGTGGAGCGCGTCGTCCGCGCAGGCGTCGGTCGGCGTCGAGTGGAACGCGGGGGATTCGATCCGACTCGTCGAGGCGTGGCCATCGGCATGCGGTGCCGGCGAACCGCTCCGTCTCGTCCCACCCGCCGGCCTCGTCGATGCGCCGCGGCTCGGGATGCATCTCCTCACGGGAACCCCGTGGAGCGAGCGGCTTCCCGACGCCGAGATCCGCCTCTCGACGACGCGCGGCACGAATGCGCTTCTCGAGGGTCGTGGCGCGAAGGTCGGTGTCCTCGTGTCGGACGCGCTCGAGGGCGTGGTCACGATCGGCGACCAGACGCGCGCCGAGCTCTTTGCGCGCGTGCCGTCGCCGCGGCGCCAGCTCGCGCACGCGGTGCGCGCGCTCGAGGAACGCACGCTCGCGGGCGGCGAGACGCGTCTCCGCGCCGACGATGCGGCGATCGCCGACGCCGCGAGCGACCTCGTCCGTCGCGGTTGCGACACGCTCGTCGTGAGCCTCGCGCACGCGCTCGTCGACGGCGGTCGCGAGGAGGAGATCGCGGCGACCCTGCGCGCGCAGGGATTCCACGCGCGCGC
>JBJOHC010000206.1:0-9372 GCA_046047955.1 Planctomycetota bacterium
GTATGCTGCGCCCATGCGCCTCGCGAAGACCTTCGCCTCGCTCGTTCCGCTCGCACTCGCGACCGTCGCCTCGGCCCAGGCCGAGAAGCCGCCCGAAGTGACCTGGGCGCCGCAGACCCACCCGATCATCGGGTTCCTCATCATGGCGGTCCTCTTCGGCATCATCGTGACGATCTCGCTGATGCCGTCGAAGCGCGCCCACACCGACCTCTGATCGATCGCCGCGACCGAACCGACCGCCCGGACGATGCTCCGGGTGACGGTGGCACCCGCCGCCATCGCGCCAGATGCGAGGCCCGACCATGCCCGACGACCGACGCACCATCCGGATGCTCGTGGCGCTGAACGCGCTCGCGATCGGACTCCTCGCCGTCGTGAAGCTCGCCGACACCGCCGACGCGCAGGCGGGCCGGCCGCGCAGCACCTACACCGCCGCCGCCGGCCGCATCGCGGGCACCGAGACGAACGTCCTCTACATCGTCGACGAGGCGACGCAGGAACTCGTCGCCGTCCAGTGGAACCCGAACACGAAGCAGCTGCAGGGTCTCGGCTACCGGAGCCTCGCCTCCGATGCCGGCGCGATCCTGCGCCCGAGCGGCGGCTGACGCGCGCCTCCCGAGTCACGACCCCTTCCCGCGGACCCACCCATGCGCCGACTCCTCCCACTCGCCCTCGCCTCGAGCGCCACCGCGATCACGGTGCTCGCGCTCGTCGAAGGCGCGGGCGTCGCGACGATCTCGCCGAGCGCCACCGCCGGCACCGCGGCGACCGGCCTCGGCGGCTACACGCTCGTGACCGCGTCGGTCGGCAAGGGCCCCGACGAGGCCCCCTACGAGACGCTCTACATCCTCGACAACCGCGGCGAGTTCCTCTACGTCTACGGAATCGACAACGCCTCCGACCGCCGCCTCATCCTGCGCGGCGGCGCGAGCCTGCCCGCCCTCTTCCGCACCGCGCGGGGCGGTTGACGAGCGATGGCCGCGCCCGCGATCGAACTCCCCTGCCGCCGCCCCGTCGATACGGTGATGGCCGCGCGCCGCGCCGAGAGCTTCGGCAAGCGCTCGATCAAGACCTCGTCGAAGGGCCGCGCGCTGCGGCTCGCGATCGCGATGACCGACCTCACGACCCTCGAGGGGAAGGACAGCCCCGAGAAGGTCCGCGCCCTCTGCCGGAAGGCGATGGCGCCCGCGCCCGCGCTCGACGCGGCGCTCCGCGCGGCCGGCGCCGAGCCGATTCCGCCGGTCGCGGCGATCTGCGTCTATCCGAACCTCGTCGCCACCGCCCGCGCGACGCTCGGTGATTCGGGCGTGCGCGTCGCGTCGGTCGCCACGGGCTTCCCGAGCGGCCAGTTCCCCCTCGAACTGCGGCTCGACGATGTGCGCCGCGCGGTCGGTGAAGGCGCCCACGAGATCGACATGGTGATCAGCCGCGGCGCGTACCTCGCGGGCCGCTACGCCGAGGTCGCCGACGAGATCGCCCGCGTGAAGGAGGCCTGCGGCCCCGCGCACCTCAAGGTCATCCTCGAGACCGGCGAACTCGAGACCCTCGACAATGTCCGCCATGCGAGCGACCTCGCGATCGAGGCCGCGCTCGCCGCGGGTCCCGCCGCCGACGGCGAGATCTTCATCAAGACCTCGACGGGCAAGGTCACGCCCGCGGCGACGATGCCCGTCGTCCTCGTCATGCTCGAGTCGATCCGCGACGCCTTCGACCGGACGGGCGTCCGGATCGGCATGAAGCCCGCGGGCGGCATCCGCACCGCGAAGGCCGCGATCGCGCAGCTCGTCATGCTCCACGAGACGCTCGGCGACGCCTGGCTCGACCCGCACCTCTTCCGTTTCGGCGCGTCGACCCTCCTGAACGACCTCCTGCGGCAGCTCGCGAAGCTCCACACGGGTCGCTACCCCGCGCGCGACGACTTCGCCGACGCCTGATTTTCGTGCGGAACGCGCCGCTGATGGCGCATGGCTCCCGAGGGCCCCCAACGGGTGGCGCCCGCGCGCCATGACCGCCAATCCACACAACACATCCTCCACGGGGCCGACGGGGTCAACGGGGCCGATGAATTCGACGAGTTCAACGGGACCGACGACTTCGACGGGCTCGAGCGGCTCCACGGGTTCCACCAGCCGCACGCCCACCGCCACCCTCCGCCTCGGCGACGCCGACCTCTCCGAGATCGCGCCCCTCGGCCGCGGTCACCGTTCCGCCTACTTCAGGGCATGGCACGGACCGACGGGCCGGCTCCTCGCGATCCGCCAGATCCTGCCCGACGCCCCCGATCCGGCGCCGGAGCTCGCCCGCATGCGCGCACTCCTCGCGCGCCGCGACGCGCTCGGCCATCCGAACCTCCGCGCCCCGATCACCACCCTCCGGATCGCCCGCCTCGGCGAGCTGCCGCACGCGGAACTCCTCGCGCTCGAGTTCGTCGATGCGAACCCGCGCAGCACGAAGCCGCTGGCGATCCCCGAACTGGTCGAACTCGTCCGTGGCGCCGCGCGCGGCCTCCGCCACCTCCACGCGACGGGCCTCGTCCACGGCCGCGTCGCGCCGCACGCCTTCCTGCGGACCCCGACGGGGCGGCTCAAGATCGCCTCGCTCGGCGACCTGACCCGGGCGGGCACACCCCACCCGACCCTTCGGAAGCGGCCCGGACTCATCGCCCCCGAGATGGCGGCGAAGGAGCCGCTCACCCCCGAAACCGACTCCTTCCTCCTCGCGGTCACGACCCTCCTCTTCGCGACCGGCCGCTGGCCAGCCGCCGCCGCCGCGGTCCCCTGCCGCGAGAACGCGCCGCTCGCATCGACGGGGCTCGTCCTTCCCGCACTCCCCGCCGCGACCCTCTGCCCCGAACTCCCGCACGCGATCGCCGCCTTCTGCGACGAAGCGCTCGCCTCCGATCCCACGCGCCGACCGCCCGTCACCCACCTCCACGCCTCCCTCGGCTGACGGCGCCGCGCCACCCGCCCCGATCCGCCCTCGCCTCCGCGTGCACCGCGAGCCCACCATGCCCGAGCACCTCGAACCCGAACCAGACGACCTCGTCGGGGATCCCATCGGGGACCCCATGCGGGACCCCATCGGAAACCCCATCAGGGACCACGCGGAGCCCGAGCCCGAGCCCCCCCTCTGGTCCGAGTCCGAGCTCGCACGGATGCTGCTCGCCGACCCCGCGCTCTTCGACACCGCCTCGCACGACCCCCTCGCCGACACGCGCGCCGGCACGCTCGACCCGCACCCGACCACCCCGCCCGCCCTTCCCCAGCGCTGCGGCGACCGCGTCTTCGAGCCGAAGCCGCGCGACAAGTGGCCCGCGCAACGGATGACCCTCGGCTTCGAGAGCTTCGGCCACCGCGTCGAACGATGGCTCGGCGACGGCACCTGGAGCCGCGTCTACTCGGCGACCTGCCTCGAGACCGGCGAGGCGCGCGTCCTCAAGCACATCCAGACCGAGGACGGCGAGTTCGACCATCTCCACGACATCGTGGCGACCGAGTTCAAGCACATGCGGCGCGTGAAGAGCCGCGTCCTCCGGACTCCGATCGCGCTCGAGAAGATCGGCCGTGAAGGCGATCCGATCCGCGTGAGCGTCCTTCTCCTCCCCGAGATCCCGGGCATCCCCCTCGGACTCGACCGACAGCCCCTCCCGCTCGCGGTCCGCGTCCTCGACACCCTCCTCACCGCAACAGAAGATCTTGTGAAGGCGGGACTTGCGCACGGCGCCTTCAAGCCGCAGAACATCTACCAGACCCCAAGCGGCCGCCTCCTCATCGGCGGGACGGGGCAGGTGACGCCGATCGGGGACTCCGTCGGCAAGCGCCGCTTCACGCCAGGCTTCTCCGCGCCCGAGTACGCGCGGCAGCGCGAGGCGACCGACCGCACCGACCTCTTCTCCGTGGCGGCGACCTTCTACGCCCTCGCGACGGGCCTCGTCGCCCCGCGCGCCGCCCGCGTGCGCTTCAAGGGCGACCGGCCCGTCCCGGAATCTCTTATTGGACCTGAAATCGACGAACCTGGTGTTCTTCCTGATGTCTGGAAGCCGATGGCACGCGTCTTGTCCGAAGCGCTCGACCACGACCCGATGCGTCGTCCCGACATCGACACGGTTCGCCGCATCGTCCGTCGCACGATCGCCAACGAACGCCCCTAGATGTTCAAATTGTCGAAACTGAACGCACGGATTTCTTCCCCTTTCTTCGCATGATGGGTCTGTGCGGGGCGTTGTCCTCGCGTATCTTCTCCATCTCATTTCCCTCGATCCGGTCCGAATCGGACAGTGATCGTGCCCGACCCGTTCGGGCGAACAACACCTTTCGCAGCATGACGTTCCGAGCTTCGTTCGCCTCGTACCCGTCGCTGCCCCTGGCATGGATGCTTCCGGTCCCGTCCGGCGTGTCTCGCCGTTCCGGGGCGGAGGTGGCGTCATGAGCGCCCCGACGGTTCCTCCCGCCCAACGCAAGATCGCCCGCGGCGACCTCTTCGGCTACCGCGTCCGCCGCGTCATCGGCGACGGCGCGTGGAGCCGCGTCTACCTCGTCGAGGATGTGAAGACGCACACGGCGTACGCGCTCAAGCATGTCGTCTCGGAAGGTGAGAAGGAGGACCGCTACCTCGACCAGCTCCGCGCGGAGTGGGAGATCGGTCGCCAACTCGACCACCCCGCGATCCGCAAGCTCGTCGCGCTCGAGCACCAGGGCACCTGGCTGCAGCGGAACTCGCGCGACCTCGGTCTCGTCATGGAGCTCGTCGACGCGCAGCCGCTCTCCGAGCAGGCGCGGCCGCCGATGGGCGAGTGCCTCTCGATCTTCCTGCAGGTCGCCGAAGCGCTCATGCACATGCATTCGAAGGGCTTCGTCCACGCGGACATGAAGCCCCTCAACATCCTGTACACCGACGATCGCCGCACCAAGGTCATCGACCTCGGGCAGGCCGCGAAGATCGGGACGCAGAAGCAGCGCCTGCAGGGTTCGCCCGGCTACATCGCCCCCGAGCAGGCGACCGAGGTGCGCGTCGAGAAGGGTGCGAAGTACGACAAGCTCTACCAGCCCGTCACCGAGCTGACCGACGTCTTCAACTTCGCGGCGACGATGTACTGGATCCTCATGCGGCAGAACGCGCCGCAGTCGCAGCACTCGCCCGCCTCGAAGTCGCTCACGCTGCCCGCCGAGCGGCTCGGACCCCTCGGTCCGATCCACCAGGTGCGCCCCGAGGTTCCGCAGCCGCTCTCGGTCCTCATCCACGAGTGCCTCGAGATCTCGCCGTCGAAGCGCCGGCCGATGGCGTGGGTGGCGAAGGTCCTGCAGCAGCTGCAGGAGCAGTACGTGCGACCTGCGGCGTCGATACCCGCCTGATCGCGCGCCCGTCTCCTCGCCTCCCGTTCAGAGTTCCGTCGCCGCCGACGCCCACTCGGGTCGCCAGACCGCGTATCCGCCGAGGAACGCGTTGGCGTTCGCGCCGAGCGTGCAGCCCGCGGGGACCGTCTTCAGCGCCTTGGCGTTGCCGCCGCCGATCACGACGACATCGGGAAGGAGCGCCGCGCGCAGAAGCCGCACGCACTCCTCGACATGGCCGCGCCAGCGCCGCGTGCCCTCGCGCTCGCGGCCACGCACGCCCACATAGTCCTCGAACGAGCGGCCCTTGCGGTACGGCAGGTGCGCGAGCTCGGTCGGCAGCACGCGCCGACCCGCGATGATGCAGGTCCCGAGCCCCGTGCCGAGCCCGAGGAAGAGCATCGTCTCGTCGCCGAGTCCGAGCGCGACATGGCTGCCGATCGCCTGCATCGCGGCGTCGTTCAGGATCTTGACGGGCACGCCGAACGCGGAGCGGTAGTCGAAGTCCTTCCAGCCCGGTCCGAGGTTCACGGGATCGATCATGGGGCGCCCGTTCCGGATCGGCGCGGGCAGGCCGATCGTGATCGCGTCGACCTTCTCGCCGCCGAGGAGCGCGGGCAGGTCGCGCGCGAGATCCGCGGGCGTGTAGCCGCGACCCGAGGGTGCCGCGCGCTTCTCGCTCCAGTGCGCGCAGCGCGCCTTCGCATTGGTGCCGCCGATGTCGAGGGTGCACAGGACTGGCGTGGAGAGGACCGGTCCGTCGGGTCGTGGATCCATGGCGCCATTCTCGTCGGAAAAAACGCCGCGCGGGTGGAGCCGCGCGGCGCAAGTCGGACGAAACGGTGTCGGGACCGCCCGGGTTTCCTCAGCCCTTGCGGCGGACGGGAAGCTGGACCTCGGACCACTTGATCCGGTTCGGGATGTACGGCCCGTTGTAGTGGAAGGCGCGCGGGTCGCCCGCGACCTCGTACTCGGGGTGCTCGGCGAGCCAGCCGTAGAGGAGACCGAGTCCCTTCTCGACGACGCCCGTCCCGTACGGACCGTTCATGCCGATCGAGAGGACCTCGAGCTCGGGGCGGTCGGTGATGATCACGCTGCCGTCACGGCCGGTCGGGGCGAGTTCGGCGGTGCGGTAGAGGAAGCTCATCGTCCAGGACTTTGAATCCTCCTCGCGGCGCGCGCCCGTCCCCTCCTCGAACATCCCGCGGTAGTCCATCTCGACGGGGCTCGTCATGGCGATGTCGTTGCGCTTGATGTGGTTGAACAGCGGGAAGAAACCCATGTTCATCCCCATGCCCGCCGAACCCGACGAGACGAACTCGGCGCGGCGGACGCCCGGGTAGCGCTTGAGGTCGATCGCGCCGGGGGGCGTCGGCTCGGGGTAGCCCGCGGGAAGCGGACTCTCGATGCGCGACGGGCCGTAGCGGAAGACGCCGTCGATGATCTCGATCGCGGCGTCCGTGTCGCCGCCGACGCGCGTCACGAGCTCGGGCGTGCGGACCGCCTGCGGCTCGTCGGCGCCCGGTTCGGACGCACGGCCGGAGTGCGAGATCGGGCGCATGAGGGGTTCCTCGGTGGACGCCGCCGCGTCGCCGGTGGCGACCGCGCCGGGCGCCGCGCTCGCGCGCGGATTCGGCTGCACGGGGTCGGGGATCTTCGAGGGATCCGACTCGTACGAGGCGCAGGAGGCCAAGAGCAAGGAGGAGAGAAGGAGGGAGGAGAGAAGGAGCCCGGCGGGAACGGTGGCGAGGAGCGCGGAGCTCCCGATGCGCGTGCGATGGCGAAGCATGACGCGTGCGTTCGCCCAAGCCGCGGCGCGGGATTCGCGCGGTACACTCGGCCGCGTGACGAGCGAACCACGCGCCTCGGCCCCCAGGGGATTCGACTACGCGCCCGCGCCCGAGGGCGTCCGGCCGTCGCTCAAGCCCTCCTACGGCCTTTTTCTCGGCGGGCGCTTCGTCGCGCCGCGCTCGGGACGGTCGTTCCGCGCGATCAACCCCGCCACCGAGGCACCGATCGCCGAAGTCGCCGACGCGGGCGCCGAGGACGTCGCGCTCGCCGTGGCCGCGGCGCGCAAGGCGTTCCCCGCCTGGTCGCGCACCGCGCCCGCCGAGCGCGCGAAGATCCTCTTCCGCATCGCGCGCCGCATCCAGGAGCGCTCGCGCGAACTCGCCGTCCTCGAGTCGATGGACTCGGGCAAGCCCATCAAGGAGTCGCGCGACGAGGACCTGCCGCTCGTCGCCCAGCACTTCTTCCACCACGCGGGCTGGTGCGACAAGCTCGACTACGCGTTCGCGGGCGCGACGCCGCGGCCGGTCGGCGTGTGCGGCCAGATCATCCCGTGGAACTTCCCGCTCCTGATGGCGGCGTGGAAGCTCGCGCCCGCCCTCGCCTGCGGCAACACCTGCGTCCTCAAGCCCGCCGAGACGACGCCGATGACGGCGCTCCTCCTCGGCGAGATCCTCGCGGAGTGCGGCCTTCCCGACGGCGTCGTGAACATCGTCACGGGTGGACCCGACGCGGGCCGCGCGCTCGTCGCGCTCGCGGGGAAGGGCGTCGACAAGATCGCGTTCACGGGTTCGACCGAGGTGGGCAAGGCGATCGCGCGCGCATGCGCGGGGACGGGCGCGAAGCTCACGCTCGAGCTCGGCGGCAAGGGTGCGAACATCGTCTTCGCCGACGCCGCGATCGACCAGGCGGTCGAGGGCGTCGTGAGCGGCATCTGGTTCAACCAGGGCGAGGTCTGCTGCGCGGGCTCGCGGCTCCTCGTCGAGGAGTCGATCCACGACGACTTCGTCGCGCGGCTCAAGCGGCGCATGGCGTCGCTGCGCGTCGGCGATCCGCTCGACAAGAACACCGATGTCGGCGCGATCAACTCGCGCGCGCAGCTCGACACCATCGAGCGCTACCGCGCCGCGGGCGTCGCCGAAGGCGCCGAGCGCTTCGAGTGCGACGGTCCGCTGCCCCCGAAGGGCTTCTGGTGCCGGCCGACCGTCTTCACGGGCGTGCAGCCGTCGCACACGATCGCGCGCGAGGAGATCTTCGGACCCGTCCTCTCGGTGATGACCTTCCGAACGCCCTCCGAGGCGATCGAGCGCGCGAACAACACGACCTACGGCCTCTCGGCCGGCGTCTGGACCGAGAAGGCCGCGCGCGCGCTCGAGATGTCGAACCGCCTCTCGGCGGGCGTGGTGTGGCTGAACACCTTCAACCGCTTCGACGCGAGCGCGCCCTTCGGCGGCTACCGCGAGTCGGGCTTCGGACGCGAGGGCGGCCGGCAGGGGCTGCTCGCGTACGTGGCGTTCGGCGAGGCGAAGCGGGCGGCGGCGGCGTCGACGAACGGAACGAAGTCGAAACCGGGCGCGAAGGCGAAGTCGACCGCCGCCGCGACCACGCGGAAGCCCGCGCGCGCGACGGGACGGAAGGGAGCGAAGCGATGAGCGCCGCCCGCGTCGAGGTCGCGAAGACCCTGAAGCTCTTCGTCAACGGTGCGTTTCCGCGCAGCGAGAGCGGGCGCACGCTGCCCGTCCACGACGCGAAGGGGCGCGTCGTCGCGCACGCCTCGCACGCGAGCCGCAAGGATCTGCGCGACGCGGTCGAGGCCGCGAACGCGGCGCAGCCGAAGTGGTCCGCCGCAACCGCGTATCTCCGCGGACAGATCCTCCACCGCTTCGCCGAGATGCTCGAGGCGCGGCGCGACGAGTTCATCGGGCTCGTCGTCTCGATCGAGGGCCGCACGAAGGCCGACGCCGCGCGCGAGGTCGATCTCGCGATCGACCGCACGATCTCCTTCGCGGGATGGACCGACAAGATCGCCGCGGTCCTCGGCGGCAAGCAGCCCGTCGCGGGCCCGTACTTCGTCTTCACCATGCCCGAGGCGATGGGTTCGGTCGCGGTCGTCCTTCCAGACGAGCGGCCGACGCTCTCGTTCGTCTCGCTCGCGATGCCCGCGCTCGCCGCGGGAAACACGGTGATCGTGGTCGCGCCCGCCGCGGGGCACGCGCCGCTCGCCCTCGCGCTCGGCGAGTGCGCGGCGACGAGC
>JBJOHC010000207.1:0-6387 GCA_046047955.1 Planctomycetota bacterium
CCGCGGCGCGCGACCTCGACGGCGAAGCGCTCGGGCCGCTCGGCGGCGTCGAGGTCGAAGGTCATCCCGTTCGCACCGAGATCGAGGAGCGCCTGCTCGAGCCAGTCCCAGTTCGAGATGACGGGCATCGTCTCGCCGAAGGGCGTGAGGAAGATCTTGTCGGTGCGGCCGCGCGGACCGTCGGGGCCGACGAGGTACGCGCTGTTGTACTGGCGGTCCCAGCGGAACCGGCGCGCCTCGGCGTCGACGCGCAGCCCGAGAAAGGCGGGCGACCCGACGAGAAGCGGCGCCTCGACGATGCGGGCGAGTTCGCGCAGCGCCTCGGCGTAGCGGTCGCCGGGATAGAAGCCGCCGTCGACGAGCGTCGCGAGGGCCTCGGGCTCGAGACCGAGGCCGGGCACCGTCGTCTCGGGCCAGAGGGCGAGATCGATCGCGCGCCCCCCGTCGCGCGCGGCGCGCGCGCCGCCGATCGTCAGCCGCGCGAAGGACTCGAAGTCGCGGACCTGCGCCTCGGGTTCCCAGGCGAGCTTGTTCGACATCGGGAGATCGGTCTGGACGGCGAGGAGCGCGGGCCGCTCGCCCGCGAAGGACGCGTCGAGCGCGCGTTCGGTCGCGAGCCGATGGGCGCCCCAGCCGAGGGTGATCGCCCAGATCGCGGCGAGGAACGCGAGCGCGCGCACGCGCGCCGCCGGTCGGAGGATCGCATCGAGGAGGCCCCCCGCCGTCGCCGCCGCGAACGCCGAGACGAGCCAGCCGCCGCCGAGCGAGGCGAGCTGCGCGACGAGCGGGAACTCGACGAGCGGGTGCGCCGCGAAGAACCACGCGTACCCCGTGCAGACGAGGTCGCCGCGGAGGAACTCGATGGCGACGAGCGCGACGGGAAGCGCCGCGGCGAGCGGCCAGCCCGGCCGCGCGGCCGTTCCCGCGAGCGCGCGCACGAGGAGGGCGAGGAGCGCGGTCCACCCCGCGAGATAGGCGACGAGGACGGGCATCCCGAGCGCGGTCACCTCGGCCATCCACCACTCGTGGGCGAGGTACGCGGCGCCGAAGGTCGCGGCGATCGCGACGGCGAGCGTGCGCCCCGAGGGCGCGCGGCGCGCCGCGAGCGCGAGGAGCGCGGGCCACGCGAAGGCGAGCGGCCAGCCCGCGACGAAGGTCTCGTTCAGCGGGAAGGAAAGCGCGAAGGTGAGCGCCGCGAGCGCGGCCCACGCGACGGTCGCGCGCGCGCATCCGGCGACCGCGCATGCGGGAGCGCCGCCCCCGCGCGCGCCGTCGGACGGCTCCTCGTCAGCGGCCGGCATAGTCGATCACGCGCGCGATCTCCGAGCGGAGATCCTTGCGGTGGACGATCCGGTCGACGAAGCCCGCGCCGAGGAGGAACTCCGAGGTCTGGAAGCCCTCGGGGAGGTCCTGTCGGATCGTCTGCTTGATGACGCGCGGTCCGGCGAAGCCGATGAGCGCCTTCGGCTCGGCGAGGATGACATCGCCGAGCATGGCGAAGCTCGCGGTGACGCCGCCGGTCGTCGGATCGGCGAGCACGGAGATGTAGAGCCCGCGCGCCTCGTCGAGGCGGGCGAGCGCGGCGCTCGTCTTCGCCATCTGCATCAGCGAGAAGCCCGACTCGTGCATGCGCGCGCCGCCCGAGCAGCTCACGGTGACGACGGGAAGGTCGTGATCGATGCCCGCCTCGATGGCGCGGGTGATCTTCTCGCCGACGACCGAACCCATCGAGCCGCCGAGGAAGGTGAAGTCCATCACCGCGACCACGACGCGGCGCCCCTTCACGAAGCCGAAGCCCGAGAGGAGCGCGTCGCGGTTGCCGGTCTTGCGCTTGGTGTCGGCGAGGCGCTGCGCGTAGGGGCGCGCGTCGACGAAGTGGAGCGGATCGGTCGAGACCAGCCCTTCGGCGAAGGGCTCGAAGGTGCCCGGATCGAGGAGCTGGTCGACGCGCTGCCGCGCGCTCAGGCGCATGTGGTGCTGGCAGCGCGGGCAGACCCAGAGGTTCGCCTCGACGGCCTTCTTGAAAAGCGTCTCCTCGCACTCGGGGCACTTCATCCAGAGCCCCTCGGGCACGCCCTTCTTCGGGGCCTGCGCGAGGTCGGTCTGGGTCCATGTCGTCGGTTCAGCCACGGCGGGAGTGTACCGCGAACGGTCGGGGCGTCGGCGTGACGCGACCGCGTCGGGGGGCGGCGCGCGCCTCGTCAGCTTCCGATGGTCAGCTTCTGATGGTCAGCTTTCGATGGTCAGCCTCGCATCGCGGCGATCGGCGCGGCGTAGTCGGGGCGGCCGAAGATCGCGCTCGCGGCGACGAGGACATCGCACCCATGCGCGCGGCAGTCGGGCGCGGTCTCGGGCGAGACGCCGCCGTCCATCTGGATGCGGAGCGACGGCGGCGCGGCGTCGCGGATCGCGCGGGTCTTCGCGAGGACCTCGGGCATGAACCGCTGCCCCGAGAAGCCGGGCCAGACGCTCATCACGAGCGCGAGGTCGATCTCGCCGAGGAAGGGGCGGAGCGCCTCGGCGGGCGTCCCCGGGTTGATCGCGAGACCGGCCGACATGCCCGCCGCGCGGATCCGCGCGAGAAGCGCCGCGGGCTCGGGCACCGCCTCGAGGTGGAAGGTCAGGTGCGCCGCCCCCGCCTTCGCGAAGGGCTCGACGAAGGCGGCGGGGTCGGTGACCATCAGATGGACATCGAGGCACGCGTCGGGCACGGCGCGGTGCACCGCCTCGCAGACGGCGGGGCCCATCGAGAGGTTGGGCGCGAAGTGCCCGTCCATGACATCGACATGGAGGAGGTCGCCACCCGCCGCGAGGACCGCGCGGCACTCGTCGCCGAGGCGCGTGAAGTCGGCGCTCAGGATGGAGGGCGCGACGAGCGTCCGACCCGACAGGCGCGGCGCGTGCGTGCGGCCTCCGAAACCCGTCGCGCGAGCGGTGGGCGCGTCGGCTGCGTGGGAGCGCCCCGCCGCGGTCACGGGATCAGGCTCCCGCCTTCGCCTTCGACGCGGCCTTCTTGTAGGTGTCGAGGGTGCGCCGGTAGGCGTTCTTCTCGGAGGGCTCGGCGGCCATCCAGGCCTGGAGCTGGAGCTCCTGCGCCTCGTCGATGCGGCCGGCGCGGAAGAGGATCTCGGCCTCGAGGGCGAGCCCCTCGGGGTTGCCCCTGCTCCCGCGGGCGAGCGCGGCCGAGGCGGTCTTCGCGGCGGCGACGGCGAGGTCGAAGTCGCGGTCGGCGATCGCGGTGTCGGTCGTGATGAAGGTCGCGAGCTCGGCGAGGGTGGTCGGGTCGTTCGCGTGGGTCGCGAGCATCGCCGCACCCCAGGCCTTCGCGCCCGCGGCGTCGTTCGCGTCGAGGAGGAGCGTGCGGTACTTGCGCACGGCCACGTCGCCGAAGGTGGTCGCGTCGAGCTCGAGCACCGCGTCGAAGTGCTTGTAGGCGTCCTGGAAGTTGCGCTTCGCGACCGCCGCGGAGGCGGCCTTCAGCATCGGCTCCGCCTTCTTCGTGAGCTCGGGGTTGTAGCGGCCGGCGAGCGACGCGACGACGACCTCGTCGAACTTCCGGTCGAGCGGGTTGCCGATCCAGAGGATCTTGCCGCCGCGCACGACGAACGCGCACGGGATGCCGTTCTGCTTCGCGGCCTGCATCCAGTCCTGGCTCGTCTTCTTCTCCTTGTCGCAGGCGACGGGGTAGCTCATGCCGCTGCCCTGCTTCGTCACGAACGGCTTGACGGTGCCCATCGGCTCGTCGGAGATGCCGACGATGACGAGTCCCTTGCCGCCGTAGCGCTTCGAGAGTTCGTTGAGGTGCGGGATCGACTTCTTGCAGGGCGGGCACCAGGTCGCCCAGAACTCGACGACGAAGGTCTTGTTCGGGTTCGAGAGGTCGACGCCGTCGCCCTGCACGAAGTCGACCGTGAGCGAGGGCGCGTTCGAGCCGACCTTGAGCGTCTGCTCCTGCGCGGAGGCGGGCTCGGCGGCGACGCACGCGACGATGGCGGGAACGGCGAGGAGGCGGAGGTCGAAGGGCAGGCTCATGGCGGGTCCTTTCGGATGCGGGGTTCGGAAGGCGCGATCATAGCCGCCTCGGGAGGCGATGCGCCCCCCTTTCCCCGGGCCTCGACGGAAGCGCCCCGCGGCGTCCGTATAGTGCCGCCCATGCGAAAGCGAAACATCGATTCGGTCGACGTCCGCGGGAAGCGCGTCTTCGTGCGCGTCGACTTCAACGTTCCCATGGAGGCGGGCGCGATCACCGACGACCGCCGGATCCGCGCGAGCCTGCCCACGATCCGCTCGATCCTCGCCCGCGGCGGGCGCGTGATCCTCGCGAGCCACCTCGGCCGGCCCGAGGGGAAGGGGCACGAGCCCGAGTACTCGCTCGCGCCCGTCGCGCGGCGGCTCGCGGAACTCCTCGGGAGCGACGCGCCGCACGGGGTCCTCCTCCCCTCGAACGACCCGACCGACGACGAGGCGCGCGCGGCGGCGCTCGCGCTGCCCGAACGGGGCGTCCTCCTCCTCGACAACCTGCGCTTCGCGAAGGGCGAGAAGAAGGGCGACGCGGCGTTCGCCGCGCGGCTCGCGGACCTCGGCGAGGTCTACGTGAACGACGCGTTCGGAACGAGCCACCGCGCCGACGCCTCGATGTTCGCGCTGCCGATGGCGATGCGCGCGGCGGGCGCGCCCTGCGTGAGCGGGCACCTCCTCGCGGCCGAGCTCGAGTACCTCTACGCGCGGCTCGCGTCGCCCGCGGCGCCCTTTACGGCGATCCTCGGCGGCGCGAAGGTCTCGGACAAGATCCTCGCGATCGAGAACCTCCTCTCGAAGGTCGACCGGCTCGTGATCGGCGGCGCGATGGCGTACACCTTCCTGCGCGCGAAGGGCGTCGCGACCGGCGCGAGCCGCGTCGAGGAGGACCGCGTCGAACTCGCGCGCGGCCTGCTCGCGAAGGCGGCCGAGCGCGGATGCGCGATCCTCCTGCCGAGCGACCATGTCTGCGGGCGCGAGTTCAAGGCGGGCACCGAGACCGAGGTCGTCGCGGGCGCGATCCCCGACGGGTGGATGGGGCTCGACATCGGGCCCGCGACGCGCGCGACCTTCGCCGAGGCGATCCGGACGAGCCGGACCGTCGTCTGGAACGGACCGATGGGCGTCTTCGAGATGCCGCCCTTCGACGCGGGCACGCGCGCGGTCGCCGAGGCGGTGCGCGAGGCGACCGCGGCGGGCGCCGTGACGATCGCGGGCGGTGGCGACACCGCGGCGGCGGTCGAGGCGCTCGGCTTCGCCGACGGACTCTCGCATGTCTCGACGGGCGGAGGCGCGAGCCTCGAGGTCCTCGAGGGGAAGCGGCTCGTCTGCCTCGACGCGCTCGACGATGCCTGAGCGCGCGGCGACCGGTGACGGCGGGGAACGGCCGGCGGGCGCGGACGCGACGGCGCCTGCGCCGCGGGCGATCCTCGTCCTCGGGCCGACCGCGGGCGGGAAGAGCGACCTCGCGATGGAGCTCGCGCGGCGGCTCGGCGGCGAGCTCGTGAGCGCCGACTCGATGCAGGTCTACCGCGGCATGGACATCGGTACCGCGAAGCCGACCGAGGCCGAGCGCGCCGAGATCCCCCACCACTGCCTCGACCTCGTGGGCGCCGACGAGGAGGGCTTCACCGTCGCGCGCTGGCTCGAGGCGGCCGAACGGGCGGTCGATGCGATCGGGGCGCGCGGGCGCGTGCCGATCGTGGTCGGCGGGACGAACCTCTACATCCGCGCGTTCCTCGAGGGGCTCGACGAGGCGCCCGCGGCCGATGCCGCGTTCCGCGCGGCGCTCGAGGCGGTGCCGTCGGCGGAGCTCCACGCGCGTCTCGCGGCGGGCGATCCCGAGTCGGCGCGGAGGCTCCACCCGAACGACCGGCGGCGGATCGTGCGCGCGCTCGAGATCGCGCACGCGACGGGCAGGCCCGCGGCGGAGCGGCGCGAGGCGTGGGACGAGGCGGGCGTCGTGCCGCGGCGGGCGCGGCTCTTCACGGTGATCCTCGACTGGCCGGTCGAGCTCGTGAACCGCCGCATCAACGCGCGGGTGCGGCGGATGTTCGAGGCGGGCTTCGTCGAGGAGGTCGCGCGGCTCGCCGCCGCGGGCGGACTCTGCGCGCAGGCGCGCGCCGCATGCGGATACGAGGAGCTCCTCGCCGCGATCGGCGACGGCGCGCGGCCGCCGCGCGCGAAGCTTCTCGAGGACGCGGCCGAGTCGACGAAGATCCGCTCGCGCCGCCTCGCCAAGCAGCAGCGCACCTGGCTCAAGCGCTTCCGCGCGCTGCGCCCCGGGATCGCCTTCGACTGCGACGAGGCGACGACGGTCGCGGCGCTCGCGGACCGGACGGTCGCGGCGTATCGCGCGGCCGATCAGGG
>JBJOHC010000208.1:0-7240 GCA_046047955.1 Planctomycetota bacterium
CCGCGATGGTCTTCGTCCATCGGAACCCGCAGGTCCTCTCCTACTGGATGAAGGACTGCCTGATCGACCTCGACATCGTGTTCGTCGACGCCGACGGGCGGATCGCCGCGATCCACGAGGCGAAGCGCGAGCCCTTGCGGCGGAAGTCGCAGCCGCTCGCGATCTACGAGCGCGGGCTCAAGCGCTACAGCTCGAACCGGCGCGTGCAGTTCGCGCTCGAGTTCCCCGCGGGAACCGTCGCGCGGCTCAAGCCGACGATGGGACAGCGCCTCCCGTTCGACCGCGCGGGGCTCGTGAAGCGCGCGGACTGACGCACGGATGGCAGGGCCCTTCACAGGAAGCTTCGACGCGATGACGCGGCTGGATCCGCGGATCGCGCGGTGTGGATCGCGCTGAAGGCGCCGCGTGCACCGCCGGCGCGACTCATCGTCCGCGCGACACGCCCGCGTCACCGCGGGTCCGCACGAGCACCGCATCGAACCCGATGTAGCGCGGCGCTTCGGGAGCTCCGCCATCATCGGCGACGCGCAGCGTGAGGACGACCGTCGCGCGTCCCGCGGCCACGGGAAGATCGTCGAGAACGAGCGGCGCGCCGGGGCGCACCTCGTCGGCTCGCAGCGAATGGGCGGCGCGCCGCGTCGCGCCGTCGATCTCGACATCGATCATTCCGTAGTCGGGCGCGTGCGCGAAGCGGAGTTCGAGGCCGATCGTGCGCGCGTCGTCCGTCGCGGGGCCGACGGGAACCTCGACCGACCAGTGGTCGCCGACGCGGGTCGACTGGATGAACGCAAGGCGTCCCCCGCTCCAGGCGTGCGTCGGCGCGAGCGTCCCGATCTCCTGGATCTCCCAGCGGAGTCCGGGCGTCGCATCGATGACGGCGAGTTCCTCGCCCTCCCGCCAGAGGCCGTCGCCGCCGACGAAGCGCGCGAGTTCGGGCGGCTCGGGATTCGGCGCCATGGTCGCGGGATCCGCCGCATCGACGGGATGCGACGCGCCGGGCGCGGCGTACCAGAGCGTCGTCGCGGCGATCGTCGCGCGGCCTCCGCGACGCGGCACGGGAATCCGCTCGAGCGCGAGATCGACCGACCGCGTGAAGGGAATGCCGTCGAGCGCGCGCAGGCGGGACGCGGTGGTCCGACCGCGCGAACCCGATCGCGCGCCGTCGTCCCGCGGAGCGACCGTCGTGAACGGCGACGACAGGACGCGCGGGAATCCCCACGCGGTTCCGATGAAGTCCTCGGTCCCCGTTCCGAAGTGCGACGGAAGCGCCTCGCCATCGACGCGGATCTTCTCGTCGCCTTCGCCCCACCAGTCGATGGAGCCGCTCGTGTAGGCGATCGTGTGCGCGACGATCTCGCCCTCGCCCTCGATCGCGAGCATGCTCCAGTCGTCGGGCGCGCCGACGGTGAAGCCGAGATCCTCGCGGAAGGCCGCGTGCAGGCGGCGCCACGCACCGATCGTCGCGCGCTCGATGGCGGCGGTCTCGATGGACTCGATGGCGGCGCGGTGCGCGCGCGTGCCGCGATTGACGAGCGCGATCGACGCCTCGCGGGCGAACGGCATGGGCATCGTCCACTCGAGGAGGATGGTGCCGTCGGGTGCGGCGCGCGCCGAGCGCCAGCGGTCGACGACGGGCGGCGGACACTCGCCGAGCCCCGCGAAGTGGCCGATGGGGACGCGCACGCACGGCTCGCCGTCGAAGTCGGCCTCGAGCCAGAGGTCGCGAAGCGCCGCGCGGAGCGTCTCCGATTTCCCCGCGGCGAGTCGGACGGCGACCCGCGTCGTTCGCGCGGGTCCCTCGAACCCGCGACGCTCGCCCGCGGTGGCGTCGAGGATGGGCGTCGCGCGAGGTGCGGGCGGTGCCTCGCGCACCGTGGCGCGCGGACCGTCGCCGAGCGCCGCGACGGTCCGGGCGATCGCGTCGGCCGAGGAGACGCGCCAGTCGGCGGGCAGCGAGTCGACCGTGGTTCCCTCGCCGTACGCGCGCCACGCGACCTGCCAGTAGCCGGGTTCGCGGTCGAGCGTGACGATGCAGCGCCTTGCGAAGGGCACGGGAAGCACCATCACCCCACCGACGCCCTGGCGCCAGCGTGCGCCTCCGGGCGCCTGCACCGCGGCGATCGGCACGGACACGGGACCACGGCCGGAGAGCAGTTCCTGCAGCGGCGCCTCGATCACGGGCGCGTCGTGGCCGTCGAGGCGGATGCGGAGGACCGTCGCCGCATGCGCCTCTTCGAACGCGCTCCAGAGGCGGACGATCGCGCCCGGTCCCTCGAGGTCCGCGATCACCCATTCGTCGCGCATGCCCGACGCGTCGGCGAAGCGCTCGACGCGCCGCGCGTGACCGCGGTCGTGATTCGCGAACCAGCCCTCGGGTTCGGACGGATCGACCGAGCGCGGATCGCGCGACGATTCGAGCCGCGCCGTGAAGGCATGCCGCGGCACGCGCGCAGGCGCGGTCGCATCGGCGAGTTCCGCGAGGAGCGACTCGAGGTCGACGGTCGCGCGGTCGGCTGGCGAGGCGCGATCGGCGGACGTTGCGATCGGGTTCGGCGCCTCGCGTCGATCCGCGACGGAGCTCGTGGCCTGCGATTCGGGGGCGGGAATCGAGCCGCGCGGCGAATCGCTGATTGCCACCGATGATGCGGTCGACGAGATCGCCGACGAGGACCACGAGGAAGACCACGAGGAAGACCACGCCGACCCCGCAGGCGCCATGAGCGCGATGAGCACGGCACGCACCGACTTCGAGGAACCGAGAGCGCACGCGGACGACCGCATCCACCGCGACACGGTGCCCGTCGCCGATCCTCCGCGGTCCACCTGTCGCGTCATCGCTCCCCCCCCGCTTCGCGCGTCGCACGCGGATGCCTGGACGCGCGATCGATCGCGTCCGCGGCGACGACCGCGTGCTCCGGCTTCGAACTCGCGATCCAGAGCCGCACCGTGCCATCGATCGATCCCGAGGCGAGCGTCCCGCCGTCGGGCGAGAAGGCGAGACTCAGCACCGTGTCGCCGTGACCGTCGAGCGTGAGCACATGCTCGCCCGTCTGCGCATCCCAGAGGAGAACGCCGGGCCCCGTGCCGCCGGTCGCGAGAAGCGAGCCGTCGGGCGCGAGTGCGACACGCGCCTGCTCGCCTGGATTCGCGATCGCGTGCCAGCGTTCCTCGGCGCCTTCAGGTCGCGCGAGATCGAAGAGCTGGACGCCTCCACCCGCGAGTCCCACCGCGACGAGTTCGCCGCCGTCTTCGCGGCGCCCATCGCGGCCTTCACGGCCCGCGTCGCGCCGGGCGAAGGCGATGTTGCGGCCGTCCCGGCGCAGCGCGATCCGCCGGATCTCCTCGAGCGAACCGCCGTCGCCGCCGTCGGGCCGCCATGCGAGGACGAGGAGCTCGTCTCCACGCGCGACGAGGAGCTCGCGGTCGTCGCGCCCCGTGGTGATGGCGCCGAAACGCGGATCGCCCGCAAGCGGAAACGCCGCGCGCCGCCGTCCGTCGCGGCCGTACACGGCGACCTCGCGCGCGCCGAACTCGAGGAGCGCGATCGCCTCGCCGCCGTCGAGGATGGCGACATCGAAAGGGAAGCGCTCGAGCATGCGGCTCGTCGCGGCCGGAGACGCGCCGTCCGCCGACTCGACGAAGTGGAAGCCCTTTCCCGTGATCGCGACGAGACCGCCGAGTGGATCGGGCACCACCTTCCAGACGAGATTCGCGTACGCGGGCTCTCCGAACTTCCACTGCCAGCGGGGACGACGGCCGTCGGCGTCCCAAGCGATCACGCGACCGTCGGTTTCGGGCGCCTCGCCCGAGGCGGAGACGAGCGTGCCGTCGGCGAGGAACGCGAGACCGTAGACCCACGCGCGGTGCGCGGCGAGGACGGGCTCGAGCGCGTGACGCGCGAGATCCCAGCGCCGAAGCGCGCGATCGTCGCCGACGGCGTAGAGCGCCCCCTCCTCCGCGTCGACGGCGAGATCGCGCACATGGAGCTCTGCACCCACGGCGTGACCGACCGACGCGCCCGTCTCGATGTTCCAGAGATGGATGCGCCCATCCGATCCGCCGGTCGCGCAACGCGCGCCGCCGGCAAGCACTCCTTCCCCGAGTGGGGCGATCGCGCGCAACGGTCCCGCGTGCGCCTCGAGCGCGCGCTCGACGACGCCCGTCTCGGGATCGAGGAGAAGGAGCCTTCCATCGAAGAGCCCGACGAGGGCGCGCGGTCCACGCACCGTCGCGATCGCGGAGAGGCTCTCGACGATCTCGCCGAGATCGAACTCGTGCGGCGCGTCGCCCGAATCGCCCGATGCGCCGAAGTTGCGCAGGACGCGCGAACTCCGCCCCGCGGCGACGACGCGGTGCGTGCCGGGCAGGAAGACGGCGAGTCCCTCGCGACTGCGGCCTCCTTCCCGTGCGCGCCGTCCGATCGAGGCGACCACCTCGCCCGTCCGCGCGTCGAGGATCGAGGCCGAGCCGTCGAGGCCGCCGCAGGCCAGTCGCGCACCGTCGTCCGACCAGTCGACCGCGCTCACGACATCGAGGCCCGAGTCGAAGATGCGCGCAACGCCTCCGTCCGCCGCGTCGTGGACGACGATCGTCGGCTCGCTCGCGTCGGCGAGGGCGAAGGCGCCGCCGTCGGGCCGCACCGCGATGCCCTGGAGCGTGCGCCCGTGCCGCGCGACCAGCCGCGGCGCGGGGTGCTCCCGCGTCATCAGGAAGGTGTCGCCGCGGATGTCGCCGAAGACGGTCGTTCCGCCGCGGCGGTCGATCGCGACGAGGATGTCGGGGAAGCGGACGACGCGCGACTCGGTCCCCGCGCGGTTCATGAGGTAGCGCCATTCCCAGCCGCGGCGCGACTCGTCGGTCGCGGCGAGGGCGACTCGCGCGTCGCGAACATTGCCCGCGCGCAGGACGGCGTCGGCGTAGTGGATCGCGCGCCGGTACTCGGTGGCGCGCGAGGACTCGAGCGCCTCGGCGAGGAGGTCGCCGCGATCCTCGGCGACGCGCCAGAGCGCGAAGGTGTAGGCGAGGAAGGCGACGAGCACCGCGAACACGGCCGTCGTCGCGGCGAACAGCCCGCGATACCGTCGGACGAACCGTCGCGCGCGCGCGAACGGCGAGGCGGGGCGCGTGCGCGTCGGCTCGCCCGCGAGGAAGCGGCCGAGATCGTCGGAGAGTTCGACCGCCGACTGGTACCGCCGCGACGGCTCCTTCTCGAGGAGTCGCGCGACGATCGCCTCGAGGTCGCCGCGGAGCGCGCGGTCGTGGCGGCCGATCGTCGAGGGTTCCCCGTCGCGGATCGTCGCCGCGGCCTCGACGAGCGTCATCCGGTCGGTCGGAAAGGGAAGCTGGTCGACGAGCGCCTCGTAGAGGACGACGCCGACCGAATAGAGGTCGCTTCGCGCGTCGACGGCGGCGGCGCCGACGAACTGCTCGGGGCTCATGTAGGGGATCGTGCCGAGCACTGCGCCCGATGCGGTCGCGCCTCCGAGCGTGGCCGACGCCGCGTTCGCGTCCTGCGATCGGCCGGTCGACCGCGCGGAGGACGGATTCCCGCGGCCGCGGGTGAGCGAGAGCGTGCGCGTGAGCTGCGAGAGCGGGTCGGCCTCCAGCCCCGCCTGTGGCGAGGCCGCCGACGCGACGCCGAAGTCGAGGACGCGCGCGCGGCCCACGCGGTCGATCATCACATTCCCGGGCTTCACATCGCGATGGACGATTCCGCGCGCGTGCGCGTAGGCGAGCGCGTCGACGACCTCGCGGATGGCGGCGACGACCTCCCTCGGCGTCCGCCGCCTCGCCCGCCGCCAGGCACCGAAGGTCTCGCCCTCGACGAACTCCATCACGAAGTACGGCCGCGCGGGCACGCAGGTCGTGTCGGTGCCCGCGTCGTAGATGCGCGCGATGCCGGGATGGTCGAGCTGGCCGAGGAGGCGGATCTCGCGACGGAACCGCGAGAGCGCGCCGGGATTCCACGCCCCCGCTCCGAGCACCTTGAGGGCGACGGTGCGCTCGGTTCCCGCCTGCCGCGCACGGAGGACGACGCCCGTCGCGCCGTACCCGATCACCGCCTCGACGCGGTGCCCGGCGATCGATTCGGGAATCTCGAGTGGTCCGCGACTTCCGTCGAGGGCGCCGACGATGTCGACGATCGGACGGATGGAGTCGGCGTGCGTCGCATCGAGGGCGAGCATCTCGACGAGTTCGGTCCGCATCGCCTCGTCGGCGACGCGGGCGACGAACGCCGCGCGTTCCGATCCCGAGAGACCGCACGCCTCCTCGAAGAGTTCGGCGAGCCGGTTGAAGCGCTGGGCGTCATCCATGATCCGTCACCGTCGGCAGAGACAGGAATCGGTCCGCGGCCCCTTGGCGGGACGGCGTGAATTCAGGCGGGCTTCCCCTCGCCGTCGCCGAGTTCGCGCGAGAGCCACGCCCGCGCCATGCGCCAGTCGCTTTCGACGGTCGAGACCGAGACGCCGAGGACCTCGGCGGTCTCCTCGGTCGTGAGGTTTCCGAAGAGCTTCATCTCGACGACCGAGGCCTTGCGGCGGTCGAGCGCCTCGAGCCGGCGGAGCGATTCGTCGATCGCGAGGAGGTCGGGCAGGCTGAGGGCCCGATCGGGCGCGCCGAGACTCTCGAGGAGCTCGACGCGGCGGCGCCCGCCACCGCGCTTCCGCGCGCCGCGCGCCTCGGCGTGGTTGATGAGGACCTGCCGCATCGCGGTCGCCGCGACCGCGAGGAAGTGCGATCGGCTGGTCGCCGCGGCGGGATTCGCCTTCACGATCTTGAGGAACGCCTCGTTGACGAGCGCGGTCGGCTGCAGCGTGTGGTCGCGGCGCTGGCCGCGCATGTAGCCGGCGGCGAGGCCGCGAAGCTCGTCGTACACGATCGCCGCGAGCGCGCGCCCGTCGAGGACGGGCTCGTCGTCCCGACTCGGCGATGGGCCGCGGTCCCCGGGGTCCGGCATGCGTTCATCCTACGGAAATCGGGGCCGTTTCCAATGGAGTCGGTCGCCTTCGCGAGGAACGGGCGCTGCGAGGGGCGCGCGGGGGCCGCGAACGGGATTCGTGGCCGGCGTGACGGCCGAGCGCCGCATCTGGGCGAGGTTCACCGCGCGGGCAGCACGATGCCGCGGCACTCGCCGAAACCGATCCGCGGGCGCCCGGGGGCCTCGCACCAGCCGCGCAGGAGGACCTCGTCGCCGTCCTGAAGGAACGCGCGCGTGGTGCCGTCGCCGAGGGTGATCGGC
>JBJOHC010000209.1:0-7723 GCA_046047955.1 Planctomycetota bacterium
GGTCCGCGGCGATCGTGGAACAGGTGCCCGCGGGCGAGGCGCTCCTCCTCGAGGGCGTGTCGATGCTCGGCAATGCGGGCCTGCTGAGTGCGGCGGCGTTCGAGTACTCGGCCACCGGCGACGCGGGTGTCGTTCGGATCGAGGATTCGGTCATCGAGGGGAACGAGGCCTCGGCCTCGGATCTCGTGACCGGTGTCGAGGCGGGCGGAATCCGGTCCTACGCACCCGCGTCGCGGCTCGTGCTCGCGGGGACGACTCGCGTCTGCTCGAACGCTCCGCGGAACATCGACGGACCGTTCCTGCTCGAGGGCGCCGCAGAGGTGTGCGACCTGCTGTCGGACCTCGTCCCCGACGGCGTGATCGACGGGAGCGACCTCGCGATCCTGCTGGGTGCGTGGGGCGGCGATGCCGAGGACGGCAGGGGCGATGTCGATCACGACGGTGATGTCGACGGCGCGGATCTCGCGTTGCTGCTCGGATCCTGGGGGCTCGTGGCGGGCCAGAACTGACCGGTCCGCCGGGTCACCGCGCTCAGATCACGACTTCGGCGCCCGCGACGATCGGGGGCAGCTGCGCGGCGATCTCGTCCGCGTCGAGGTCGTCGGCGTCGAGGGCGGTCGCGGGGTCGATCTCGAGACGCAGATCGGCGTCGCCGTTCGGGCGGCGCGGGATGCGGATGCCCGCGCGCTCGAGCCATGCCGCGGCGCGGTTCGACTGGAGCTGGTGGCTCGTCGCGGGGGAGTCGTCGCCCGAGGCGTTCTTGATGGGCGCGAACTCGTCCTCGCGCGCGGTCTCGAGGACGAGGCTCTTCGCCGCGAGCGGCAGGGCGTCGAAGACGAACGCCTCGAACTTGATCGCGTTCGGCTCGGCGGGGTCGACGGTCGCGCCGCGCGCGTCGCACCAGTAGGGGACCTTCTTGCGCGCCTTGTGGAAGGGGAGCGCGAAGTCGCCCGCCGTGAGCCGGTCGAGGAACGCGACCGAGATCAGGTGGAGCGCGATCGAGCCCGCGTTGAAGCGGAGGCGCCCCGCGGCGTCGGTCGCCTGGGCGAGCTCGGCGGGGAGGTCGCTGTACTCGACGACGACGGTGCGGCCCGCCGCCTCGCAGAAGACGCCGACCTTCTCGGCCGCGTCGCGCTTCGCGACCATCTTGCTCGACATCTCGCCGCTCGACCGCGCGGGGTCGGCGTGGAGCCCGAGGAAGGCGGGGTCCGCGATCCGCACGAGCGGGTTGTCGACCTGGAAGTAGCTGAGGTGCTCGATGCCGCGCGCCTTCATGTCCTCGAGCGCGCCGCTCGCGTGGAGCGCGCGGATCGAGCCGCCGTGGCCGTCGGGGTTCACCGCGATCGCGCCGGGCGACTCGAGGACGAGCTTCCCGTCGAAGTCGATCGACGGCATCGTTCCCTGCGGGAAGAGGAAGGTGTCGGCGGGATCGCGGCCGAACCAGTTGTTGTCGGCGAAGAACGCGCGCGTGTCCGCGTCGTTCAGCGGGCTCGTCATGATGTACCAGGGGATCGCGCGGCCGTAGCGGCGCTCGGTCGCGGCGATCTGCTCGGCGAAGACGCGGAAGAGGGGCTTTCCGGTGACGACGGTCGCGGGGTAGGTGCCTTTCGGTCCCTTCCATCCCAGGCGGGTGCCCTGGCCGCCCGCGACCGTGAACGCCGCGAGCTTGCCCGCGCGGAGGAGCTCCTCGCCGCGCGCGCGTGCGTCGTGGTCGACCGTGCCGAGCGCGACGAAGGGCGCGGGCGCGAGCGCGGACGCGTCGAGCTTCGCCTCGGCGCCGCCCGCGGCGAGGCGCGCGACGAGCGCGAGGTCGACCTCGGCGAGTTGAGCGAAGAACGCGGCGCGTGCGTCGGTGTCGAGCCGTTCGAGGTGCCGCAGCACGTGCGCCTGCCCGTGCGCCTCGAGCTGCGAGGCGATCTGCGATTCGTCGTGGGCGTGCGGGTGCGTGGTGGTCATCGTTCGCGTGGGGCTGATGGGCGCGGCGAGAGGCGCGAGGCGCGAGGCGCGCGGGAGGGGCGGGGGGCGGAGTGCGGGCGGCTTGCCCGCCGGTCGTCACGAGGTCGGCGGCAGCGGCTTCGACCAGCCCTCGGGCCGGTGGCGCACGATGAGCCCCGCGTGCAGGTAGATCACCTGCTCGCACACGTTCGTGCAGTGGTCGGCGATCCGCTCGATCGACTTCGTGATCGAGAGGAGGCGGAACGCGTAGTCGACGGGCAGGGTTCCCGCGGCGACCTGCTCCTGCGCCGTCTTCATGAGCTCCTTCTTGAAGCTCGCGACCGTGTCGTCGAAGAGGAGGACCTGCTGCGCGAGCGCGGTGTTGCCGGCGGCGAGCGCGCGGTTCGAGTCGCGCAGCATGCCGATCACCGAGTTCGCCATCACGCGGAAGACCGCGGGGATGCGCGCGGGCAGCGCGGTGTCGGAGAGGACGGCCTCGGCGATGTCGACGGCGCAGTCGGCGACGCGCTCGAGCTCGTTGTTGACCTTCACGATCGTGAGAACCGAGCGGATCGACTTCTCGTCGGTCATGCCGAGGGCGAGGAGCGGGATCGACGCGCGCTCGATCTCGACGTCGACGCGGTCGATCTCCTCGTCGGCGGCGATGACGGCCTGCGCCTTCTCGCGGTCGGCGTCGAAGTAGCTCTCGACCGCGCGGAGCGTGACCGCGAGCACGCGGTCGCCCTGGCTGACGATGTCGTTGCGGAGATGGGCGAGGCGTTCGTTGAAGGCGTCCACGGCGCGGGCGAGTATACAACTCGCGTATCCTGCCGCGCCCGCGCGGGAAAGCCGCGCGAAGGAGGAACCGTGCCCGAACTCTGCGTGAACATCGACCATGTCGCGACGGTGCGCCAGGCGCGCCGGACCTACGAGCCCGATCCCGCGCAGGCGGCCGTCGAGGCCGAGGCGGGCGGCGCCGACGGGATCACGGTCCATCTGCGCGAGGACCGGCGGCACATCCAGGACGCGGATCTTCCGCGCATCCAGCGGGTCGTGCGGACGCGGCTGAACCTCGAGATGGCGGCCACCGACGAGATGGTCGCGATCGCGATCGGGCTGAAGCCGGCGCTTGCGATGTTCGTCCCCGAGCGGCGCCAGGAGGTGACGACCGAGGGCGGTCTCGATGTGGCGGGTCAGGAGGCGCGGATCACCGAAGCGGTCGCGCGGCTCCACGCGGCGGGAATCCGCGCGAGCGCGTTCATCGACGCCGACGAGCGCCAGGTCGCGGCGGCGGCGCGATGCGGATTCGACTACTGCGAGATCCACACGGGTCCGTACGCCCACGCCCATCACGACTTCGGTGCCGACGACGCGCGGACGCGCGCCGAGCTCGCGAAGGTCGCGGCGGCGGTCGCGGCGGTCGGCGCCGCGGGCATGCGCGCCAACGCGGGGCACGCGCTCAACCTCGCGAATGTGGGGGAGGTCGCGGCGATCGCGGGCGTGCACGAGCTGCACATCGGACACGCGATCGTCTCGCGGGCGGTGTTCACGGGGCTCCGGCAGGCGGTCGCCGACATGAAGGCGGCGATCGCCGCGGCGGGCGCGCCGCGCTGAGGCGATTCGTCGCGCGGGCGGGCTTCGCGTCCCGCGGAACGGAACGGGGCGAGACGGAACGGGCGGGACGAGTCGGGGGCCGTGTCGGAGCGACGGCCACCGACACGCTGCGTCCGCGGGGCTGCGGGCGAATGCGGATGGGGCGTTCGAGGCGCTTCGGGCATTCGAGGCGCTTCGGGCGTTCGAGGCGTTCTGGGCGTTCGAGGCGGGAAGAGTGGTCCCCGCACGCGCGGCCGCGAGGCGACGGCGCGAAGCGGGAGCTCGGCGGGGCGGCCGCGGTCGGTGTTCCGCCGCGGAATGGCGGCGCGCCCGCGGTACACTCCACCTCCATGCTCGAACTCTCCGGCTGCTACACCGCGATCGTCACGCCGTTCACGCCCGACGGTGTCGCCGTCGACGAGGCGCGGCTCCGCGAGCAGATCGCCTTCCAGGCCGATGGCGGCGTCCGCGGCATCGTCCCCTGCGGGACGACGGGCGAGGCTCCGACCCTCGAGGAGGACGAACATCGGCTCGTGATCGAGGTCGCGGTCGAGACCGCCCGGTCGCGCGCGCTGCAGGTGATCGCGGGCGCGGGCTCGAACTCGACGCGTCACGCGGTCGAGCTCCAGCGCCTCGCGCACGAGCTCGGCGCCGACGCGGGACTGCAGGTCAGCCCGTACTACAACAAGCCCTCGCAGGAGGGGCTCTACCGGCACTTCATGACGGTCGCGGACTCGTGCCCGCTTCCGATCGTCCTCTACAACATCCCCGGGCGCTGCGGCGTCGCCATCAACCCCGACACCGTCGCCCGGCTCGCGCGGCATCCGAACATCGTCGCCATCAAGGAGGCGACGGGCTCGATGGACTCGGCGAGCGAGATCCGCCAGCGCTGCGATCTCGCGATCCTCTCGGGCGACGACACGCTGACGCTGCCGTTCGCGGCGTGCGGCAGCGCGGGCGTCGTCAGCGTCCTCTCGAACATCCTGCCGTCGCGGATCCAGGGGTTGTGCGACCTGTTCCTCGACGGACGCTTCGCCGAGGCGCAGGCCGTCCACCGCGAGCTCTTCCCGCTCGCGAAGGGACTGCTCTCGCTCGATGTGAACCCCGTGCCCCTCAAGGCCGCGATGCGGCTCCTCGGCCGCGATTCGGGCGCGGTGCGGCAGCCGCTCGCCGAGGCCTCGAAGGAGGCCGTCGCGCGGATCGGCGAACTGCTCGCGAACTTCGGCCTCGCACGCCTCGAATCGGTGGCGAAGCCGTGAGTGCGGCCGCTCCCAACCCGCACGACGCGCGCTCGATGCCCTACAAGGTGGCGGTCCTCTGCTACCTCTACGACACCGAGGGGCGACTCCTCCTCCTGCACCGGCGGAAGCCCCCGAACCGCGACATGTACTCGCCCATCGGCGGCAAGCTCGAGATCGCCGACGGCGAGGGGCCGCACGACTGCGCGCTGCGCGAGATCCGCGAGGAGGCGCATCTCGAGCTGCGGCCCGACGAGATCCGCATGATCTCGATCGTCTCGGAGCGCGCCTACCAGGGCGAGGAGCACTGGCTCATCTTCCTCTTCGAGGTGACGCGGCCGATCCACCCCGACGAGATCCCGCACTCGGAGTTCGACGAGGGGCGGCTCGAGTGGCATGCGGTCGACGAGGTCGAGAAGCTGCCCATCCCCGCGACCGATCGCGATGTGATGTGGCCGCTCGTCCGGAAGAACCGCGGCGGGTTCTTCATGGTGCACATCGACTGCACCGTCGAGCCGATGCGCCCGCGGATCTGCGAGGACTGGCCCGGGGTCGCGGACCTCGGACCGAAATCCCGCGGGTGAGATTCCGATGGAGGCGCTCCGCCTCCGTGGCGGGTCGTCCGGCGTCGACCGCGGGCCGAAGGGGCCGGGCGCCACGGGCGGTTGGAACGAAGCCTGCGACCGAGGTCGTGGGGCCTGCGACCGAGGTCGCGGGAGACGCGAGAGGAGCGACCGATGGCGAACCGGCAAGGCAGCGCAGGCAACGTGCTCGCGGCGATCGCGAGCTTCGTCATTCCAGGGCTCGGGCAGCTCGTGCAGGGTCGGGTGATGCCCGCGCTCATCTTCTTCGGCGTGGCGGTCGTCCTGCACATCGTCACGTTCGGCTGCCTCGGATGGATCGTCAACCCGGTGGCCTGCGTCGAGGCCGCGCTCTGGAAGGGGCCGCGCGCATAGGTCGGCGCGCGCCGCCGCGGCGCGTGCTCCCGCGCCGGACGCGCGTTCGCGTACCCTGCCCCCATGTCGGTCGAGCTCGAGCCGAGCGGACTTCCCGCCTATCCCATCTCGCGTCCCGTCGCGGAGATCGCGCGGAACTGGACCATCGATCCGCGGATTCCCGCGACGGTGCCCGGGTTCGACGCGCCGTTCTTCCAGGCGGGTCTCGCGGGATACTCTGACGGCGCGATGCGGCTCGTCGCGCGCCGCCACGGCGCGCCGTTCTGCGTGACCGAGGCGCTCCTCGACCGGACGCTCATCAACGGCGGCAAGGGGCGGCGCAAGGAGGATCCCGATCTCCTCGCCACCGAATGCGGGATGGGCGAGATCGAGGACAACGTCGCCGCCGGTCTCGACGACCACCCGATCGCCGGGCAGGTGATGGGCACCACGCCCGACGAGATGGCGCGCGCGAGCGAGATCCTCGTCGGGATGAACTACGACGTGATCGACGTGAACCTCGCGTGCCCCGTCAAGAAGATCAAGAAGTCGAACCGCGGGGGGCACTTCCTCGCGTATCCCGACGACGCGGTCGAGATCCTGCGCGCGGTCCGCGCCGTCGTTCCCGCGTCGATCCCCTGCACCGTGAAGCTGCGGCGCGCCTTCGACGACACGCCCGAGATGGCGCTGCGATTCGAGCGGATCTTCGACGCCTGCTACGAACTCGGGTACGCGTGGGCGGTCGTCCACTGCCGCACCGTGCAGCAGAAGTACCTCGGTCCGGGGAAGTGGGAGTTCCTGCGCGATCTCGTCGCGCGGCACCCCGACCGCGTGATCTTCGGTTCGGGCGACATCTGGACCGTCGACGACATCTTCCGGATGCACGACTACACGGGCGTCCACGGCGTGAGCGTCGCGCGCGGGTGCATCGGGAATCCCTGGATCTTCGCGCAGGCCCGCGCCCTGATGCGCGGCGAACCCGCGCGGCCGCCGAACCTCGCCGAGCAGCGCCACGCGCTCGAGTCGCACTTCGACCTCGCGATGCAACTCCATGGCGAGGGCGCGGGCGGGCGGCGCATGCGGAAGTTCGGCATCAAGTTCGCGACGCACCATCCCGATGCCGCCGAGGTGAAGCGGGACTTCATCGCCTGCTCGACCACCGAGGACTGGAAGCGGACGCTCGACCGCTGGTACGGCGCGCGCGCCGTGGACGGACCGCACGGTGACGCCCTCGCCGGGGACGCGCGCGGGAACGGGTGACGGAACCGGCGGACGGCGGTGCCAGATCGCGACGCCCGCACTCGGTGCGGGGCTCTCCTCCTCGAGGTAGAGGTGTCCGATGGCGAGTATCGGCGCGGGCGGCCGCGACGGCGCGTTCGCGGGCCGACCGGCGCGAGCGTCGGGCGGAGGTGAGCCGCACATCGCGCTTCCGAAGAGCGCCATGGGATGCACCGACACGGGCGTGAGTTCGACGACGAAGGCTCCACTGCGCGCGTCGAAGACGAGCGCGGCGCCCGCGTCCTCGATACCGCCGGGCCAGCCTGGCGCGGGTCGGTCGTAGCCCGGCGCGCCGACGACGACGGCCTCGGCGAGGAGCGCCACCGACTGGCCGAACGCGGCGCCCGATTGCGCGTCGCGGGACGCGGGCGCGAGCCGTCGCCACGCGTGCGCGGCGGCGACGCGGTCGCGGGCGGTCCGCGGCACGAGGAACGCGGCTCCACACGCGACACCGTCGGAGCGGCCGCGCGGCGCGCCCACGACGAGTCGCCGCGCGTCGATCGCGAGGGAGGATCCGAACCACGCCGACGCCGCGGGCGACGGATCCTCGAGCGTCGCGACGGGTCGCAGCGGAACCGCGGCACCGCGATCGATCGCGACGAGATGGACGGCGCCGGCGCCCGGGATCGTGGATGCGTCGTCCTCCGACGCGACGCGCGTCCCGGGAGCGCCGCTCGCGAGCAGTCCATCGTCGAGGGCGACCGCGCGGCCGAACCACGCGCTCGCCGCCGGCTCGGGCATGCG
>JBJOHC010000210.1:0-7546 GCA_046047955.1 Planctomycetota bacterium
AGCTCCGCATCTTCACCCGCGCGGAACTGATGCGCTTCGCGATCCGAGAGGGACTCGCGCAGGCGTAGCGCGGGCGCTCGAAATCGAGGAACGGGCGAACGCGCCGCACGGGAGTTCCCGCGCGGCGCGTTGCCCGTTCGGGCGTGGTTCCATCGGGGGCGCGACCCGCCCGCGGTGGAACATCCGCGGCGGCTTGTCACGGCCCGCACGGCGTTGGAGTCGCTCCGGGCGGCGGAGCGGCGGATCTCCATCGCGATGGGTTCGTCGACGCAGCCGACCTCGCGCTGATCCTCGGGGCGTGGGGCGGTACCGATCCCGAGTTCGACCTGACCGACGACGGCGTCGTCGATGCGGCGGATCTCGCGGTGGTGCTCGGAAAGGGGGGCGAGTCGCGCGATTCCGCGAGTTGGAGTGGATCGCGTCGGGATGGATCGCGGCGTCGTCGCCTCGCCGCGGCGGTCGTCCTTCGGCGATTTCCGCGACTGCGGCGGTCGTGACGACAGCCTAGACTGCGCCCCGAGGCACCAATCATGCACGGAACCGGACCCATCGTCGTCGGAGTCGACTTCACCGCCCGATCGCGCGCCGCCCTTGGCGCGGCGCTTCGGATCGGCGCCGAACTCGACCGTCGCGTGCACGCGGTGCACTTCATCGACCCGCTCGTCGTCGCGGATCTCCGCGAGGCGCTGCCGTCCGCGGACGGCGACCTCGGGTCTTCGATCGAGCGCGACGCGCGCGAGGCCTGGCTCGGCTTCGCGGGCGCCGACCTCGATGTGACGGGGGTCGGCTTCACCGCCCGCGTCGACGAGCCGATCGGCGGCATCGTGACGGCCGCGAACGAACTCGGCGCGTCGCTCGTCGTCCTCGGCGCGGACGAGCCCGAGTCCTCGTTCCTCGGCTTCGGCACGAAGGCGACGACCTGCGTGCGGAAGGCGCCCTGCGACGTCCTCCTCGTCCGCGAATCGCACCGCGGTCCCTTCCGCCGCATCCTCGTCGGCACCGATTTCTCGCCCACCGCGGCGAAGGCGCTCCGCGTCGCCGTCGCGGTCGCCGCGCGCGACGGCGCGGATCTGCGCGTCCTTCACGCCTTCCACGGGCCGTGGAACACGCTTCACTACCGCGCGCCCACGCCCGAGGCCGATCCCGCCTTCCAGCGCCAGTACCGCGAGGCGCTCGAGCGACGGCTCGACACGACGGTGCGCGAGGTCGTCGACGCGGCGGTCGCGGCGGGGGAGGCGCCCGCAGGGTTCGCCTCGCGGATCCACCGCGAACTCGTCGACGACGGCGCGCACCGCAGCGCGCTCACCCAGTACGCGAAGGAGGTCGCCGCCGACCTCGTCGTCCTGGGGACGCGCGGTCGCGGCAGCATTCGCGATCTCCTGCTCGGCAGCACCGCGCAGAAGGTGCTTCGCGACGCGAACACCTCCGTCCTCGCGGTCAAGCCCGACTGACGCGATGCTCGCCACCGCGCTCCTCCAGTTCGCCGCGGCCGCCGTCGTCGTGATCGTCGCGGGAGGATTCCTCGCGCGCGCCTGCGACGAGATCGCCGATCTCACGGGCTTCGGGCGCCTGCTCGTCGGATCGGTGCTGCTCGCGGGCGCCACCTCGCTTCCCGAGCTCGGCGTCGATGTGAGCGCGGTTCTCGCCGGTCACGACGACATCGCCGTCGGCGACCTTATGGGCTCGAGCCTCTTCAACCTGCTCATCCTCGCGATCGCCGACCTCATGCACCGCCAGCGCGGCTGGATGCTCTCGCGCGCGGCGTCGGCGCACGCGCTCTCGGGCTCGATGAGCGTCCTTCTCACCGCGGTCGCGTCGCTGATGATCCTGTCGCGCCTCGGCGTCGCCGTCGCCGGCGTCGGGCTCGGGAGCGTCGTCGTACTCCTCGTCTACATCCTCGGCGTGCGGATCGTCAGCTTCGACCAGCGGCTCGTCCGCGCGCAGGCGGCGGCCGAGGCGGAGGCGGGCTCGATGCTGCCCGTTCCCGACCGCCGCCGCCGGCTCGTCCTCGCGGGCCTGCGGTTCGCGCTCGCCGCGGGCGCGGTCGTCGCGGCGGCGCCGTTCGTCGCGCACGCGGCGGGCACCATCGCCGAGGCGAGCGGCCTCGGCGGCACCTTCGTCGGGACGACGCTCGTCGCCGCGAGCACCTCGCTTCCCGAACTCGTCGCGACGATCGCCTCGGTGCGGATGGGCGCCTTCGATCTCGCCGCAGGCAACATCTTCGGCTCGAACGCCTTCAACATGGCCATGCTCGTCGTGGTCGACGGCTTCTCGACGGGACCGCTTCTCTCGACCGTGTCGACGACGCACGCCATCACGGGACTCTGGGTCGTCGTCGTCAGCGTCGTCGCGATCCTCGGGCAGCTCTACCACGCCGAGCGCCGCCGACGGGTCATCGAGCCCGACGCGTTCCTCATCATCCTTCTCGTGGCTCTTGCGCTCTTCTCGCTCTATCGGGCGGAGCAGGGGGCTCCGTAGCGCCTGGGCCGTGCGCGGCGCGCGCGCGCTCATCGGAGACGACCGCAAGCCACGCGGGCGCGCCGACGATCGAGAGGATCGCGACCGTCATCGCCATGCCCGCCGCGGCGTACCGCCGTTCGAGCGAGAGGGCGACGATCACCCCGGACGCGAGGATCACGATCACGCCGATCCTGAGCGCCGCGCGCAGCGACGCGGCGCGGGCCGCATCGCCTGCGGCCGCGGCGCCGCCATGCTCCGCGGCGCCGCCATTCTCCCACGAGCCGCCGCCGCGGTTCCGCCCGCGCCCGATCCCCGCAGCGACCGCGACGACGATGCCGAGCGCAAGCGCGACCGCGAGCGGCTCCGCGAGCCGCCAGCCCGAGACCGCCGTCGCGGCCGTGGCGATCGCGAGAGTCGCGCTCGCCTGCCACGCGATCCGCCGGACCCGCGCGGGCGTCGCGCCGATCGCGGCGCCGCCTCCGCGCCCGCCGGACGGCGACCCACCCGTCGTCCGCGCCGCGCCTTCGCGTCGCCCCTCCGCGCTCGATCGCCGCAGCCCCGCCGGTTCCCCCGCATTCCGCTCGACTTCGACCGTCATCCGTGCCTCCGCGCCATGCGCAGGGTGATGGTCGCACGCGCGGCGCGGCCGCCATGCGGGGAAGGCTCCGCCATCGGCGCGATGGACTTCCTACACTGCGCGCCCCGCCCGCGGCACGCCGCGGGCCCACGCCATCCAGACGAGGTCCGAACGATGTCCGCCAAGCCGACGATCATCTACACGCACACCGACGAGGCGCCCATGCTGGCGACCTACTCGCTCCTTCCGCTCGTCCGCATGTTCGCGGCGCCCGCGGGGGTCGAGGTCGAGACGCGCGACATCTCGCTCTCGGGCCGCATCCTCGCCGCCTTCCCCGAGCGCCTGACCGACGCCCAGCGGATCGGCGACCACCTCGCCGAACTCGGCCGGCTCTGCCTCGATCCCGCGGCGAACGTGATCAAGCTTCCGAACATCTCCGCCTCGGTGCCGCAGATGAAGGCGGCGATCCGCGAGCTCCAGTCGCAGGGCCACGACATCCCCGACTTCGCCGACGAGCCGAAGACCGACGCCGAGAAGGACGCCCGCGCCCGCTACGCGAAGGTCATGGGCAGCGCCGTCAACCCCGTCCTCCGCGAGGGGAACTCCGACCGCCGCTCGACGAAGGCCGTGAAGGACTTCGCGAAGGCGAACCCGCACAAGATGGGCGCGTGGAGCGCGGACTCGAAGGCGTCGGTCGCGTCGATGGAGGGCGGCGACTTCTTCGGCAACGAGCGCTCGGTCACGCTGCCCGCGGCGACGACGGCGCGCATCGAGTTCACCGCCGCCGACGGCGCGACGACCGTCCTGAAGGACGGCCTCAAGCTCGCGGCCGGCGAGATCCTCGACGGCACCTTCCTCTCGCGGAAGGCGCTCGTCGCCTTCCTCGCGAAGTCGATCGACGATGCGAAGTCGCAGGGCGTCCTCTGGTCGCTCCACATGAAGGCGACGATGATGAAGGTCTCCGACCCGATCATCTTCGGTCATGCGGTGAAGGCCTTCTTCGCGCCCGTCTTCGAGAAGCACGCGGCGGCGCTCACCCGCCTCGGCGTCGATGTGAACAACGGCTTCGGCGACCTCGTCGCGAAGATCGCGGCGCTCCCCGAGGGCGAGCGCGCGGCGATCGAGGCCGACATCCGCGCGACCCTCGACGCGCGCCCCGCGATCGCGATGGTCGACTCCGACAAGGGGATCACGAACCTGCATGTCCCGAGCGACGTGATCATCGACGCCTCGATGCCCGCGATGGTGCGCGAGGGTGGGAGGATGTGGAACGCGGCGGGGAAGACGCAGGACGCGATGGCGGTCATCCCCGACCGCTCGTACGCGGGCGTCTACCGCGCGGTCCTCGACTTCTGCCGCGCGAACGGCGCGTTCGACCCGCGCACGATGGGCAGCGTGCCGAACGTCGGCCTCATGGCGCAGAAGGCCGAGGAGTACGGCTCGCACGACAAGACCTTCGAGATGAAGGCCGCGGGCACCGTGCGCGTCGTCGACGCGTCGGGCGCGACGCTCCTCGAGCACGCCGTCGAGGCGGGCGACATCTGGCGCGCCTGCCAGACGAAGGACGCGGCGATCCGCGACTGGGTGAAGCTCGCCGTGGCGCGCGCCCGCGCGACCGGCGCGCCCGCCGTCTTCTGGCTCGACGAGAAGCGTCCGCATGACCGCGAACTCCTCGCGAAGGTGCGCGCGTACCTCGCCGATCACGCGCTCGTCGGGAACACCGACGGCCTCGAGTTCCACATCATGGCGCCCGAGGCGGCGTGCACCTTCTCGTGCGAGCGGATGAAGCGGGGGCTCGACACCATCTCGGTGACGGGCAACGTCCTGCGCGACTACCTCACCGACCTCTTCCCGATCCTCGAGCTCGGGACGAGCGCGAAGATGCTCTCGATCGTGCCGCTCATGGCGGGCGGCGGACTCTTCGAGACGGGCGCGGGCGGCTCGGCGCCGAAGCATGTCCAGCAGTTCCTCGCGGAGAACTCGCTGCGCTGGGACTCGCTCGGCGAGTTCCAGGCGCTCGGCGCGAGCTTCGAGCACCTCGCCTCGCGGCCCGGCGCCGCGAAGGCCGCCGTCCTCGCCGAGACCTGCGATGTCGCGATCGGCAAGTACCTCGCGAACAACAAGGGTCCCGCGCGCAAGGTCGGCGATCTCGACAACCGCGGAAGCCACTTCTACTTCGCGATGTACTGGGCCGAGGCGCTCGCCGCGCAGACGAAGGACGCGGCGCTCGCCGCCCACTTCAAGCCCGTCGCCGAGGCGATGGCCGCGGCGGAGGCGACGATCGTCGGCGAGCTGAACGGGGCGCAGGGCGGCGCGATCGACATCGGCGGCTACTACCACCCCGATCCCGCGAAGACCGAGGCGGCGATGCGCCCGAGCGCGACGCTCAACGCGATCGTCGAGCGGGCGTCGGCGCTGGTGGGTGTCTGACGCGGGGCGTCTTGACGCGGGGCGTCTTGACGCGGGGTGTCCGACGCGGGGTGTCCGACGGAAGGCGTCCGAAGGTGGGCGTCTGAACGGGTCGGGCTGCGCGGGTGGTGGCGAGAACCTTGCCCTTCGGGGCGCGGAAGTCGCTTGGATTCCGCTCGATCCGCGGCATAGTGATCGCGCCGTGCATGCTCCGCGCCGCGTCTTCCGCTCCGTGCCTTCGGTCTTGGGCGCCCTCGCCGATCGAGTCGTCCGCCCCGCCGTGCTGGCGGCGATCGCAGGGGGGTTGACCGTGCCGTCGGACGGTCTTCTCGAGGCCCAGACGGTCGCGCCCTTCACGAGCGAGCACTCGCCGCGCGGCGTGATCTACAACATGCTCTTCGCGCCGCCGATCACGGCGCCGCAGGACGGCTTTCCGATGGCGGTCGCCGACCTCGACGGCGACGGCGACGCGGACCTCGTCCTGACCGGACGGATCGACGGCCAGATCGGCGTCTTCGAGAACACGGGCGCGGGCGTCTTCGTCAACCGGAGCGCCGCGAGCGGCCTCGCCAACATGACTTCGGTGCAGGGGATGAGCGCCTTCGACGCCGACCGCGACGGCGATCTCGACCTCTTCCTCGCGAACAGGCACGGCGCGTGCCGCCTCTACCGGAACGACGGCGGGCTCGCGTTCACCGATGTCACCGCCGCGGCGGGCGTCGGCGTGACGGTGCCCGCGACGGGGACGAGCGTCGTCGACTTCGACGGCGACGGCGACCTCGATCTCCATCTCTCGAGCTATTCGGCGGTCGCGCGCAACATCCTCTTCCGGAACAACGGCGACTGGACCTTCACCGATGTCGCGCCCGCGCTCGGGCTTGATTCGGCGGGCCTCTCGTACCAGTCGGTCTGGAGCGATGTCGATCTCGACGGCGATTCCGATCTCGTCGTGAGCAACGACCGCGGCTTCGGCAACGTGCCCAACCAGCTCTGGCGGAACGACGGCGGCACCTTCACCGACATCTCCGCCGCGAGCGGAATGGATGTCTCGCTCTGCTCGATGGGCGTCGCCTGCGGCGACCTCGACGGCGACGGCCGCCCCGACTTCTACTTCACGAACCTGCCCGATCCCGCGCCGCCCCTCTTCGGGGCGAATCCGCTTCTCCTGAACGCGCCGGGGCCCGTCTTCACCGAGGCGCAGGAGGCGTGGGGCGTCGCGAGCTTCCGCATGAGCTGGGGCGCGGTCTTCTGGGACTTCGACAACGACGGCGACCTCGACCTCTACGTGAACAACGAGACGCAGCCGAACGCGCTCTACCGGAACGCGGGCGCGCCGCCGATGACCGACATCGCCGCCCTGGTGGGCGTGACGGGAACGGGCAACCTCTCGTACTGCTCGGTCGTCGGCGACCTCGATCGCGACGGCGACCTCGATCTCCTTCTCAACAACTACGGAAGCGCGACGCGGCTCCTGATGAACCAGGAAGGCCAGCGCCGCGCGTGGCTGCGCATGCGCGTGGCGGGCGAGGGGCGGCTGCGCGACGCGGCGGGCGCGTCGGCGCGCGTGATGTCGCGCGCGCCGAAGGCGAAGTCGGGGAAGTCGCCCGCGCTCGTCCAGTGGCGCGAGGTCCTCGTCGGCGGCAACGGCTTCGTCGGGCAGCACGAGTCGACGCTCCACTTCGGGCTGGGCGCGGCGAGCGCGGTCGAGTCGATCGAGGTGCGCTGGCCTGCGGGCGAGGGCGGCGCGACGCGCGTCCTCACGGGCTACGGCGCGGGCGTCGAGTGGACGGCGTATCCGCCGTCGCGGCTCGGCGATGTCGAGGGCGATGGCGTCGTCGGCCTCGCCGACTGGACGGCGTTCGCGGTGGCGGGATTCGGTGCGGTCTCGCCCGGGCGCGAGATGTTCGACTTCGATGGCGACGGCGATCGCGACGCCGGCGACCTCGCGGCGTTCTGGTCGCGCGCGTCGATCGCGCGCGGCGATCTCGACGGCGACGGCGTGGTGAACGCGGGCGATCTCGCGATCCTGCTCGGTGCGTGGGGCACGGGCGGCGTTCCCGCGGACCTCGATCTCGACGGCACGGTGAACGCGGGCGACCT
>JBJOHC010000211.1:0-10501 GCA_046047955.1 Planctomycetota bacterium
GCATGGCGAAAGAGCCTTCAAAGACGGGAGATTCTCCCGTTGCGCGCGGCATGGACGCCTGCGCGCGGAACGCACGGATGCGTTCCCAGAGCGTGCCGAACCGCCGGGCTTCCAGGGGCGGCGCGGCACGCGGAACGGAGGCGCGATCCTCGAGTCGGATCCGCTTCACACGATCTCCGGATCAGCTGATCTTTGGTTCAGACGGACGGGCGCTCCGCAAGGGACTGCGGTGCGCGGGCGGTGGGCGCGGCGCATGGACGCGACGCGATCGAACCGCCGGTCGACGAGAGCCTCCGCAACGGCCACGCGGAGGTTCTCGTCGATCGCGAGCCGGAGTCCGCGCGAGGAATGAAACACTCTCCGAGCGCCCGCGCGTTGCCTCTGCGCGGGCGCTTTTCGCGTGTCGGCTCGAAGTCGAGGGAATCCGCGGCGATTTCACGACTGGCCCGAAAGTCCGCGGCCGCGACGGCCATTCCCCTCCCGGCGCCCGAGGGAGTGCGAGGCGACCGATAAGCGACTTCGCGCTGAGGAGTGGATGCCATGCAGACGAGTCTCGAACGCTCCGCCGCCGTCGCCCGCGACGCGATCGACGGTCCGACCGCGCCATTCCTGCGCCTCGTTCCCGCCGAATCGACGAATCGAGGCGTTGCGCCCTTGTCGGCGCGACTCGCGGAACTAGAGTCGCGCCCCGTGGAAGTGCAGGGAACCGCACGCCCCGACGGCAGGACGCCGTCCGAGACGAACGCCGCGCCGACGACCCTCGTCGCGCGGTGCGATCTCGATCGCGATCGCGACCTCGATCCTGGCATCGGCTACGCGTTCACCGCGAGCGACCGGACGCCCGACGGCGAGCCCATTCCCACCGACCCGGCCGAGCTGGCCTCGCTGCGCGCGCGCATCGTGGGGCGGCTCTACGAGCGCGACTTCGAGCGCGTCCACCGCTTCGCGCGGAAGTTCGCCCGCGACGAGGTCGCCGAGGAGGTCGCGCACGAGGCGTTCGTCCGTCTCCTCCGCGTGAAGAATCTTGAAAGGATGATCGTGGGAACCGCTTATCTCCTGCGTATCGCGGAGAACCTGCTCAAGCGAAGGCATGAGCGTGCAGAGCGGTACCGCACGGTCCTCGATCGGTACGGCATGGTGGTGCCGGGCCGGGCGGGGCTGGCCGGATCGACCGAGGCGGAGTCGCCGACCGTCGGCCGGATGCGTTCGGATCGCGTCGTCCCTGACGCGGGTGAACTGCAGGCGGCGATGCACGCGTTGACCCGAGAGGAGCAGACCGCGATTCGGCTGATCGTCTGTCAAGGTCTCGACTACCAGGCGGCGGCCCGTTCTCTTGGTGTTCCTGTCTCGACCATCAACAACTGGAAGCATCGTGGACTCGCCAAACTCAAAGATCTCGTCGGTTCCGCCCAACTCGCGCCAAGACGCGCGCCGGCTGCGGCTGCATGCTGATTCTCGTCCCACGCCCGAGGGTCTCGGATTCCTCGAGGAGGCGATCGAGAGCAAGCGCCGCGTGCGCCACCGCCTCGTGCGCGACCTCGGGCGGCTCGACCTTGCGACGCCCGAGTCGTTGCTGATGCCGATGCCCGCCGCGACACCGAGGGCCGATGCCGCGACGAACGCGCTCGGCGAACTCCTCCTCGCCGAACAGCGCGCCGAAACGCCCGGCTGACCGCCGTTCTCCCGAACCTTGCGCGACCGCGGACGCGACCGTCCGCGGTCGCGCGCGTTTTCGCCGTGCGCGGTCCGCGCGGCTACGATCGCCCCCCATGTCCGCCGATCCGTCCGCGTCCAGCCCCTCGCCCGGTTCCGACGATGCGCACGGCGAGCCGCGCGCCGCTTCCGTCGATGCCGCGCGCGAGGCGGTGCCCGAAGACCCCGTCGTCGGCATCGACCTCGGCACGACGAATTCGCTCGTGGCGTACTGCTTCGGGTCGGGGCCGCGCGTGCTCGGTGCGGGCGAGGGCGGGGCGATCGTTCCCTCGGTCGTGCGGTTCCTCGCCTCGGGCGGCGCGGTGGTCGGGCGCGGCGCGCGGGCCGCGCGCGCGGACTTCGCCGCCGAGACCATCGCGAGCGCGAAGCGCCTCATGGGGCGGTCCGCCAACGAGTCGCGCGCGTTCGCCGCGGCGTTCGCCGTCCCCGTCGTCGAGGGCCCGCGCGGGATCGCGGCCTTCCGCCTCGCGGCGCGCACCGTGACGCCGCAGGAGGTCGCGGGTGAGATCCTCGCCGAACTGAAGCGGATCGCCGAGGCCGACCTCGGTCGCCCCGTCCGTCGCGCGGTCGTCACCGTTCCCGCCTACTTCGACGACGGGCAGCGCCAGGCGACGCGCGACGCCGCGCGGATCGCGGGACTCGAGGTCGTGCGCATCGTGAACGAGCCGACCGCGGCGGGGCTCGCCTACGGCATCGGTCAGACGGCGCGCGCCGAGCGGATCGCGGTGTACGACCTCGGAGGCGGGACCTTCGATGTCACGATTCTCGAGATCGTGCCGCGCGAAGGCGATGGTTCGGGCGACGGCGCCGCCGTGGGCGCGGATGCCTTCGAGGTCCGCGCGACCGCGGGCGACACCGCGCTCGGTGGCGACGACATCGATCGCGCGATCGCCGCGCACTGGGCCGCGCTCGACGGCGCCGCCGCGCCCGGCGATCGCGATCTGCCCGCCCTCGTCGTCGCGGCGGAGGAGGCGAAGATCGCGCTCGCCGACCGCGCGCGCGTCGAGGTGGAGGCGGCGCTCGCCGGCGGTCCGCGACGGTTCGCCCTCGACCGCGAGACGCTCGACGCGCTCGCCGCGCCCTTCGTCGCGCGGACGCTCGCCGCCTGCGACCGCGCGCTGCGCGACGCGGAGCTCGCGCCCTCCGACATCGACCGCGTCGTCCTCGTCGGAGGCTCGACGCGCCTCGCCGCGGTGCGCACCGCGGTCGCGCGCCACTTCGGCCGCGAGCCGTACCTCGCGCTCGACCCCGACCGCGTCGTCGCGCTCGGCGCGGCGGTGCAGGCCGCGATCGCGACGGGCGGCCGTCGCGACCTCCTCCTGCTCGACGTCATCCCGCTTTCGCTCGGCATCGAGACGGTCGGCGGCGCGGTGGCGAAGCTCGTCATGCGCAACAGTCCGGTTCCCGTCCGCGCGAAGGAGCACTTCTCGACCTCGCGCGACGGACAGACGAGCGTGAAGATCCATGTCGTCCAGGGCGAGCGCGAACTCGTCGAGCACTGCCGATCGCTCGGCACCTTCGATCTCCGCGGTCTTCCGCCGATGCCCGCTGGCATTCCCCAGATCGAGGTCGACTTCCTCGTCGACGAGAACGGCGTGCTCGCGGTCTCGGCGCTCGAGAAGCGCAGCGGAACGCGCGCCTCGATCCAGGTCGTCCCGAGCTACGGACTCACGCAGGACGAGGTCGACCGCATCGAGCGAGAGAGCGTCGAGCATGCGCGGCTCGACATGCGGGTCCACCGCGTGATCGACCTGCGCGTCCACTCCGAGCTCGACCTCCAGTGGATCGCCGCGGCGCTCGCGCGCGTGCGGACGCAGCTCGAGCCCGACTACGCCGCGGGACTCGAGTCGGCGATGGCCGATGTGCGCGCGCGCTGCGAGGCCGCGGCCCGCGATCCGGCCGCCGTCGACGCGGACGCGTTCCATCGCGCGAAACAGGCCCTCGACGAGCGGTCGATGCGGCTCCACGAGACCGCGATCACCGACACGCTGCGGCGCTGACCGCGGCGCCGCGCGTTCGGTCCGGGGCGGGCGCGATCGATCCGCCGGGCGCCACGGGTCCGCCGACCTCCATGCATTTGGGCGCGTTCGACGCCGTGGTACCATGCGTCCATGGACCTCGATCGCACGACCACCGCGCTCCTCGTCGGGCTCTTCGACCCGAAGAACGCGGCCGCGTGGGAGGCCTTCGACGCGCGCTACCGCCCGATTCTCGTCGGGTTCGTGCGCAATCTCGGCTTCGACGAGGAGGTCGCCTTCGAGGTCGCGCAGGAGACGATCGTGCGCTTCGTCGGCGAGTACCGCGCGGGCAAGTACGACCGCGAGCGCGGGCGGCTCGGCGCGTGGCTGGTGACGATCGCGCGCTACCGCCTGCTCGACCTCCGTCGCCGCAAGGTGACGGCGCGCGTCCTCCGCGGCGAGAGCGCGATGATCGATCTCGACGACGAGCACTCGGTCGGCGCCGCCTACGAGCGCGAGCGCCGGCAGGCGATCCTGCGCCAGTCGCTCGACGAACTGCGGACGCGCACGAAGACCGATCCGAAGACGATCCAGGCGTTCGAGATGCTCGTCTATCACGGGCTCACGCCCCAGGTCGTCGCCGAGCAGCAGGGGATGTCGGTCCACGACGTCTATCTCGCGAAGAGCCGCATCGCGGCGAAGCTCCGCGAGATCGTCGAGCGCCTCGAGCACGAGTACGAGGAGGCGCCCGGCGAATGGGAGGGCTCGGATCGGCGTCCGTCGGCCGGGCTTGGCGCGTGAGTGCGGACGCCGACGGGTCGCGGCCGGAACGGCGTGCGCCCGACGGCGGGCGCGCGGAGGAGTCCGCCGAGTCGGAGGCCCCGATGCCGGCGGGCTCGACGGGATGCGGCGCGGTGGCGCCCGACGAACTCGAACTCTTCGCGTTGCGGGCGACCGATCCCGAGGTTCCCGTCGCGGCGGCGACCGAGGCGCATGTCGCCGCGTGCGAGGCGTGCGCGCGGGTCGTCACGCGGCACCGCGCGGCGCAGGCGATCCTCGGTGAAGCGGTCGAACTCGAGCGGCGCGCCGTATCGGGGACGGCGCGCGATTCGCGCGGTGGCCGCGCGGACGTGGCGTCCGAGCCGTCGGGACCGATTCCCGGCTACCGCCTTCTCGGCGAACTCCACCGTGGCGGGCAGGGCGTCGTCCACCGCGCCGAGCAGCTGGCGACGCGGCGGCTCTGCGCGGTGAAGATGCTCCTCGGCGGCCGCTTCGCGGGCGACCGCCAGCTCGAGCGCTTCGAGCGCGAGGTCGAGGTCGTCGCAGGGATGCGCCACCCGTCGATCGTGACCCTCTACGAGAGCGGCCGCTCGGTCGACGGCGAGCCCTTCTTCGCGATGGAGCTCGTCGACGGCGAGCGTCTCGACGAGCACGTGCGCCGCACCGCGCCGGGCGCGCGCGCGATCGCGGGTCTCTTCCGCGAGATCGCCGCCGCCGTCGCGTACGCCCATCGCCGCGGCGTCATCCACCGCGACCTCAAGCCCGGCAATGTCCTCGTCGACCGGGACGGCACGCCGCGCATCCTCGACTTCGGTCTCGCGCGCGAGGAGCGCGGCCCGGACGACGGCGCGCGCCCGAGCGCGACGATGGCGGGCGAGTTCCTCGGCACCTTCGGCTACGCGGCGCCCGAGCAGCTCGCGGGCGATCCCGCGCAGATCGACTCGCGCTGCGACCTCTACGCGCTCGGGACGATGCTCTTCGAATGCCTCGTGGGGCGGAAGCCCTTCGAGGGCGCGCGCTCGATCGCCGATCTCGTCGCGCAGAAGACGCTCGGGACGCCGCAGCGCCCGGGCGCGCACGCGGCGGGCGTTCCCCGCGATCTCGACGTCATCGCGATGCGGCTCCTCGCGCCCGATCCCGCGCGCCGCTACGACACCGCCGACGCCCTCGTCGAGGATCTCTCGCGGTTCCTCGACGGGCGGCCGATCCTCGCGCGCGAGGACAGCGTCCTCTACGTGGTCGGCAAGACGCTGCGGCGGCACTGGCTGCTGACGGGCGCGGGCGCGGCGCTTCTCGCGACGATCGTCGGTTCGGGCATCGCGCTCGCCGTCGCGTACGCGGGCGCCGAGCGCGCGCGCGTCCGCGCCGAGCGCACGCTCGCGGGGTTCCGCGACGCGGTCGGCAGCGTGAACCCCGAGACGGGAACGGGAAGCGCCGAACTCTCCCTCGAGGCGTTCCTCGAACTCATCAAGCTGAACTCCGAGGAGGCGCTCGCGGCCGAACCCGCGGTCCTCGCGGGCGTCCTCGACACGATCGGGCTCGTCCATCTCGGATTCGAGGATGTCGCGCGTGCGGAGGCGTCGCTCGGGGCGGCGCTCGAACTGCGGCGCGGGCTCGCGCGCGCGGGCGAGTCGGGCGACGCCGAACTCGCCGAGAGCCTCCACAACCTCGGCCGCGTGCGCTTCCTCGCCGAGCGCTTCGACGAGGCCGAACCCGCGTATCGCGAGGCGATCGCGCTCCGGACGCGCGCGCTCGGTCCGCGCGACGCGGCGACGCTCCTGAGCGAGCGCCATCTCGCGAGCACGCTGCGCAAGCTCGGCCGACTCGCCGAGGCGCGCTTGATCTACGACTCGGTCGAGGCGCGGGCGCGCGTGATCGCGGGCTATCCCGCGCTCGATCTCGCGGCGATCATCAACGCGCGCGCGGCGCTCGATTCGGACGCGGGCGATCTCGAGACCGCTCTCGCGGGTTTCGAACGCGCGCTCGCCGCGGTCCGCGACGAGCTCGCCCCCGACGACTACCGCATCGGCCGCAGCCACTACAGCATCGCGGTGGTCGCCGAGAAGCTCGGTCGCGTCGAGGAGGCGCGGGAGAACGCCGCGCTCGCGGTCGAGATCCTCCGCGCACGGAAGGGCGCCGAAGCCCGCACCGTGCAGCGCGCCGAGGCGATCCTGCGGCGGCTCGATGCGGCGCCCCCGGGTTCCTGAGGGTCGCGCGTGGAGAGCGGGGCGGCGGGGCGCGATCGCCCGTCTCGCCGCGCGCGACCCGCGTCCGCGGACTCAGCGGCGACGGCGGCGTGCGAGACCCGCGAGCGCGAGGAGGCCGAACGCGCCAGGCGCCGGAACTCCCGCCGCGCCCGTGATGCGGATCAGATACTCGCCGCCTTCGGTGCCCTGGGTCCAGCCGCCGAGCGTCAGCGAGTTCAGACCGCCGTCCGGTCCGACGACGAGGCCCGGTTCGAAGAGGTTCGAGCCGAAGAGCGGCTCGCCGAAGGAGTTCGTGGGCACGCTCGCGAAGGCGCTGATGCCGATGATGTAGAGGCCCGCCTCGGTGATCGCGGCGCCCGAGCCGTCGTTGGCCCGCGACCCGACGCGCGCGGCGGTCGAACCGGCGAAGAAGTCGTCGTTGGCGAGGATCGCCCGCGCCTTCGCATCGTCGCCCGAGCCGCCATAGCGGAAGACGAAGAGCATCGGGTTGAAGGTGGTGAAGCCGCCGTCCGCCGAGAGCGTGCTGATCGAGAAGGCCTCGGGGTCGGTGATCCGCACGACGAAGAGATCCTGGAAGTCGCCCGCGAGCAGGCCGTTGCCGCCGAGCTTGCCGCGGATCGTCGAGATCGATCCGTCGGTCGTGATGACCTGCGCGGTCGAGGCGCTGTCGCCCGCGTCCGACGAGGTCGGCTCGTCCCAGTCGGGACCGGCGAGGGCGGCCTGGGCGAGGAAGAGCGACGCGAGCGCCACGGACGGCAGCGCGCGTCCCGCGAGGGACGGACGGTTCGACATGGGGACCACCTGTTGGATGGGGACGGGGTGGAGGGGAACGGGACAGGCGCCGGGATCGGCGCAGGGAACGGGAACCCACGGTGCGGCGTGGCCGCGGGGACAGGACGGTCCGAGGGAGGACCGCGTGGGGACTTCGGGAGTATGCACGGCGAATGGGTGGGGGGAAGCGGCGATCGTTCGATTTCGGGGATCGGAGCATGCGTCGAAGGACGCCTCGGTGCGCGGCGGACCGGGGGGTCCCGTCGCTGGCGCCCTTTGGGCGGTCTCCGCGAGGGAATTCTCCGACGACGGCATCGGACTCGACCGGCTCGACGGGACCGCTCGGATGCGGTGGGAGTGCGCGCGAGCGGCGTGACGTGCTCGCGGAGTCCCCTTCGACGGGTGGCGGGGGCAGCGTCGACCCGCTGTTCGAGGCGCATCGCGAGGCGCACCACAAGCCGCATCGCGAGGCATGCCAGGAGTCGCACATCGCCCGTCTCGGCGCCTGCGCGGCGGCGGGCCGCGCGATCGAGTCCGAACACGCGCTCCTCGCAGAGCCCGATGCACGCCGCATCGGACGGACGCACGCCAGCGTCGCTCGGACGCGGGAGAATCGGATCAAACGGGTGGGCGGGGGCCCGGACGACTTCGCCGAGGCACTCCAAACCACACTCGAGTGCACACTCGAAGACACAGTGCGAGGACACACTCGGGGACTCACTCGGGGACTCACTCGGGGGCGAGCGCATCCACCGACCCGGGAAGGCCTGCGACGCGGACGCGACGAGGCGGGCGGTCGAACCGCTCGCGGCGCTCGCGCGCTCCGCGGGACGGTCGTGGCCGAGGTCCGCGCCGACCTCGCGGGAAACGAACCAAAGGCGCTTCGGCCAGGGGCGGGGGTGCCCTATAGTGTCCGTTCTGCCCACGGGTCCGTCGGGACCGCCGGCGGCGCACGCACCAGAGTCCTGAAAGGACGGTCGACGACTTCGATGTCACAGGTTCTTCCTTCGGTCACGGCTCCCGCTGTCGCGGGGAAGGGACAGCCCATGAACAACGCGCGCCTGAAGGCGGGCATCGAGCCGTGGTCGGTCGACGACGCGGCCACGACCTACAACCTGCGCGGATGGGGCAAGGGCTTCTTCGAGATCGGGAAGAACGGGCATGTGCTCGTGCGCCCGACGCGGACGCCCGGCAAGGAGGTCGATCTCTTCGAGGTCGTCGAGGGTCTGCGTGAGCGCGGCCTGCGGACGCCCGTCCTCCTTCACTTCAGCGATCTCCTTCACCGCCGCCTGCGCGACCTCGCCGAGGCGTTCGACGCCGCGATCCGCGACAACGGCTACAAGGGCCGCTACAACGCGGTCTACCCGATCAAGGTGAACCAGCAGCGCCGCGTCGTCCACGAGATCCGCGAGTACGGCGAGCAGTACGGCTTCGGCCTCGAGGTCGGCTCGAAGCCCGAGCTCCTCGCGGTGATGGGTCTCACGAGCGACAGCCCCGAACGCCTCATCATCTGCAACGGGTTCAAGGAGGACCGCTACATCGAGTTCGTCACCCTCGCGGCGAAGCTCGGGCGGAACATCATCCCCGTCATCGAGAACCTCGCCGAGCTGCGGCTCATCGTGAAGTACGCGGAGAAGTACCAGATCCGCCCGAAGATCGGCGTGCGCGTAAACCTCGCGACGCCCGGCGCGGGGCGCTGGCGGCACAGCTCGGGCGTGAAGGCGAAGTTCGGCCTCTCGCTCACCGAGGTGCTCGATGTGCTCGGCTACCTCAAGTCGCGCGGGATGGAGGACTGCCTGCAGCTCCTCCACTGCCACATGGGTTCGCAGATCCACGACATCCGCCAGGTGAACACGGGCATCAACGAGCTCGCGCGCATCTACGCGGAGCTCGCGAAGCTCGGCGCGGGCATGCGCTACCTCGACGTCGGCGGCGGCCTCGGCATCGACTACGACGGCAGCCAGACGAACTTCGAGTTCTCGACGAACTACACGCTCCAGGAGTACGCGTCGAACGTGGTCTACAAGATCATGTCGGTCTGCGACGAGGAGGGCGTCGCCCATCCGACGATCGTGACCGAGTCGGGGCGCGCGATGGTGGCGCAGCAGAGCGTCCTCATCTTCGACGTCCTCGGCGCGAACCGGCTCGACCGCTTCACGATTCCGTCGTCGCTCGACGATGTCACGAAGGACGAGCACGGCGAGCTGCCGCGTCCGGTGACCGACCTCTACGAGGCGTACCACGCGGTGACCGAGCGCAGGCTCCTCGAGTGCTACCACGACGCGCTGCAGGCCCGCGACGAGGCGATGAACCTCTTCTCGGTGGGCTACCTCAGCCTCGAGCACCGCGCGCTCGCCGACCGGATGTTCTGGGCGACCTGCTCGCGGATCCGCGACAAGGCCAAGGAGATGCCGAACGTGCCCGAGGAGCTCCGCGACCTCGAGACGACGACGAGCGACACCTACTTCTGCAACCTGTCGATCTTCCAGTCGCTGCCGGACATCTGGGCGATCAACCAGCTCTTCCCGATCATGCCGATCCACCGGCTCGACGAGCGGCCCACGCGCAAGGCGACCCTCGCCGACGTGACCTGCGACTCGGACGGCAAGATCGACCGCTTCGTCGACGATCACGACGTGCAGAAGTTCGTCGAGGTGCACGACATCGGCGACGGCGACCGCTACTACCTCGGCGCGTTCCTCGTGGGCGCGTACCAGGAGACGCTCGGCGACCTGCACAACCTCTTCGGCGACACGCATGTGGCGCACATCCGCCTCGACGACAACGGCAACTGGTGGATCGACGAGGTCGTCGAGGGCGACAGCGTGCGCGAGGTGCTGCAGTACGTGCAGTACGACGTGAACCGGCTGGGCCAGGCGATCCGCCACGAGTGCGAGCGCGCGGTGCGCGACCGGCACATGTCGGTCGCCGAGTCGAACGCGCTTGTCCGGAACTACGAGGCGGGCCTCGCGGGCTACACCTATCTCGAGACGGAGAACGGCGCGGCGATGTGACGCGCGCGGCTGCGGGCGGAAGGTCGTTGGCGACGCCTCAACCCGTCGCTCCGGCTCA
>JBJOHC010000212.1:0-6468 GCA_046047955.1 Planctomycetota bacterium
CCATGGCATCGGCCGCGCAGCGGTTCGTGCTCGTGCCCGAGCCGCGCGTCGGCGCGCCTGCGAAGGCGCCCGCGGAGACGATGGCGACGCGTGTCGCATGGCCGACCGACGCGGGGAACGACGGACCGCGCGCCGTCGAGGTTGGGACGGTGCGCTCGTCGAATGCCCCGATCCCCACTTCCCCGATCCCCACTTCCCCGATCCCCACTTCTCCGATCCAGCCGTCTCCGATCGCGTCCTCTCCGATCCCGACGCCTCCCGCCGCAGCGTCGGCCGACGCGGCGCACGCCGCCGCGCCACGCGGCACATCCTCCGAGCGCGCCTCCTCGGCCTTCGCGGAGCTCGACGCGATCTCGACCTTCGTCGGTCGCGTGCTCGAGCGCGGCGACGCCGCGCCAGCCTCCGCCTCCGCGCGCGCGGCGGCGCCAGTTCCCGCGCAGCCCGCCGCGCCCTCCCGCGTCGAGGCCGCGATCTTCGCCCGACTGATCGGCGAGGAGGTCGCGCAGGATCTCGCGCGGCGGCTCGCCGCCGAGATCGCGGTCGAGCTCGAATCGTCGGGCGAGGCCCTGATCGACGACGGCTCGGGGGGCGACGACTCGGGCACGCTCGCGCCCGCCGCCATCGCCGCCCTTCGCAGGCGCATCGCCGCGCTGCTGCCGGCCGACGGCGCCTCGCCGTTCGCGATCCTGCCGGGGCGGCACGGACCGCGTCGGATCGCCTTCATCGGTCCGACGGGCGTCGGGAAGACGACGACCCTCGCCAAGGTCGCCGCGCAACTGAAGCTCCATCGCGGCCTCTCGGTCGGGATCGTCGCCGCGGACACCTACCGGATCGCCGCGGTCGACCAGCTCCGCACCTACGCCGAGATCCTCGGACTTCCGATCGAGGTCGCCGCGTCGCCCCGCGAGGCGTCCGAGGCCTGCGCCCGACTCGGCGAGGTCGATGTCATCCTGATCGACACCGCGGGGCGCAGCCAGAACGACTGCATGAAGCTCTCCGAACTGCGGGCATTCCTCGCGGCGGCGGCCCCCGACGAGACGCACCTCGTCCTCTCGGCGACCGCGGGGGCGCGCACGCTCGCCCGCGAGGCCGAGGCGTTCGGCCAGCTCGGCGTCGATCGGCTCGCGTTGACGAAACTCGACGAGGCCGCGGCGTTTGGTACGCTCGTGAGCCTCGTGGCCGCGTTCGGGAAGCCCCTCAGCTTCCTGACCCACGGCCAGGAGGTTCCCGATCACATCGAGGAGGCGCGCGGCACCCGTCTCGCCACGCTCCTTCTCGCGTCGGGTGACGGCGTGCGCGACCTGAGGAGCCCGATGTCACGATGAGGTGCCGTTCCGATGCATGAAGGAATGCTTTCCGCCGACCAGGCCGAGCGGCTGCGCGCGCTCGTGGGCGCGTCGCGTGGCGTCGCCGCCGAGCGACCCGCCGCGACGATGTCGAAGCCCGTCGCGGTCGCTCCCGTGCCGGCGCTTTCGCCTGGCCTCAGCGTCGGTCCCACACGCGCCGGCGACCGGACGCGCGCGCCGCGACTCGCGCGCGCCATCGCGATCTCGAGCGGCAAGGGTGGCGTCGGCAAGACGAATCTCGCGGTGAATCTCGCGGTGAGCCTCGTCGCGCGCGGCCGCCGCGTCGCGGTGCTCGATGCGGACCTCGGTCTCGCGAACGCCGATGTCCTCTGCGGCATCACCCCGCGCGCGACCCTCGAGGATGTCGTCGCGGGTGACCGCACGATCGACGAGGTGATGGTCGAGGCGCCCGGCGGTTTCCGACTCGTTCCCGGCGCGTCGGGCGTGTCACGGCTCGCCGATCTCGGGCAAATGCAGCGGCGGAGCGTGCTCGAGCAGCTGATGTGGCTCGAGCGCTCGGTCGATGTGCTCCTGATCGATACGGGCGCCGGCATCGGTGCGAACTCGATGGCGTTCGCGTCGGCGGCGCACACGATCCTCGTCACCGCGACGCCCGAGCCGACCGCCATCGCCGACGCCTACGGCGCGATCAAGACGCTCGTCGCCCGCGGATGCCGCGAGGGCCTCGGGCTCGTCGTCAACATGGTCGGCTCCGACGAGGAGGCCACGGCGGTCCATGCGCGCATCGATCGCGTGAGCCGGGCGTTCCTGAACGCGCGGATCGCGTCGTACGGCTCGGTGCCCCTCGACGCGGCCGTGCGCGACGCGGTGCGACGCCGCGAGCCCTTCGCGCTCGCCTCGCCCGCCGCGCCCGCGTCCCGCGCCGTCGCGCGACTCGCGCAGCGGCTCGACGGTTCGTCGCCCGACCGGATTCCCTCGGATGTGCGCACGAGTTTCCTCGGGCGGCTGCTCGGTCGGATCGGTCGACGGAGCTGAGCGCGTCGGCCGCGGGGCGCGTCCTTCGATGTGACCCGCGCGATGCGACAAGGCGCGTGCGCTGTCGCCGGGCTTCGACATGCATCGGGCACGAATGGCGTTCGCTCGGAGCGCGTGAACCGGGGCGGGTGATCCGCAGAGGGTGATCCCACGCCCGACCGTCGCACGCACACGCCACCGCGTCGTCTCAGCCGTGCGAACGGCGCCCGTCCGTTCTGGATTCTCCGTTCAAGCGCGCGCGGCGCCCGTCGTCGCGTTCAACCGCAGGGCGCGCTTCGGCCGATGACACTGCGCCACTCCGCGCTGCTCCCAGACCCCGCCCCATGCCGCGATCAACCGACGAACGACGCATTCCCGTGCCCCAGGCCATCGCCGCCTGCATGGGGTTCGCCGCGTTCACCGTGTCGGTCGTGGCGGGGCTCCGTTCGGGCAACCCCGTCGACGTCATCCTCGGTCGAGCGATCGTCGCGATGCTCGCATCCTTCGCGGGTGGCTTCGCGGTCGGGCTCGTCGTCGACTGGATGGTGCGCGAGGAGATCGCGCGCATCGGACCCGTCGAGGGCGATGCGGACGGCTTCGACGGATCGGAGGATCTGGACGGGTTGACGGGTGTCGACATCGTCGACGAAGGGGAGGATGGGTTCGCCGGCGAGGCCGTGGAAACGGAGAATCGCAGTGCGGCTGGAGCCCGTCGGGAAAAGAATGCGGCGTAGTGCGAAAGGCGCTTGCGCGGTTCCGATTCTCGTTATACTGACCTCGCGGTACGCGTGACATGGATGTTGCGCAGGCCGCACGTCGGTCATTTTCGCCAACCCTTCGTTCGCACGGAAATGCGGCGAAACACGGCGGATTGACGGCGTCGGGCGAATGTTCGCGATCGCGGGCATCCGCACGGCGGCGCACGACGGCAGACGATCGAGGTCCGCGGAATCTTCCGCGGGTCACCGAGCGCAGGCCGCGTGTCGACGGGTTGGGAGGCGCTCAGCGCCTCGTCGCGAATGGATCTCGCGTCTCCGATGCACCGCATCGGCGCACTGGGTTCATTTCGTGGCGCGGCGGGGAGCGAGCGACGGGTTCCGAAGTGCGGAGCCGGTCGCCGGTTGCTGTCGGTCGCGCGGTTCGGCGCCGGCAGGCTGTCAGGGAAGGAGCGGTCGGATCCGCTTCGCACACGGTCTGGCAGGGCCACACCGCGTGCGGGCAGGGCGGATCCGTCATGCGGGAGTGCCGCGTTCGCGCGGTCATCCCGCTGGATCGTCCGGAGGAGCGCCGCGCGCGTCGCCTTCGGCCGAGACCGCAGAGAAGCTTGCAGGGGTCGCGCGGCCGTCGAGGTCAAGACCATCGAGGTCAGAGCCATCGAGGTCAGAGCCATCGAGGTCGCGGGACCATCCAGGTCACAGGATCATCAAGGTCACAGGATCATCAAGGTCAAGGAGCCGACCGAATGTCCGACCACAAGAGTGAGCAGAAGTCGAAGACCACGACCGAGCGCAAGGTGAGCGGCGCCCGCAAGTCCGCCACGGCCGTCCTCGGTTCGGACGGCAAGGTTTCCGACGGCAAGGTTTCCAGAGGTGAGGTCGACGCACCCACCCGCGGGACGACCAAGTCGGGTGCCACCGCCACCGTCACCAAGCGCGCCCGCGGAGGCGTCTCCCGCAGCCCCGTGGAGGCTCCCGCGCCGGTCCGGGCCGCCGCCCGCGTCGCGGTCGAACTCGTCGCCGCGGGTGCCACCCGCACCGTGAAGCGCGCCAGCGCCAGCGAGGCCGCCGCCGTGCGCGCGACGAAGGCGCCCGTCGTCCTTCCGCTCTCCGAGCGACCGATCGACCAGGTCTGGCGCGAGTACCGCGCGAACCCGACCACCGAGGTCCGCAACTTCCTGATCGCCCGCCATCTCGAGCTCGTCGCCTACGCCGCCGAGCGCCTGCACAAGCGTCTTCCGAGCGAGGTCGAGATCAACGACCTCAAGTCCGCGGGCGCCTTCGGCCTCATGGACGCGGTCGACAGCTTCGATCCCGAGCGCGGCGTCAAGTTCGAGACCTACTGCACGCAGCGCATCCGCGGCGCGATGTTCGACGAGCTCCGCTCGATGGACTGGGTGCCGCGCCTCGTCCGCAGCCGCACCGCGAAGGTCGACAAGGTCCGCAAGTCGATCGAGATGGAGACCGGCCGCCGCGCCACCGAGGACGAGGTCGCCACGCGGCTCAACGTCTCGGGCGACGAGTTCGAGAAGCTCCAGAAGGACTCGCGTCCGATCTCGATGGTCAGCCTCACCCGCAAGTGCTTCGAGACCGACAGCTCGAAGGATGTGCGCGAGATCGACGTCGTCGAGGACGGCCGCCAGGAGAACCCGCTCCAGGCCGTGCAGAAGCAGGACCTGCAGGCGCTCATCACCAAGGGGCTCTCGCGCGCCGAGCGGCTCATCGTGATCCTCTACTACTACGAGGAGATGACGATGAAGGAGATCGGCGCGACGCTCGATCTCTCCGAGTCGCGCGTCAGCCAGATGCACTCGTCGATCCTCCAGCGGCTCAAGGCGCAGATGCAGCACCGCGAGTCGGACGAGGAGTGACCGCGGCGGGTGGGTGCGGGCGTCGTGCCCGGCGTTCACCCTTCGCGTCGCGCTTCGATCGACGAATCCCGACATGACAAGCGCCCCGGCCGATCGGCCGGGGCGCTTTCGTTCGCGGGCGTTCGGGTCGCGCGCGGCGATCAGTCGAGCCGCTGGATCATCACGTTGTAGAACTCGATCGGGCAGCCGTGGCTCTGGAGGGCGATCGGGCCCTCCTTCGCGACGCCCGGGAGCTTCGCGTCGACGATCACGTGCTTGCCGTTGTTCCAGACGTTGAGGACCTCGCCGACCATGCGGACCCGGAAGCGGTTCCACTGTCCGACGGGGGCGTCGGCGTTCTCCTTCGGAGTCACGGCGGCGCGGACTTCGGCGGGCATCGACGGATCGGTGCGGTAGCCGTAGACCTCGCCCGAGCCGCAGGGCCACGACCAGATGTTCACCTGGCTCTTCGAGCTGCCGCGCAGGTAGATGCCGCTGTCGCGCTCCTCGACCTCGACGGTCCTGTCCTTGCCGTTCTCGTCCTTCACGGCGTTGCCGTCGGGACCGATCACGGGGCGCTGCATCCTGCCCTGGTGCTCCTTCGTCCAGCGCCAGTCGCAGATCATCTCGAAGTCGCCGTACGACTCGTCGCTCCAGAGGCTCTGGCCCTTGCCGTCGAAGCGGACGAGGTTGTTCGAGACGGTCCAGTGCTCGGGCGCGCGCTCACCCGCGTTCGCGCCCTCCTTCCAGCCCTTCATCTCGAGCGCGTCGAACATCGGGCGCATGCCCGCGGCGGCGAGGTCGGCGCACATGTCGGCGCCGAGCGCGGGCGTCGCCGACGGGAGCTCGGTGATGCGCAGGTTCTTGAACCAGATCTCCGTCCCCTCGCTCTCGAGGCAGATGAAGCCCTTGCGCGGCGTCACTTCGGACGCGCCCGAGACCTCGGTGCCGTTCACCTCGAGCTTGATGACGCCGTCCCGGCAGGTGACCTTGTAGTGGTTCCACTCGCCCGCGCCCTTGGTCGTGCGCGCGCTCGGCAGGCAGCGCTCCCATCCGCCCGGATGCGGACGGTCGGGCTTCATGCTCGCGCCCCAGATCGAGAAGATGTCGCCCTGGCCCGTGTACATCGTGCGGCCCTGGCCGTCGACGTTGTCGGGGGTGAGCATGATCTGCACCTCGATCGAGCGCGAGAAGGGGACGCCCTTGAAGCAGTACGGGTCGCTCCAGACGAAGAGTCCCGCGTTGCCCGGGTCGGAGAGGTGCTTCCAGTCGAGCTCGAGGACGAAGTTCTCGTAGGCCTTCTCGGTGCGGAGGAGGCCGGTGGGAATGCCGGTGCACTTGATGACCGGCGCGCCCGTCTCGTCCTTCGCGACGGTCCAGGTCGAGGCCGAGGTGTTCACATTCACCCAGCCCGAGAGATCGGTGCCGTTGAAGAGGTCGGTGGCCGCCATCGGGGCGGTCATCGCGGCCGGATCGGTGTTCGCGAGGGCGTGCGTGACGGGGAGCGCCAGAAGGGCGACGGCGAGAAGGGACGCATTGCGCATGCGGGAACGGTAGCGGAAGTGGGGCGGTGTTTCAGCC
>JBJOHC010000213.1:0-5586 GCA_046047955.1 Planctomycetota bacterium
GCGCCCCCGATGACGCCGCCCGCGCGGACCGCGATCGACTCGTCGAGCCGTTCGATGTCGCCGGCGGGAAGCGTCGCGTTCGAGGCGCCGAGCGCGCGCACGAGATCGACCGGCGCGAGCCCGCGCGAGGCGAGCGCCTCGCGGTCGATCTCGACCGCCATCGCGCGTGGCGCTCCGCCCGTGACCGTCACGCGCGAGGTGTCGGCGACGGACGCGAGGCGCGCGGCGAGCTCCTCGGCGACGCGGCGCAGCGTGTATTCGTCCGCCGCGCCGTCGCGCGCGCGCAGCGTCAGCGTGACGACGGGCACATCGTCGATCTCGACGGGCTTCATCATCCATCCCGCGACCGCGGGCGGGACGAGCGGCTTCCCCTCCTCGAGCTTCTTGAAGAGGCGCACGAGCGCGCGCTCGCGATCCTCGCCGACGACGAAGCGCACGGTGACGACCGCCTGGTCGTCACGCGACATCGAGTAGACGTACTCGACGCCGTCGATCTGATAGAGCGAGCGCTCGAGCGGCGTCGTGACGGTGCGCTCGACCTCCTCGGCCGAGAGTCCGGGCGCCTCGACGAAGACATCGGCGAGGGGGACGACGATCTGCGGGTCCTCCTCGCGCGGCGTCACGAGAAGCGCCGCCGCGCCGAGCGCGACCGACACCACGAGGAGGATCAGCGAGAGGTTCGAGTCGAGGAAGGTGCGGACGATGCCGTTGATCGCGCCGCCGAGATGGGCGTCGTCGGCGGGCGCGGCGGGGCCGTGCGGATCGCGGGTGGGCTGCGTGTCGCGCGGCATGGTCAGCGCGCCTCCGCCGCGGCGTCGACCGCGATCCGCTCGCCGGCGGAGAGTCCCGCGAGCACCTCGATGGCGCCGTCGTCGAGCGTGCGACCCGTGCGGATCGCGCGGCGCTCGAGCGTCCCGTCGCGGACGACCTCGACGAGTTCGAGCTGCCCGACCGTGCGCACCGCCGAGGGAGGCACCGCGAGCACGGTCTCGTCGCCGACCGGAATGAGGAGCCGTCCGAACATCCCCGCGTAGATCCCCTCGGGACACGGACCCGTCACCTTCACCTCGAAGGCGCGGCTCGCGCTCGCCGATTCAGGCACGATCTCGCTCACCGTCCCGCCGCAGGCGTGACCGAGCGCGTCGACCGAGACGAGCACCTCGTCTCCGACCGCGAGTCTCCGCGTGAGCGATTCGCGCACGCTCGCGACGAGCTGCATGCGCTTCGGATCGAGAAGCGTCGCGACCACCTGCCCGGGGCCGACCGTGTCGCCGCCCTGGACGCGCTTGTCGACGACGACGCCGTCGATCGGACTGCGGATGGTCGCGAACTCGAGGACGGCCTCGACCTCGCGCCGCGCGTCGACCGCGCGCGCGAGCCCCGCCTCGACCGCCTTGCGCGCGTTCGTCACGCGGTCGAGCTCGGTGCGCGTCGCGGCGCCCGCGGCGAACGCCTCGGCGAGACGCGACTCCTCGATGCGCGCCTGGTCGAGTCCCGCCTCGGCCCCGCGGATCGCGGCGTCGGCCTGCGCGAGGCGCGCGCGGAGATCGGTGTCGTCGAGGGTCACGAGGACCTCGCCCTTCGCGACCGCCTGCCCCGCCGCGACGCGCACCTCGAGGACGCGCGCGAGGAGCCGCGACGCGACCTCCGTGCGGTGAACGGGCTGGATCGTGCCGACCGCGGTCTCGGTGCGCGGAAGCGTCCGCTCGACCACCTCGACCGACGCGACGCCCTCGTCCGAACGCGGCGTCCGCGCCGCCGCCGGCGCGACCTTCTCGCGCAGTCCACCCATCAGCCAGACCATGAGCGCGACGACTCCCGCGACGAAGAGCGCCCCCACGAGGAGGGCGCGCACGAGACCGAATGCGGACGAACGGGCGGTGGTTTGTGACATGGCGACGGTTCGTGGAGGAAGAGCGGTGCAGGAAGCGCGATGGAGGAAGCGCAGTGAAGAAGGCGGGCGCGGATGCAGTCGGCCGCGAATCCTGGCCGTGCCTCGCGGTCGTTCATGAAGGACGCGCTGCGAGTCCGTCGACCGCGGGAAGTTTCCCACCGCGCTGTCTCCGCCGCGCGCTTTTGCGTCGAGACGGGCCAGCCGTGCCGCCGATCAGGCTCCTCGGCGGCGCCCGAGTGGTACGGTGCGCGATCATGCAGGACCCCGAGATCCTCGCTCGGCTCGACGCGCTCGAGCGGCGGCTGGCGGCGCTCGAGTCACGCGAACCCCGCGGAGCCGTGACGCCGTCCGCGCCTCCCGCCGCAACATCCGCCGCGCCATCCACGCTGCGCGCCTCCACCGAGGCCGCGTCGCGCGACCCGCAGCGACCCGCGGACGAGGTCGATCGACCCTCGCATCCTCCGATCGCCGCGGGTGGCGCGCCGACGCCGCCGATCGCTCCCAACCGCCCCACGCCGGGCGATGAACACGCGGTCGGCCCAAGGTGGGACCCGTTCCGAACGACCACGCCCCACGCCCCGCCCCTCGGCGGATTCAGCGCGCGCCTCGCCGCGGCGCGGGCGCTCTTCGGCGGAACGCCCGCGGCATCCGGCGGACCCGCGCGCGCGGCGGATGGCACGCCCACCGCCGACGACGCGGGCGTCGAGCGCTTCCTCGGTCTCAAGGTCGCGGCATGGGCGGGCGGAGCCATCGTGATCGCGGCGATCGCGATCTTCGGGAAGTTCGTCGTCGACCAGGGCTGGATCGGCGGGCTGCCGCCATCGGTGAAGCTCCTGCTCGCGTACGCGGCGTCCGCGCTCTTCGCCGGCGCGGGGCTTCTCCTGCGCGAGACGCTCGGTCGCGTGCCCGCCGCCGCGCTTCTCGCCGCGGGGATCGGCGGCGCCTACGCGTCGACCTGCGCGGGCATGCAGCCGCTCGATGTCTTCGGGCTTGAGGGAGGACTCGCGGTCGGCTTCGGCGTCGCGGTCGCCGGCGCGGCGCTCACCCTCCGCTCGCGCGAAGCGTCGGTCGGCGGCATCTCGCTCGTCGGGGCGTACGGCGTCGCGGTGTATCTCCACCTCGGATCCGCGCGCGAGGCGCTGCCGGGGCACGCGGGGGTCGCCTTCGCAGCGTATCTGTCGGCGATCTACGCGAGCGCGCTCGTCCTCGCGCGAATCGGACCGCCGGGATTCGGGGCCCTGCGCTGGTTCGGACTGCTGCACGCGCCCGTCGCGCTCCTCGTCTTCGCCACGGTTCCCCTCGAACCGGTCGCGCGCACGGGCTTCGTCGTCCTCTGGTGGGCGATGGCGGTCGCCGAAACGGGCGCCGCGGCGCTCGCGGGCGTCGGACGACGCTCGAACGGCGCGATCGCGACGCTCGCGACCGTGTTCGCCGCATCGCTCGCGCTCGTCGGCGCCTTCCGCGCCGATCCATGGGCCGACATCCAGTCGTGGGCGCCGGCGGTCATGGCGGCCCTCGCATTCGCGGGCGGGATGATCCTCCTCGCCGCGGCGCCCGTCGGTGGAACCGATGCACGCGACGCGGCCGACGACCTCGACGCCGCGCGTCTCGCGGCGGCCGCGGCGACCCAGTCGACGGTGCTGCACGCGATCGCCGGCGCGCTCGTCCTCGCGCAGGTCGGAGTCCTCGTCCGCGGCGGAGCGCTGGGCGTGGCGTGGGCGGCGCTCGGCACCGTGGGCATCCTCCTCGGGCGGCGGCTCGGTTCGCCGCTCCACGCGCGGCTCGGCATGGCGGGCGCGGCGCTCGGAACGGCGGCGGCGACGGGCGTCTTCCTCCTCGGATCGCTCGTCGGAACGGCGGGCGCCGCCTGGCGGTGGTCCGCGGGCGGAACGCCGGCGACATGGGGCTTCCAGCTCCGCGCGGACATGTGGTCGCCGCTCGTCATCAGCGTCCTGCTCGTCGCGGCGGCGCGTCTCTGGACCGGCGACCGAAGGGAGGACGCGCGGCCGACCGCCGGCGCCCAGTTCCTCGGCGCATGCGCGGCGCTCCTCTGGTCGGTCCTCGTGCTCGTGGCCTGCGACGGCTACGCCGCCGTCGTGGGATTGCTCGCGATCCCCGCCGTCGCGATGACCGTGGGCCGCACGCGCACGCTCGTCCGCATCATCGGCGCGACCTGGTCGACGCTCGCCGCGCTCGGGTGGATCGTCCTCACGCTCGGCTTCGCGCTCGCGCGGCCCGAATCGGCGGATTCCGTCGCATCGTCGAGCGGCGCGCTCCTCGTCGCGGCCCTCGTCGTCGCGATGTTCGCGCTCCTCGGGCAGCGCTTCCGCGGCGAACGCTTCGGCGCCAACTGCGAGGTGCTCGCGTTCGCGTTCGGGATGGTCGCCCTCGTCACGCTCGCCGCGGCGACGATCCTCCGTCCCGAGACGAGCCGCGACGAGGCGCGCGCGGTCGAACTCGTCACGGGCATGCTGGTCGCGGGAATCGGGGCGACGACCAGCGTGCTCGCGCGCCGGTCGGATCGCGAACGGCTCGCGTCCTGCGGCTCGGGAGCGGTCGTCCTCGCCGCGGCGGGCGTCCTCGTTTCGAGCGTGCTCGGCACCGTGCACCCCTCGATTTCGGCCTCGATTTCGGCCTCGATTTCGGCCTCGACTTCGATCTCGACTTCGGTCTCGAGTTCAGTCTGGGAATCGGGATGGATCGCCCACTGGCTCGTCTGCCTTCCGAACCTCGCGATCGTGGTCGTGGTCGCGTCGTTCCTCGCGGTCTTCGGCACGGCGCGCCGGCACCGCGACCAGCTTCCCGTCGCGATCGGCCTTCTGCTCGCGGTCCACGGAACGATCCTCGTCGCGCGGTTCTTCGACCCCGCGGCGTCGCCCCCGTTCGGGAGTTCCGACACGCTCCGGCAGGCCGCGATCAGCGCGTGGCTCGGCGCGGTCGGCATCGCCTCGGTCATCCTCGGATTCCGGTTCTCGCGCGAGCGCCTCCGCTGGGCGGGCCTCGCGATCCTGGGAATCGTGGCGGGCAAGGTGCTCGTCCTCGACATGGCGGGCGCGGCGACGCCGTGGCGCGTGGCGGGACTCCTCGTGACGGGGCTCGTCCTCGTGGCGACGAGCGTCGTCTACTCGCGTGCGGCGCGCGGGATGAAGCCGACGGACGGCGCGAGCGAGGACGAAGACAACGAGGTCGAAGGGAACGAGGTCGAAGGGAACGAGGTCGAAGGGAACGAGGACGAAGTGAACGAACCATGCGACACGCGACCACACGACGACCGATGCACCGATTCGCAGCCGCGGTGATCGCCGCGATCGCCACGATCTCCGCGATCGCCGCGACGACCTCCTGCGCGCGCCACTCCATCCCGCGCGACGCGCAGGCCTCCACGACCTCCGACGCCGCGCGGCGCCCTCCCAACGTCCTCTTCATCCTCGCCGACGACATGCGGCCCGACGCGATCGGTGCCCTCGCGGACGACGGCGGCATCGGCGCGTCGACCGAACACCTCGACGCGCTCGTCGCGCGCGGCACCGCGTTCACGAACACGGTCCACATGGGAGGCGAGCACGGCGCGATCTGCGTGACGAGCCGCGCGATGATCCTCACGGGTCGCAACCTCTGGACGCATGGCGACAACCAGCTGCCCGACCAGCCGCTCTGGCCCGAGGCGTTCGCCGCCGCGGGCTACGCGACCT
>JBJOHC010000214.1:0-5910 GCA_046047955.1 Planctomycetota bacterium
ACAGGAGGCGATTCCCGACGACGAAGGCGTCATCCGCGCCGGCCGGCTCGCGGGCAAGTCGATGTCGCAGGCGATCTGGATCCTGGCGCTGCCGGTGCTCCTCCAGCAGACGATGGCGGCCTGCGTCGGTTTCGTCGACAAGCTGCTCGCGGGCAACCTCCCGATGGAGGTCGCGCGCCCCGCGATGGACGGCGTCGGCATCGGAAGTTTCGTCGGCTGGTTCATCGGCATCGCGATGACGGGCCTCGGGATCGGCGGGCAGGCGATCATCGCGCGCGGCATGGGATCGGGCGATCTCCGCGAGAGCCACCGCGCGCTCGGGCAGTCGATGCTCCTCTCGCTCGCGTGGGGGTTCCTCGTCGCGATCCTGATGATCGCGCTCGCCGCCCCACTCGCCCGCTACTCGAACCTCTCGCCCGCGGCGACCGACGCGTGCGTCGCCTACGTGCGCACCCTCGCCCTCGGCATTCCCTTCTGCGGCGTGATGATGGTGGGCGGCATGTGCCTGCACGGCGCGGGCGACGCGCACAAGCCGTTCCAGATCGCGGTCTGGGTGAACATCGTCAACGTGCTCGCGTCGTGGCTCCTCTCGGGAGTCGCGATCGGCGCGTTCGGCGCGACGATCCCCAACCCGTCGCCGCTCGACCCGACGACCTGGGGCGTCGCGGGCATCGCCGCCGGCAGCAGCGTGTCGTACGCGGTCGGCGCGTGGCTCACCTGGCGCGTCCTCCGCAAGGGCGTGAAGGACCTTCGCCTCGAGAACGCGGACCTCGCCATAGACCGCGCGATGGGCTCGCGCATCGTGCGCGTCGGGCTCCCGAACTTCGTCGAGGGACTCGCGATGTGGTTCGTGAACCTCCTCGTCCTCGGCTTCATCGGCGAGGTCGCCGAGCGCGGACTCGGGCTCGAGACGGTCGAACTCGCGGAATCCTCGAGGGAGGGCCTCGTCGGCGCGCACATCATCACCGTGCAGTGGGAGGCGTTCTCGTTCCTGCCCGGCTTCGCGATGGGAACGGCCGCGGGCGCACTCGCGGGCCAGTACCTCGGCGCGGGAAGCGCGCGGCTCGCGCGCGCGGCGATCTGGCGCTGCACGCTCGTCGGGATGGCGATCATGGGCGGCGCGGGCGCGGTCTTCATGACCGCGGGCGAGGCGCTCACGCGCACGATCTCGGACGACCCCGTCCATCTCGCGCTCGTTCCGAAGCTTCTCTTCGCGGCGGGATCGATCCAGGTCTTCTTCGCGCTCGCGATGGTCGTCCGCAATGGCCTGCGCGGCGTCGGCGACACGAAGTGGATCCTCGGCATCACCGTCTTCGGCTGCTACGCGGTGCGGCTGCCGCTCGCGTGGTTCCTCGGGATCCACCTCGGATACGGGCTCGTCGGAATCTGGTGGGGACTCATGCTCGAGCTCGCGGTGCGCGGGTCGATGTTCCTCGCGCGCTACCGCTTCGGGGCGTGGGAGCGGATCCGCGTCTAGGTCCTCTCCGACGGATCCCCAAAGACCGAAGGATCCCAAAGACCGGGAATCGCGCGGCGTCCAGTTGGCGAGGAGGCGAAACGACGCCGTCTCCAGAGTGAGACCGCGAGTCGAAGCCGGCGCGGCCAGCCGCGACGCCGCGCGATTCGGCGCCCGAGATCCGTCGGACGGAGCCTCGGGGCGCGCGGGCATTCGCGCCCGCTCAGAACCCCATCAGCGCCTGGCTGAGGAACCCGAATCCGCCGCCGACGCAACCGCCGAGCAGCGCCCCGAGGACGGCGAGGATCACCGTCGCGCTCGCGCGCTCGCGGGGCACGAGCCGCGCGAAGGCCATCGCGGTGTGGACGAGCCAGACGATCCATCCGATGAAGCCGCCGCAGCCGGGAATCACCCCGAGGAGAAGCCCACCCGAGGCGTAGCAGGACACCTCGAGAAGGCGCGCGAAGGACACCGTCGGTCCCGCGCCGAGCCGCGCGACGCCCGCCGCGCACGCGATGCCGACGAGCGAGAAGACGGGTGCGAGGAGGAACTGGGCGAAGAGGAAGAGGAGGCCCGTCAGCGTCGCGGGCGTGCCGGCGATGAACACGCCCCGCATCGCCCCCGTGCCGCTGGCGATCGCGAACATGAGGACGACGAACGCGAGCCCCGCCAGGGCCACGAGCCACGACTGGATGGCGAGGAAGAGCCACGCCCGCGGAAAGTCGGGTTTCGGCGGAAGGCCGCGCGCGATCTCGCCCGGCAGCGGGAAGGTCCGCCGGAGCGTCGCCCACCATCGTCGGACGAGCGATCCGCCGCCGAACCACGGGAGCGGAGCCGCGCGCATGTAGAGCGCGTCGTCCGACTCGGACGACCACGCGCCGTCGGGCGAGACGACGCACGCATCGACCGTGAGCGCGCGCCCGCAGCCGGCGCAGTCGAAGCTGGCGGGCTCGAGCTGTCCCCGCGCGTCGGTCCCGAAGTAGCCCGTGCCGCAATCGGGACAGGCGAAGCGGACCTTGCCCGGCATGAACTCGTACGAACTCGGGCGGTAGAGCGCGCCGCATTCGCTGCAGGCGCGGTCGCCGCCGTCGGACGGTACGGGCTGGTTCCAGAGCGGATGTCCACAGTCGCGGCATCGCATCGGGGCACGCTCCTCCGCGGGTGGACGCCGACGCGCCCGCCGCGATCAGTCCTCGGGCGCGTCCTTCTCGACGCGCGCGCGGAACTCGGCGATGAGTCGCCGCGTCACGGGACCGACCTTGCCGTCGGCGACGGGCTCGCCGTCGATCGAGCTCACGCCGATCACCTCGGCGGCGGTGCCCGTGAGGAAGACCTCGTCGGCGTTGTAGATGTCCTCGAGCCGCATCGAGCGCTCCTCGACGGCGATCCCGCACGCGGGTGCGATCTCGTTCATGACGAAGTTGCGCGTCACGCCGTTCAGGATGCCCGCCGAGACGGGCGGCGTGAGGATCCGGTCGCCGCGGACGAAGAAGATGTTGTCGCCCGTGCACTCGGCGACCTGGCCGTCGGTGTTCAGCATGAGCGCCTCGGGGACGCCCGCCTCGATCGCCTCGACCTTGGCCATGATGTTGTTCAGGTAGTTGAGGCTCTTGATCGCCGGATCGAGGCACTCGACGGGGACGCGCGGGCGCTTCGCCACGATGATGGGCATCCCGTTCTCGTACATCTCGGGCGGGTAGAGCTGGATGCGCCCGACGATGACGACGGTGCAGGGCTTCGGGCAGTTGAAGGGGTTCAGCCCGAGCGTGCCCGCGCCGCGCGAGACGACGAGGCGGATGTAGGCGTCCTTCAGCCCGTTCGCCTCGACGGTCTGGCGGACCGCCTGCTCGATCTCCCGCATCGTGTACTGCATCGTGAGGTGGATCGACTTCGCGCTCGCGGCGAGGCGGTCGAGGTGCGACTTCAGCTTGAGGATGCGCCCGTTGTAGGCGCGGATCCCCTCGAAGACGCCGTCTCCGTAGAGGAAGCCGTGGTCGTAGACCGACACCTTCGCCTGTTCCTTGTCCACGAGCTCGCCGTCGATCCAGACCTTCATAGTGGCTCCTGTCCGCGCGCACGGGCGCGGGTCGGAGTGTACGGACTTCGGATCGGGCGCGCGATCAGGCGGAATCGCCGCGGTTTTCGGGGATCGCGGAGGCCGGCGACGCCCCCGCCGTCACGCGTGGATCTTGCGGAGCGGCGCGCTCGGGATGCCGAGCTGGTCGCGGTACTTGACGACCGTCCGCCGCGCGATGGTGACGCCCTTCGCCTTCAGCGCCTCGGCGATCTGGTTGTCGGAGAGCGGCTTCGCCTTGTCCTCGGCGCCGACGATCTCCTCGACCATCGCCTTGACGGCGTTCCACGACATCTCCTCGCCGCTCGCGTTTTCGGTGCCGAGCGAGAAGAAGTCGCGCAGCGGCACGACGCCGCGCGGCGTCTGCATCCACTTGCCGTTCACCGCGCGCGAGACGGTCGCGACATGGATGCCGAGCATGTCGGCGACATCGATCATGGGGAGCGGCTTCAGGTGCTGCGGCCCCTGCTCGAACCAGTCGCGCTGGCGCGCGAGGACGACGCGGACGACGCGCATGAGGGTCGTGTTGCGCTGCTCGATCGCCTCGATCACGGTGCGCGCGGCGCGCACGCTGTCGGCGACGAATGCGCGCGCCTTCGTGTCGAGCTCGACCTCCTTCATCATCGCCTCGTAGTCGGGCGAGACGCGCAGGCGCGGCACGAGTTCGTCGGCGAGACGCGCCGTGTAGTCGCCCGACTCGGGGTCGTACTCGACGATCACATCGGGAATGACCGCGGTCTGCTCGGGCGGCACGAGCTCGCGGCCCGGGTTCGGGTCGAGGCGCTTGAGGCAGGCGCGCGCGCGGTCGAGGCGCGTCGCGTCGAGGCCGAGCGACTCGCGGATCCGCGGGATGCGGTTCGCGAGGAGGTCGTCGTAGTGGCGCTCGAGGATCGCGAGCGCGTCGGACCAGGCCTCGGCGGCGTCGAGGTCGGTCGAGTCCTCGAGATGCCCGCGCGCCTCGATGAGGAGCGCCTCGCGCACGCTCGTCGCGGCGATCCCGCGCGGCTCGAGCTCCTGCTGCAGGCGCTCGAGCGCCGACGCGAGGGTCGCGAGCGCCCAGTCGCAGCCCGCGAGGTGCGCGCTCTGCTCGCGGACGGTCTCGAGCGGCGTCGTGAGCAGGCCGTCGTCGTCGATGTACTCGATGAGGCGCGCGCCCGCGGTGCGGATCGACGGGTCGTGGACCTCGGCGAAGCGCCACTGCTCGAGGAGGTGGTCGGCGAGGCTCAGGCCGCGCGACGGCGCGTTCGCCATCGCGTCCATCTTCGCGTCGCGCTCGCGGTTGTCGCGCACGGCGCGGCGCGAGTCGCCGTCCGAATTCCACTGCTCGCCGTACTGGCGCTCGAGGCGGCGGAGGCGCTCGAACTCGGTCGCACCGCCGCCCTGCGGCGCCTCCTCGCGCGGAAGCCGGCGCTGGTCGACCTCGTCCGAGGTCCCCGGCATCACGATCTCGAGGGCGACGTTCTTCTCGACCTCCTGCTCGAGGCGCTCGCCGAGCTCCATCGCGTTCAGCTGCAGGATCTCGGCCGACTGGATGAGCCTCGGGGAGAGGCTCATCGTCTGACCGAGCTTCATCGACTGCGATGTTTCGAAGCGCATCCCTGCCATCGCGAGCGGATCCTCCGCAAGGGCCCGCGGGGTGTCCGCGCGCCACTCGACGGCGATCCTATCGACCGTCGGTCGGGGAGAAGGCAAGGCAATCGAAGGCTTTTTCGCCGAACGCGCCCACTTTTCCCGTTTCAGGCACGGTTTTTGACCGACCGCCCGCAATCGCGGCGGCTCAGACGCTCGTCCGGCCCTTGAGCGCGTCGCCGAGGACGGCGGGGTTCGCGAACTCGAGCTGCGAGCCGCTCGGAAGTCCGCGGGCGAGGCGCGTCGAGCGGATGCCGCGTTCACCCGCCTCGCGCGCGATCCAGAGCGCCGTGGTGTCGCCCTCGAGATCGGGGTTCAGGCCGAGGATGAGTTCGGCGACGGGCGTCGCGCGGGCGTTGCGCGCGGGATCGTCGAGGCGCGCGAGGAGCGCGTCGAGCGTGATCGCCTCGGGACCGACGCCGCCGAGCGGGTCGAGCCGCCCGAGAAGGACGTGGTAGACGCCGCGGTAGAGCCCCGTCCGCTCGAGGGCGAGGAGGTCCTTCGGCTGCTCGACGACGAGCACCGTCGACGCGTCGCGGCGCGGGTCGGCGCAGATCGGGCAGGGATCGTGGTCGGCGAGGCTCCAGCAGACGCCGCAGTGCTTCACCTTGCGCTTGACCTCCTCGACCGCGCGCGCAAGCGCGAGCGCTTCGTCGGGCGGCTGGCGGAGGACATGGAAGGCGAGCCGCTCGGCGCTGCGACGGCCGATCCCGGGCATCGCGGCGAAGGCGTCGATGAGCCGGCGCACGGA
>JBJOHC010000215.1:0-7739 GCA_046047955.1 Planctomycetota bacterium
GCTCACAGCGCGTTCAGCGACGCCGGATGCGCCAGCGGCTTGCCCAGCGTGCGCGCGAGGAAACCGAGGCCGCGGGCGAAGGGGCAGCGCGAGACGCGATCTCCCGGGCGGCCCGCGACGGTGTCGTCCGCGTCGGTGCGAACCTCGTCGATGCGAACCTCGTCGGCCCCGCCGGCAGAGGCGCCCTGCGCCGCCGCGAGCCCCGCGCGCCCGAGCGCTGCGCCGTCCGAATCCCCCGACGCGTAGTAGTTCGGCACGAGGTGCCGGTCCTGCATCGGGAGGTGGTAGACGGGGCACGCCGCGGCCGACTGCGGCGGCACGATCCACGACCAGTCGGCGCTCGGCTCGCGGCCCGCGAGGCGCTCCTTCTGGAAGAACTCCATGAACTGCGCGCTCGCCGCGTGGTGGTCGAGGATCGTCGCGCCCGCCGCGCGGAACGAGTGGAGCACGGCCTCGTTGAGCTCGGTGAGCACGCGGTCCCTCCAGAGCGCGCCCTCGGTCGCGATTCCGAGCGCGTCGGCCGCCGCGGCGAGCATGTCGTAGCGCGTCGCGTCGGCGAAGTTCCGCGAGGCGATCTCGCTCGCCATGTAGAAGCCGTTGAACGGCGCGCACGGATAGTCGATGCCCCCGATCGAAAGCACCATCGAGCTCACGGCGGGCACCGTGTACCAGCGGAGCCCGAGCGCCTCGACCGCGGGCGCGTGCGGATGCGAGATCGCGACCTCCTCGACGACGCCCTCGGGATACTCGAAGAGGTGCCGCCGTCCATCCGCATCGCGGATCTGAAGCGGCAGGATGTCGAAGCGTCCCCGCGGCGACGGCGGCTCCCAGCCGAGGGCGATCGCCTCGCTCGTCGCCTCGATGTTCGCGGGATCGCCCGTGACCGAGCCGTCCTCGTCGAGGTAGCCCGCGTACTGGACGAGCTGCCTGCTCTCGATGTGCGCGGGAACGCGACCCGCGCGCACGGGCGCGAAGACGGTGATCGTCGAGCGGATGCCGCCGCCCCCGCGCGCGCCGACGAGATGCTCCGCGCAGCAGGCCGCGATTTCCGCGGGCTCCTCGACCTCGCGCCGGTCATGCACGACGAGCGACCTCCAGAAGAGCCGCCCGATGCAGCGCGCGTGGTTCCGCCACGCGACGCGCGCGCCGAACGCGAGCTCCTCGGAAGTGTGGTCGTAGTGCCCCGTCGCCGCGAGAAGTCGGCGCACCTCGTCGAGCCGTCGCGCGCAGGCCGCGTCGTCGAGCCCGTTCTCGGCGTGGAACTGGCGGACGAAGTCCTCGGCCTCGGCGAGCCGCATCGCGGGCGTGAGCCGGCGGAGGCGCCATGCGAGCGGATTCATGGCCGCGTCGGGCGCGGAGCGGGCGATCGGAGTGGTGACGGTGGCGGTGGCGAGGCGCATGGGATCCTCTCTTCTGCTGGTTCGAAACGCGTCGTTCGGTGCCGCGCGGGGCGTCAGTCCGCGAGCGCGATGGAGTCGAAGGGCGTGACATGGACGACGGCGGAGCGGAGGTTCATCGCACGGAACGAACCGCCGGCGCCCTCGCCCGCGACCCGGACGGCGAGCCCCGCCTCGCCCGCCTGCTCGGCGAGCATCGCGGTGCGCGCGACGCCCACCTCGGCCGTTCGCAGGACGACGCTGCGCAGCCCCGCCGACGCCGCCATCCGCAGGCGCTTCCGCGAGAGGCCGTCCTCCGCCTCCGTCCGGCCGACCGCGAGCGCCGCCATCCACTGGACGCCCGGCGCGTGCGACTGGAGCGACTCGACCAGACCCTCGAAGGCGCCCGCGCAGCGGTTCAGCGCCGGGTCGAGGAAGACGAGGTCGGGCGCGTGGTGTCGCCGCATGTACTCGCGCACCTCGTGGAGGACGACTCCGAGTGAACGCGGCGCGCCCGAGGCACCCGCGACCGCGATCGGCAGCACGCGCGTCCGCGCGGGCTCGAGGTCGCTGAAGTCGGGCACGAGCGGAAGCCGCTCGCCGCTTCGGAGAAGCGCCACGAGTTCGGGTGAAGGACGGGCGATCGAGCCATCGGCGCGGACGAGATCGATGCGGTCGACCTTGCCCGCACGCCGTTCGACGAGGCGCGGCAGCGCGTGACGCTCCGCCATCTCGAGTTCGACGAGCCGCACCGCGGCGCCGTTCGCGCGGCGGATCGCGACCAGCCGCGCCGCGGCGAGCGACGGAAGCGCGGGCTCCGCGCGGATCACCGCGACCGCGATCCGCTCGCGGAGACGCGGACCGATGGCGCGTGGCTGAAGGGGAAGGACGCGGCGCGCGAACGCGGGCGCCGACGGCGGCAGGCCGATGGCAAGCGTGGACATGGTCGTCTCCTCGTCAGGGCGGGACTGTGCCCTGGCCGAGGCTTCCGCAGTCGCGCGCGCCAACTCTCAGCACTTCGCGAAAATCGCGCAGGCGCCCGCACCGAGGGGTGCGGGCGCCTGCGCGGGCGTTCGGAACCGGCCCGGCGCGAAGCCGGGGCGGGGCTCACGAGCGAGAGTTCAAGGCCGACTTCAACGGGGAGCGCTCACCACGCACCGCTCACCAGGTGTAGGTCACCGTGTACCGGATCGTCTTCGTCTCCTCGGCGCCGATGGTCGCGTCGAAGGCCACCGTGTTCGAATCGAGCTTCTCGAAGCGATCGCTCTCGCCCGTGATCTTCCAGTTGCTCCAGCGGAACAGGCGCTCGAGGACGCGCACCGTCTGCGGACGGCTCTTCTGGTTCCGCAGCTCGATCTCGAAGGTCTCGGTCATGCGCTTCGCCGCGTTGTCGATGGTGAAGTCCGAGCGCTTGCGCTCGCCGACGACATCGAACGCCTCGCCGAGGCGGATCTTCACGGTCTCGTTGCGCGGCGTGTGCTGGATCAGATCCTCGCCCACGAACTCGAGCGTGCCGTCGGCGGGATCCTCCTTGTAGACGCGGATCTTGCCCGCGGGAAGCGGCATGCCGAGCTCGTTGTCCTTGCGGTTCGCGAACGACACGAGGATCGACGGATTCCCCTTGCGCGCGAGCACGTAGTCGCGGTCGAGAATCGGCTGCCCCGCGTTGCCGAGACCACCCGTGAAGTCGAACACGAGCTCCTTCTTCACCTTGAACGCGTCGACCGGCGGGAAGAGCGCGATCTGCTGCGTCGAGTTCTGCAGCACATCCGTCTTGCGCGGCAGCGTGTAGAGGTGGTAGTCGAAGAACTCCTTCTCCTCGAAGCCAGCGACCACGCTATCGGCCATCACCTCAACGTCCATCCCCCTCGTCATCATGCGGCGCGGCTGCGGCTGGACCTTCTGCACATTCCCCGCGACGAGCTTGAGGTCGGCGCCCTGGTAGCTCGCGCCCGAGAGGTTCATGAGCGTCACCCAGCCCGTGAGCCCCGCCGAGGTGTCGGTCCCGTCGAGGACGATGTTGTAGTCGGCACGCCAGGTCATCCCCGCGGTCTGGTAGGTCGTGCGCACGAGATGGTCGCCGCCCGCCGGGCTCGACAGGCGCCACACGAGCGTCGGCTTCGTGAGGAGCCCGCCGGGAAGTTCGCCGAGCGTCACCTGCGCGCCCTGCATCGGCACCATGCGGATCCCGTCGGCGGTCCTCAGGACGAGCTGCCCCTGGTTCGCGCTGAGAAGCTCGCCCGAGACGTTCGACACGCCGTCGCCCATCGGAACCGCGATCGTCACCGTGCGGCCGATGTAGCGCTCCATCAGCTTCGACGGGCTCACGAGGTCGAACTGGAAGTTCTGCTCGAGGACGGTCGTATTCGCGTCGTCGAGGTCGTTGAAGGAGACGGTGGTCGGATCGATCCACGCCGCGACATCGGTGAAGGCGAGGTCGCCGACGCCCTTCGGCACCGCCACCCGCCGCACCTCCTTCACCACGCCGTAGCCGGGCACGCCCCACACGTTGTCCATCCCGCTCATCCGCTGCTGCTGCACGAACTGCTGCGGGTTGAAGCCCGCGGGATCGGCCGACGAGTAGACCGTCAGCGAGACGCCCTCGGTCGGGCGGGGCGCGGCCTGCGGCGCGTCGGGCGTGGCGGCGAGGAGCGAGGTCGCCGCGAGGGCGAGGAGTCCGGCGTCGAGCATGCGTGATCCTTTCGATGGGGAGAAGCCGGGCGCTCGCGCGTCCGTCGCGCTTCTCCGCGGAGGCACGCTACATGAGAACCGCGCCGCGCGCGTCTCCGCGCCGCGCAAGGAAATCTCCGCGAACCCGCGCGTTCACGCCGAGCCCGCGAGCCGCCGCACCACCATCATGAAGCTCCGCTTCATCGCCGCGTGCATCGCGTAGCAGGCGCCGCCGTAGGCGCCCGCCGCGACGAGCGTGCCGAGGACGAGACTCGTGCGCGCCGCGCCGAGGTCCTGCAGGCTGTCGCCGATCGTCGCGGCGGGATCGACCGTCGCGAAGAGGATGTTGAGCGGGCTCGCCGCGCTCGCCGCGGCGCCGACGTAGGGAATGCTCGCGCCCATCGCCGACGCGCAGACCCCGAGCACGAGTCCGATCGAACCGAGGACGCCGATCGCCGCCATCACGCTCCCGATCGTGCCCTTCGTCCGGAGCGACCACTGCAGCCCCACCATGATCGCGAAGCTCGTCGCCGCCACGAGGTCGATGAGGACGAGGATCGCACCCTCGGGCAGGATGAGCGGAAGCGACAGCTGTCCGACCCCGACCGTCGCCGCGACGGTCACGCCCTGCGCCGCGCCGAAGCCGTTCGCGAGGACATAGATCGAGACCGTCCCGAGCGTCACCAGCGGCACCACGAGCATCGGGACGAGGAACTCGACGATGCCGCGGAGCTTGCCCGCGAGGTACGGCCCGGGCTGGATCGGGGTCGTGAGCAGGATGTCGAGCGTCCCGTCCTCGCGCTCGCGGCTCACGGCGGTCGCGCTCAGGCTGACCGCGGTGAGAAGGACGACCGCGATCTCCGCACCGACGACCGCGATGAGCGCAAGACGCAGGTCGGCCGAACTGATCGACCCCTGGTGATGGAGCCCGACGAGGACGAAGCCCACGCACGCGCCGAGGGCGAGGAACGCCCACCGCCCGAACAGGCCCCCGACCGACGAGGTCCGCAGCATGCGCTCGCGCCAGGCGATCGGGTTCGGTCCGACGCGCCGCGATGCGCGCTCGCCGCCCGACCCGGCGGTCGCGAAGAGCGCCCGCCACCAGCTCACCCGCGGCCCGCGCGTCCCGATGACGCGCAGGCGCAGCGTCGACCAGAGGACCATCGCCACGCTCGCGAGCACCGATAGGGTGCAGAACGCCGTCGCGGGACCCGTATAGAGGGGCGCGAGCGGCGTGAACGGCACCGTCGCCTGGGTGTACGGCACGTAGGTCGTCGACTGGAGCGCGCTCTCGAGGGCGAGGAACGGGTTCAGCGCGGTGAAGAGGGTCGTCTGCGTGGCATCGGTCCCCACCCCGATCGGCGCCTTGGTCCTCAGGTAGAGGTCGGCGGCGTAGGTGAGGAAGAGGTACATCACGACCGCCGCATAGAAGACGAGGACCGCCCGCTTGCCCGCCGACCGGGTCACCGAGAGGGTCACGGCGGTCGTGGCGACGATCAGCGCGCTCGAGGCGGCGATCGCGTAGCTCGTCGCGATGGCCTCCCCGGGCACCCCGCCGAAGTACTGGGTGAGCGCGAAGAGCGGGAAGGTCGAGAAGAGGAGCGCCAGGATGAAGAAGAGGCGCCCGAAGAGGTTCCCGAGGACGATCTGCGCGTTCGAGAGCGGCGTCGTCAGCAGGATGTCCCAGGTCCGCGGCGACGCCTCCTGGACGATCGCCCCCGCCATGAAGATCGGGGTGAGGACGCAGATCAGGGCGACCTGCCCGAAACTGACGACCGAGAACGCCTGCGCCCCCTGCATCGCGAGCTGCTTCAGGCTCTGCCCCCCGCCGAGGAGCCCGAGGAGGAGGATCGCGATCATGATCGCGAGGTACCCCGAGCGGAGGAGGAGGTGCCGCGACCGCGTCGACCCGCCCGCCACGATCCGCACCGCGATCGGGTTGGTCGGGAGCAGGTTCGAGAGCCAGACGAGCGCCGGAGGCATGGTCGGTCGGATCGTACCTTGACAGATCGTCCGCGGCACCGATACTGCGCGTTGTCCGCAGATGCGGACCGGATGAAGATCCTTCATCCGCACTCTTTTCCCGGCTCGCCGCAGTGGCCTCGGCCCTTCGCGACCGTTTGCAGGTGGCTCGACGCGATTCCGCACCCACGGACCGCGCCGACCGCCCCCGGGGCTCCCGAAACGCGGGTTCACCTCGGGATAGATCGATCCTGACTTCCGCCCGTCCGGGCACCCGTGAGCCACCGGTTGATGGTCGCGACCGCCACCGATTCCCATGTCCGATGCCATGCCGCGCACCCCGCGGCCGGCGGCGTCCACCACGGAACCTCCGTGATGGACGGGACTTGCGAATCCGAACGCAGTCGCCATCGCACACCCAGAGGAACGACGCGAGGGCGCGCGGCGACGACCGTCGCCTGACCCTGCGGCATCTCCGCGCACGACTTCAGGAACGATCTCGACGGACGCCTCCGAGACCCGTGCTTCGCACGCGGCGCGCGCTGTCCGTTCGGAGGTTCCTGTGACCATCCTCTTGCAAACCGCTTCCTCGAACGAGTTCGGCGTCGCCGCGCTCGTCGTCTCTGTAGGCATCGCACTCGCCGTGGGCGCGGTCGTCGGCATCGCCGTCTTCAGCTTCGCCTCGGGACGCGGCATCAAGGCCGCCCGCGCCGAGGCCGATCGCCTCATCGCCGACGCGAAGGCGCAGGCGCAGCTCACCGCCGACGCGAAGAAGAGCGAGGCAGAGAAGCACGCCCGCGAGATCGAGCTCGCCGCCGAGAAGGCCGCGGGCGAGAAGCGCGCCGCCGTCGACCGCGAGGCGAAGTCGACCCAGGCGAAGCTCGACGAGAGCCTCGCCCGCGCCGCCAAGCGCGAGGAGACCCTCGACAAGAAGCTCGAGTCGATCGGGCAGCGCGAGGCGAAGATCGACTCGCGCGAGCAAGCGCTGAAGGACCGCGAGGAGACCCTCGATCGCGCCGAGCGCGAGACCGAGGCCGTGCGCACCGAACTGCGCGGCGCCCTCTCGAAGGTCTCGGGGCTCTCCCGCGAGGAGGCGCGCGAGCTCTACCTCGCCGAGGTCCGCGTCGAGAGCGAGCACGACGGCTCGGCGCTCCGCCAGAAGATCCTCGACGAGGCCGAGCGCGACGCGAAGGGCAAGGCGCGCGAGATCACCCTCATGGCGATCCAGCGCTACGCCGCCGAGAATGTGGGCGAGTCGACGGTCCGCTCGATCAAGATCACGAGCGAGGACATGAAGGGGCGCATCATCGGCCGCGAGGGTCGCAACATCCGCGCGATCGAGAAGGCGACGGGCGCCGACATCCTCGTCGACGACACCCCGGGCGTCATCAGCGTCTCGTGCTTCGACCGCGTGCGCCAGGCGATCGCCGCCGAGGCGCTCCAGCGGCTCGTCGCCGACGGCCGCATCCACCCGACGCGCATCGAGGAGCTCGTCGAGCAGACGAAGCGCGACATCGAGGAGAAGGTCGTCAAGACCGGCAACGAGGCGGTCGTCGAGGCCGATGTCCGCGGACTCCACCCGAAGGTCATCGAGGCGCTCGGCAAGATGCACTTCCGCACGAGCTACGGGCAGAACGTGCTCCGCCACTCGATCGAGGTCGCCTTCCTCTCGCAGATGATCGCCGACCAGCTCGGGCTCAACGGCTCGATCGCGCGGCGCGCCGGACTCCT
>JBJOHC010000216.1:0-7751 GCA_046047955.1 Planctomycetota bacterium
CTCGGGCTCTCGCCCGAACTCGCGCGCCGCATCATGACCCGCCCGTGCGAGTGCGTCGCGAGCGACTGCTGCGCGGCCGACGACGCCGGTGCCACCGCTGCCACCGCGGCATCGGCGGCGGACTCGCGCTGATCGCGCGAAGGCGTTCCGCCAGTCTCCCCCCGCCCGCTTCCCACGCGAACGCCTCGCCCGATGCACGCCCCCTCCTCCGCCGACGCCGCCGCCCTTCCCGCCGCGGCCGCGATGCGCGTGGCGATGGTCGGCAACCCGAATGTCGGGAAGACCTCGCTCTTCAACCGCCTCTGCGGCGTGCGCGCGAAGACGGCGAACTTCCCCGGCTCGACCGTCGAGGCGCGCGTCGGCACCTGCCGCGCCGACGGTGCCGCGATCGAGGTGGTCGATCTCCCCGGCGTCTACGCGATCGACCTCGAGCTCCCCGAGTCGCGCCTCTGCCGCGACTGCCTCGGCGGTCGGCTCGAGGGCTGCGCGCCCGACGCACTCCTCGTCGTGATCGACGCGACGCAGCTCGCGCGCGGACTCAAGCTCCTGCGCTCGGTGGCGGCGGCGGCGCGGCCGATCGCGGTCGCGCTCACGATGGCCGATCTCGCCCGGAAGCGCGGTCTCTCGGTCGACGCCGCGCGGCTCGCGACCGAACTCGGACTCCCCTGCGTCGAGGCGAACGGCCGCGAGGGAACGGGGATCGACCCGCTTCTCGCCGCGGTGCGCGCGGCGCGCGAGGCGTCGCCCGAACTCGTCGCGAAGAGCCTCGCCGACGACTGGGTCGACCGCACCACGCAGGCGATCGTCGGCGGCCCGAACACGGTCGGCGGCGAGGACGACCGCCTCACCGACCGGCTCGACGCGGCGTTCACGCATCCCGTCCTCGGCTCGCTCGTCTTCGTGGGTGCGATGGCGGCGGTCTTCTTCGCGATCTACCGCCTCGCCGAATGGCCGATGGAGAAGATCGAGGAGGGCTTCGGCTGGGTCGGCGCGCGCCTCGCGGCGGCGCTTCCCGAGGGCGCGATCGCGAGCCTCCTCGTCGACGGCGTCATCGGCGGCGTCGCGGGGACGGTGGTGTTCCTGCCGCAGATCGTCCTCCTCTTCCTCCTCCTCGCCCTCCTCGAGGACACGGGCTACCTCGCGCGCGCCGCGTTCGTGATGGACCGGATCATGTGCCGCTTCGGGCTGCCGGGGCAGGCGTTCGTGCCGCTCCTCTCGAGCCACGCGTGCGCGCTGCCGGGGATCATGAGCGCGCGGCTCATTCCCGATCCGAAGGACCGCCTCGCGACGATCCTCGTCGCGCCCTTCATGAGCTGTTCGGCGCGCGTGGGCGTCTATGTCCTGCTGGTGACGCTGCTCTTCCCCGACGACGGCGCGCTCGCGGGGCTCGCGTTCGCGGGCTGCTACGCGCTCGGCGCGGTGGCGGCGCTCGCGACGGCGGCGCTCTTCCGGGCGACCGTCCTCAAGGGACGCAGCCGGCCGATGGTGCTCGAGCTGCCGCCCTACCGCGTGCCCGACCTCCGTGCGGCGCTTCTCTCGACCTTCGATCGCGCGGTCGTCTTCCTGAAGAACGCGGGCACGGTGATCCTCGCGATCTGCATCGCGCTCTGGTGGCTGAGCGCGTACCCGAAGGCGGAGACGCCCGCCGAGGCGATGGCGCTCGAGGCACGGGCCGACGCGATCGCGGCGACGGTCGACGACGAGACGCTGCTCGAGGAGGCGCGCGCGACCGAGATCGAGTCGCTGCGCGAGGAGGCGGGCGTGATCGCCTCGCGTGCGCAGCAGCAGGCGTCGTTCGCGGGCATGCTCGGGCGCGCGGTGCAGCCTGCGTTCGCGCCGCTCGGCCTCGACGACCGGCTGACGATCGCGGTCCTCACGAGCTTCCTCGCGCGCGAGGTCTTCCGCAGCACCGTGACCGTCCTCGTCGCGCAGGGCGATTCGGACGACGACGCGAAGGTCGCCGACGAGCTGCGCGCCGCGACCCGCGCCGACGGCACGCCGCTCTTCGACCGTCCGACGAGCGCGGGCCTCCTCGTCTTCTACGTCCTCGCGATGCAGTGCCTGCCGACCCTCGCCGTCACGCGCCGCGAGACGGGCTCGTGGAAGTGGCCGATGGTGCAGCTCGCCTGGATGTCGGCGGTCGCGTACCTGCTCGCGTTCGCGACGCGGATGATCGTGATGTCGATCGGAGGTGGCGGATGACGAGGGCGTCGAACTTCATGCGGTCGTTCGGTCGCTCGATGATCGCTGCCTCGATCGTGGCGGGCGCGGCGGTTTCCGATGCGTCGGTCGCGATCGCGTCGCGCGCCGACGATTCGGCCGCTTCACGGATGGACCGCGCGACGGAGCAGACTCCGGCGCCGCTCGCCGCGCTCCCCGTCGACGACTGGCAGTTCTGGGTGGTGACCGCGCTCGCGCTCGGCGCCGCCGCGCTCGTCATCCGCCCGCTCCTCCCGAAGCGCGGCGGCAAGCCCGACGCCTGCCCCGGCTGCCCCTCGGGCGACACCGCCGCGAAGCCCCCGCGCGAGAAGCGCGTCGAGCTCACGATCGGCGGGAAGCGGGTGCGGTAGGCGCGCGCCGCGGCACGGTCAGAACCGCACCGCCGGCCCCGGCGGCGGCGCGATCGAGAGGATCGCGCGGGCGAGGGCGAGGTCGTCCTGCGAGGTGATCTTGAGGTTGCGCGGGTCGCCCTCGACGACGAGCACCTGGTGGCCCGCGCGTTCGACGACGCTCGCGTCGTCCGTGGTGCCCGCGAGATCGGCCGTCGCGTACGCCGCGCGCAGGAGCGCCGCGTCGAAGATCTGCGGCGTCTGCACCGCGACGAGGCCCTCGCGCGAGACCGTCTCGAGGACGGGCCGTCCGCTCGACGCGCTCTTCCCGACATCGCCGAGGATGAAGTCGGCGATCGCGTCGTCGGCGGCGGCGCTCACGGCCTCGTCGCCGACGCGCTTGAGCGTGTCGCGCACGGGGACGCCCGGCACCACCGCCTTCGCCACCTCGGCCGCCGCGAAGATGCGGTCGAGGAGCTCGTGTCCGATGCAGGGCCGCGCGCCGTCGTGGACCGCGATGTGCGTGACCTCGTCGGGCATCGCGGCGAGCGCGTTGCGCACCGTCTCCCAGCGCTCGGCGCGGCCACCCTCGACGATCTTCGCGCCGTTGAAGAGAAGCGCCGGACCGAAGCGCGTGCGGAACGCGTCCATGTCGTCGGGCGGTCCCGCGACGACGATCGCGGCGACCTCGTCGCGCTTCACGAACGCCTCGACCGAACGGAGGAGGACGGGCCGTCCGCCGAGATCCTGCGAGAGCTTGTCGCCGTCGCCGAAGCGCGTGCTCCGGCCCGCGGCCGCGATGATGACTCCGATCTGCATGAGGGCGAGTGTACCCGCGCCTCAGGCGACCTCGCGGATCGTCGCGACCTCGCGGAGGTCCTGCTCGGGTCCGCTGCCGACCCGGTAGCGGAGGTTGCGGTCCTCGTCCCAGGTGACGAGGACGGGCCCCTTCACGCTCTTCGTGAAGCGCGCCTCGCGCGCGCCGACCGCGAGCGTCACGCCCGCGTGGATCGCCTTCGCGACCTCGACCCGCACCGTGCGCCGCTCGCCGACCGCGCGCAACACGGCCATGCGCCGCTCGTCGAGGAGCCGCACGCGCCGCTCGAGCTCGGCGACCTCGAACTCGAGCTCGGTGATCGACTCCTTCTCGGCGGCGGTCGCGCGGTCGCCCTTCTCGGCGATCTCGTCGCGGCGCGCCTTCATCGGCGCGACCTGCCGCGCGATCTCCTTCGCGAGCGCCGCGAGCCGCGCCGCCTGCGCGAGTTCGAGCGGACGCCCGCCGACGCGCACCGTCGTCTTCGCGCCCGCCTCGGTGCCGATCGACGCCGCGACGACCGCGCCGCCGACGACGATCGTCCCGCCGACGATCGACCCGCGCGCGACGCGCAGGTCCTCGCCGACGACGAGGTCGGTGCCGACGATCTCGCGATCGATCGACGCGCTGCCGCGCACGCGGCCGCGCACGCCGTTCAGGTACGCCGCCTCGAGGCTTCCATCGACGAGGAGGTGCCCCGTGCCGCGCGCGGCGAATCCGCGCTCGCAGCGGCAGTCGCCGCCCGCGAGGAGATCGGCCGCCTCGACGAGGCCGCGCACGACGACATCGCCCGTCGCCTTCAGCGTGAAGTTGTCGCGCACGCCGTCGCCGACGGTGACGCTGCCGACGAAGTCGACATTGCCGGTCGAGAAGTCGACCGCGCCCGCGACCTCGAGCGTGTCGACCACCGCGATCTCGAGCCGCGCGAGCGAGAGGACGCCGTCCTTCAGCGCGCGGATCGTGCCGTCCGCCTCGACCTGCACGCTTTCATGCGGCCTCAGCGCGAGTTTGCGGCCGCGACGGGCGGGCATCGTCTGCCCGCACACGTCGCGGCCGTCGACGCCCTCGCCTGGCGGGACGAGAACGCCGAGGACGACTCCCGCGGCGACCTTGGTGCGCTTGATGCGGTTGTAGTGATCGACGGCGCCCGTCTCGCCGCGCGCCGTGGCGCCGTCGGAACCGCTATCCGAGTCCGCGTCCGCGTCCGCGCCCGCGGGCCGATCGGAGCCGTCGGCCGCGGGGCGGAACGCGTCGGCCCAGTCGATGCGCGCGTCGGTGCCGGGAATGGGTGGTTCGGCGCGCGCGACGGTCGCCGTGGTCGGCGCGTCGCGATCGTCGGCCGGGTCGCCGCCCTCGGAGCGCGCCTTCCGCGCCGCATGCCGCGCGGCGAGCGCGCGGATCGCCGCGTCGACGGCGTGATCGACCGCGAGCCCACGCTCACGCGCGAGCCCGAGGAGCGCGTCCGCCGTCACGAGTTCGTCGGCCGCCTCGAGCGGAATCTCGAGGACCGCCTCGCGCGCGCCGTCGAGAAGGCGCACGATCGGGAGCCGTTCGGCGGTGGTCGCGGTCGGTGTCATCGCGTCACTCCTTCGCGCGGAGGCCGCCGCCCTCACGCCGCCTTCGCGCGCGCGAGCGTCTCGTTGATCCGCTGCGAGAGCGAGTCGGGCGTGAACGGCTTCACGACATAGTTGTTGACGCCCGCCTTGATCGCCTCGACGACGCGGGTCTTCTCCGCCTCGGTGGTGACCATCACGACGGGGCTCCGTCCGCCCTGCGCGCGGTAGTTCTTCACGAAGGTGATGCCGTCCATGTTGGGCATGTTCCAGTCGACGAGGAGGAGTTCGGGCGCGAACGCGCTCACCTTCGAGAGCGCGTCCTGTCCGTCGCAGGCCTCCTCGATCTCCTTGTAGCCGAGCTGCATCAGGATGTTCCGCTGGATCGTGCGCATGGTCTTCGAGTCGTCGACGAGCATGACCTTCATGGGGAGCTCCTCTCTCAGGCGGCCTGCGCCGCGTTGCTGGTGACGGGGTTCGCCGCGCTCTTCGCCGGCTTGATCGCGACCTCGACGCTGAAGTCGCCGGCGGGGCAGCTGAACGGGATGGTGATGCAGACGGCGTCGCTCGGCTGCTGGACCTTGTGGCCCTTGCCGATCACGACCGACGGGCACGAGATCGAGACGTTGCGGCCGTCGAACTTCGCCTTCGCGGCGCCCGAGATCATGTTGACGAGCTCGCCGACCGCGTCGGCGAAGTCGGGCGACGAGGGTTCCATCTCCATCCCCGTGAAGGCGCGGATGGTCGCCTTCGCGGTCGAGACGGGAAACGAGAGGACGACCATGCCCTGCAGGTCGCCCGACATGCCGATGATCCCGCTCACCTCGTTCTCGAAGCGCGGGACCGCGCAGCAGGTGTAGGGCTTCCCGGCGGTGACGGAGAGCGAGAGCATGGTCGAGAAGACCTGCTGCGTGCTCCCCACGAAATGGGCGATCGACCGTGCGTCCATGCCTGCCTCCGTCGCGCGGCGGGCGGGGCCATTCCCGCGCCGCGGCGCCTGTCCCGAGGGACGCGGAGGGATCGGCGCGCGCGGCGCGCGACTTGGCGCGTGGCGGCGCGATGGGCGCAAAGCGGGGCGCGTGCCCCATGCAGGGCGGGCGGTGTCGCGCGGGAGGTGCCGCGCGGGCGGGCGCCGACGGGCGGAGGTTCCGCGCGGTTCGGTTCAGCGCGCGCTCGGGGCGGACTTCGCGGCCGCGTCCGACGCCTCGAGGAGCGCGAGCACGCTCATCGCGGTGCCGAAGCTCGCGCTGCGCGGGAAGACGCGGTCGTTCCAGGTGCCGTCGGCGTCGCGCACCGTGAAGAGGAGCTCGCGGAACTTCGCGCGGTGCGCCGCGCGCTCGGCCTCGGGAAGGAGTTCGATCGCGGCGGCCGCGTGCGTGAAGGCGTAGAAGAAGTAGTACGGCGCGACGCCGTAGGGGGCGACATGCGTCCCCTGCTTCTTGCGGCGCTTCTCGAGCTCGGGCCAGAACTCGAAGAACCGCTCGACCGCGAAGCGCAGGCGCTTCTCGTCGGCCTTCCCCGCGCGGGCGAGCGCGACCTCGAGGGCGCACATCCGGCCGATCGCGCCCGGGATCTGCCCCTCATCGTCGCGCACGGGGCGCGAGGCGTTGTAGGCGACGAAGCCCGACTCGCCGCGCGTGATCTCGAGCGCCTTCACCGTGCGGGCGACGAGTTCGTCGGAGACGGCGAGCCCCGCGTCCTTCGCCTCGAGAAGCGCCATCAGGCACGGCGCCGTCATGAACGGCGAGGTCGGGCACGGGTTGTCGATGCCGGGGCCGCGCGCGTACTGCCAGCCGCCGACCTTCGGGATCTCGGTCTTGACGAGCGCGTCGAGGTAGAAGGCGATCGCCGCGTCGACGGCGGCGGTCTGCGCGTCGGCGACGGCGCCCGCCTTCTTCGCGGCGACGAGGAAGCGCAGTCCGTAGCAGTGCGCCCAGCCGCGCACGTCGTAGTTGCCGCCGTACTCGGGCGAGAGAAGCGGCTCGTCCTTCGCCTTCGCGACGAAGTCGATCGCGCGGGAGACGGCGTCCTTGCGCGCCGCGTCGTCGGCGAAGCCGGGCGCCGCGAGGAGCGCCATCGACGCGATCGAGGTGCCGCCGACTCGGTAGCCGAACGGGATCTTCCCGCCGACCCGGTAGACGCCCTCGTAGGGCCACTCGGCGACGATGTCGGAACCAGGCCCCTTCTCCTGCATGGCGACGATGCGGGCGACGCCCGTCGAGATCGCCTCGGCGTCGGTCGGGAGCGCGGGGCGCGCGGCGGCGGCATCGGCGGGCCTGGGCGAGTCGGGTCGCGCGGCGTCGGGAGGTGCGACGAACCCGAGCATGGCGGCGACGAGCGTGGAGGTGAGCGGCATCGTGCGGACTCTATCGGAACGGTGGACGGATTCCGAGCACTTCGGGGCGCTGATCGACGCGCAACCCGTTCCGCCGCGCCCGTTCCGCTTCGACATCGGGCGTCCGCGACGGGTGACGACCCAGGGTCTGACTCCCACGCGCCCACCTTCCACGATCTGCGTGGGTGCCCGACCTCTTCAGAGGTCGGAACGCGGGGCGTCCGCATGGCGTCTCGCCGGCGCGGACCACTCCCCTGTGATCGATGCGTCCCGTGTTCCGACGTCCTCGCTTCGCTCCGACATCGGGCACCCACGCCGAGTGACGGCTTCCGGCTCTGGCCCGCAGTGATCGGCGCGGCTTCGGCGAGGCGCGTGGGTGCCCGACCTCTTCAGAGGTCGGAACGCGGGGCGTTCGCATGGCGTCTCGACGGCGCGGGCCACTCCCCTGTGATCGATGCGTCCTGTGTTCCGACGCCTGAAACCGCCGGAAACCAGCGACT
>JBJOHC010000217.1:0-17619 GCA_046047955.1 Planctomycetota bacterium
CAGTATCCGAACTCCGCGCCCGACCTCTCGGCGTGCGTGAAGGCCTACTTCTGCCTGAAGCTCTTCGGCGACTCGCCCGACGCGCCGCACATGCGCAAGGCGCGCGCGATCATCCGCCATCTCGGCGGCGCGGAGAAGTGCAACTCGTTCACGAACTTCTACCTCGCGGCGCTCGGGCAGGTCTCGTGGAACGCGGTCCCTGCGATTCCGCCCGAGATCGTCTTCCTTCCGAAGTCGTTCTACTTCCACCTCGACAAGGTGAGCGCGTGGAGCCGCACGATGATCCTGCCGCTCGCGATCGTCGCGACGAAGCGGCCGACCCGCGAGCTGCCGCCCGAACTCGGGATCGGCGAACTCTTCGTCGACCAGGACGCGCGGCACGAGCTCAAGCTCGCCGAAAGGGACCCGAAGGGCTGGCGCCGCCTCTTCCTGCGCGTCGATCGCGCGCTGAAGTGGCTCGATGCGCGCGGCGGCACGCCGTGGCGCGCGCACGCGGTCGATCGCGCGTTCGCCTGGATCGAGGCGCGCGCGGGGCAGGATGGAGCCGCCGCGACCGACGGACTCGGGGCGATCTTCCCGCCGATGGTCTACTGGCAGATCGTCCTGCACGCGCTCGGCTACACGCGGAGCCATCCGCTCGTCGCGCGCGCCGAGCGCGAGCTCGACGCGTTCTTCGTCGAGCTCGGTGCGGGCGACGACGCGCCGATCCGCATCCAGCCCTGCTTCTCGCCGGTCTGGGACACGGGCATCGCGCTCTACGCGCTCGCCGACTGCGGACTCGACCGCGACGACGACGCCGTCGCCCGCGCGGCCGCGTGGCTCGTCGGCCGCGAATGCCGCCATCGCGGCGACTGGGCGGCGAATGTCGAGGGCGCGGTGCCACCCTCGGGCTGGTACTTCGAGTACGCGAACGCGTTCTACCCCGACTCGGACGACACCGCGATGGTCGCGATGGCGCTTCGGCGCGCGGGCGGCGGGGAGGCCGAGGCCGCGTCCGCGCGCGGCGTGCGCTGGCTTCTCGCGATGCAGAACGACGACGGCGGCTGGGCGGCGTTCGACCGGACGCGCGACCGGCCGCTCCTCGAGGCGGTCCCCTTCGCCGACCACAACGCGATGCAGGATCCGTCGTGTCCCGACATCACGGGGCGCGTCCTCGAGTGCCTCTCGTGGCACGGGTACGGCGAGACGCACGCGGCGGTCGCGCGCGCCATCGGCTTCATCCGCGCGCGGCAGGAGCCCGATGGCTCGTTCTTCGGGCGCTGGGGCGTCAACTACCTCTACGGCACCTGGCAGGCGGTCATCGGGCCGATCCGCTGCGGCGTGCCGCGCGAGACCGCGTGGATCCGCCGCGCGGGCGACTGGGTGAAGTCGGTGCAGCAGCCCGACGGGAGCTTCGGCGAGAGCGCCGAGAGCTACGAGGATCCGTCGCGAAAGGGGAAGGGGCCCTCGACCGCGAGCCAGACCGCCTGGGGCGCGATGGTGCTGCAGGAGGCCTTCGGTCCCGACGATCCCGACCTCGCGCGGGCGATCGAGTGGCTCTGCCGGACGCAGCTCGACGAGCTCGCCGCCGCCGATCCATTGTCGAATCCCGATGGCGATCCTGCGGGAAGCTGGTGCGAGCGCGAGTTCACGGGAACGGGGTTCCCCAAGGTCTTCTACCTGCGCTACCACCTCTATCGCCTGTATTTCCCCGTGATGGCGATCGGGCGCTACCTCGACGCGAACGGCCGCGGGTTGCGCGGGCGGCGGCTCCTCGACCTCGGTGAGCGCGAGGCGCTCTTCGGTTCGATCGCGCGCCGTTGACGGTACGCTTTCCTCCATGTCGAGGAAGCCGTTCGACGAACTCGTCCGCGAGGCGCTGCCCGACCTGCGCAGGCTCGCGCGGCGGAGTATCCGCGAACAGGTGGGAGGCGCGCGCTTCGCGGAGCCGACCTCGCTCCTCGGCGACGCGATGGGACGGCTCGCGGGCCAGCGCAACCTGCCGGAGAACCGCGACCAGCTGCAGGGGCTCGCGATGCTCGCCCTCCGTCGCGCGCTCGCCGACCGGATGCGGCGCGGGCTCGCGGCGAAGCGCGACGACGCGCGGCTCGGCGCGCTCGCCTACGAACGCCGCGCGGACGAGGGTGCCCCGTCGCACGCGGGCGATGGAGGCGCGGAGCTGCGGGCCCGGATCCTCGAGGCGATGCACGCGCTCGCCGAGGCCGATCCGCGCGCGGCGGAGGCGCTCTTCCTGACGGTGCAGGCGGGGATGGGCGCGGCGGCCGTCGCGGCCGAGCTCGGTGTGAGCGTTCCGACCGTCGAGCGCGATCTGCGGGCGGCGCGCGCGTTCGTCGCCGCGTGGCTGGTCCCGGACGGACGGTGATGGAGCGGCCGATGGCGCGCGCGTTCTCGTGTGGCTGGAGCGACGGATCCCCGCGCGGCGGGTCGACCGGGCTGCGGCGGAGGCGGCGTCGGATCGAAACCCGAAAGGAACGGATCGCTTGATCGGCACGCGCGAGGAATCCCTCTCAGAGCTCTTCGACTCGCTTCGGTCGGTCGCCGAGGATCGGCGGGCGTCCTGGTTCACCGAGCGCGGGTTCGATGGACCGATGCGGCAACTCCTCGAACGGATGCTCGCGGGGGAGGGCGTTAGAGAGGACGCGTTTGCGGGGATCGATGCGGGGGTCGACGCGGGGATCGACACCGCGACCGATGCGGGCAGCGAGACCGTCACCGATGCGGAGACCCTCCGCACCGCGTTCCTCGACGGTCAGCTGCGGGCGGCGCTCCGCCCCGCCGAACTTCCCGTGATTCCGCGCTTCCGCATCCTCTCCGAGATCGGAGAGGGTGGGCACGGCGTCGTCTATCTCGCGGCCTCGCAGACCGCCGTGACCGGCGCCGCGTGTGCCGTCACGGAGGCTGTCACGGGTTCCAGCACGGGTTCCAGCACGGGCTTCGGCACAGGTGCCACCACCACCAGCACGCTCCCCCAGCGGTTCTCCGCGGTGAAGGTCCTGCGGGCCGATCTCGCTTCGACGAGCGCGCTGCGCCGATTCGAGGCCGAGCGCGCGGCGCTTCTCGCGCTCGATCATCCGTCGATCGTCGCGATTTCGGACGCGGGCGTGGCGGCGGACGGGCGGCCGTACTTCGTCATGCCGCTCATCCTCGGCGAGCCGCTCACCTCGGCGTGCGACGCCGCGTCGATCGGGATCCGCGAGCGCGTCGAACTCTTCCGACAGGTGCTCGCGGGCGTCCTGCACGCCCATCGCCGCGGCATCCTCCACCGCGACATCAAGCCGGGCAACATCCTCGCCGAGCCGATCGAGGGCGGATGGCGCGTGCGCATCATCGACTGGGGGCTCGCGCGCGCGCTCGACGACGGGGAGACCGCGGCGGAGGCGCTGCGGACGGCCGCCCTCGGCGGCGCGATCGGCACGCCCGAGTTCATGAGTCCCGAGCAGGCCGAGGCGGGGCGCTCGCGGATCGACACGCGCGCCGACATCTGGTCGCTTGGCGCGCTCCTCTACCTGCTCCTCGGCGGCGCGCTCCCGTACGCGCGCGACGAGGTCCGCGGGCTCTCGCCGCGCATGCTCGCGCGGCATCTCCGCGAGCACCGTCCGCCCGCGCCCTCGCGCGTCGCGCGGTCGGCGGTCGACGCGCGACGGCTCGAGGGCGACCTCGACGCGATCGTGATGAAGGCGCTCGAGCCCGATCCCGAACGCCGCTATCCGTCGGTCGACGCCTTCGACGAGGACCTCGCCGCGTGGCTCGCGGGGCAGCCCGTCCGCGCGCGGCCCGAGTCCCCGGCGCGGCAGTTCGCGCGGCTCGCGCGGCGACACCGCGCGGCGACGGCCGCGGTGCTCGTCGTGACCGCCTCGCTCGTGGCCGCGACCGTGGTGTCGGCGGATGCGGCGCGCCGCGCGAATCTCGCGCGGCGGCATGCGGAGACGACGGCGGGCTTCCTCACCGCGATGCTCGGCGGCGTCCGCCCCGCGGTCGCGAAGGGACGCGATCGCGCGCTGATGCTCGACCTCCTTCGCGACGCCGCCGGGCGCCTGCCCGAGGCCGACGCGACCGATCCGATCGCCGCGGCGGAGATCCGTCGCGCGCTCGTCGAGGCGTGGGTCGCGGTCGGACTCGTGCGCGAGGCGCGCACGGTCGCGCGCGAGGGACTCGCGCGGCTCGACGGACTCGTCGACGAGCGCCATCCCACGCTGCGCGGACTCCTCGCCGCGGCGTACGAGGTGGCGCGTCTCGACGACGACCACGCCTCGATGATCGCCTACGGCACGCGCATCCTCCGTTCGGGCGACCGCCGCGCGGGATGGCCGTATCCCGTCGATCCCGAAAGCCTGCGGATCCTCGCGGGAACCCTGGGGAAGCGGCTCCTTCCCGACGCCGGACTCGCGCTCGTCCACATCCTCGCGAACGAGGACAATCCGCGTCTCGTCGACGGCGGGGCGCGCATCGCCGATCATGTCGAGCGCGTCGAGGGGCGGGCGTCGGCGCGGGCGATCCAGGTGCGCGCGGCGCTCCTTCGGATCCGCGTCGACCCCGATCCGTCGGATGCGCTTCTCGCCGAGGTCGACGAACTGGTCGAACGCTGCGGACGCGATCCCGCGAACGCGGCGAACCGCGCCGCGCTCCTGACCATCGGCGGCATCGCCCTCGGGATCCGCGGCGAGTACGTGCGCGTCCTCGAGCGGAGCGAGGCCGAACTGCCGTGGCTCCGCGAGACCCTCGGCCCCGATCACTACACGCTCCTCGTGGCGGAGTTCAACCGCACCGTCTCGCTGGCGACCCTCGGACGATTCACCGAGGCCGTGCCCGCGTGCGCGGCGGTCGCGTGCCGCCTGCTCGAGACGAACGACCCGAACGCCCCGATGCCGCGCTGGGTCGTCGAGCATGCCTGCCAGATGATGGAGGGCGCCCCCGATCCGGCCGCGTTCCTGCCGGAAGCCGAGCGGCTCCTCGCCACCTATCGACGCGAATGCGCCGTCGCCGAGGCCGAGCCGACGCTCGTCCCGCGGATCGAGCGCGCGATCGCGACGCTCGTCGCGGCGCGGCCCGCGGAGGATCCTCGCGAGGCGCCGTGACGCGGCCGATTCGCCTGCGCGTACAGTGCGCGGATGCTCCCCGCGAACCTCGCGCGTCCACGAACCCTCGCGCTCCTTTCGCTTCTCGCCGCACGCGCCGTCCACGCGGGTCCGCCCGACCTCTCGCTCGATGCGAACCGCCCCGCGATCGAGGTGCCGCCGTCGGTCCTCGTCGAGGGCGACCCGTTCCGCCAGCTCGACGAGGTCCTGCCGACGCCGAACGACTTCCGCACCGCCTCGGGCGCGCCCGGGCCGCGCTACTGGCAGCAGCAGGTCGACCACGACATCGAGGTCGAGCTCGATCCCGAGGCCGCGACGCTGCAGGGCACGCAGCGCATCCGCTACCGCAACAACTCGCCCGACGAGCTGCGCTACCTCTGGGTGCAGCTCGACCAGAACCGCTTCCGCTGGGATTCGCTCGGCGAGCGCGCCGAGCCCGCGCCCGACCTCTCGAAGCCGCAGTCGATCGGCTTCCTCCGCGGCATCGTCGAGAAGACGGAGTGGGAGGGCGGCTACCACGATCTCGCGGTCGTCGACGCGGGCGGCGCGCCGCTTCCCTTCACGATCGTCGACACCATGATGCGCATCGACCTTCCCGAACCGCTGCCCGCGGGCGGCACGGTCGAGTTCGGCATGTCGTGGTGGTTCCCCGTCCTCAAGCACACGACGCGGCGCGGACGCTCGAGCTACGAACTCCTCGGCGAGGGCGACCCCGACAATCCCGACGCCGACCTCGCGCCGATCTACGACATGGCGCAGTTCTTCCCGCGCCTCGCGCCCTACAACGACGTGCGCGGCTGGCAGCACAAGCAGTTCCTCGGGCAGGGCGAGTTCGCGCTCGAATTCGGCGACTACACGCTCGCCGTGACCGTGCCCGACACCTGGACGGTCGCGGGGTCGGGCGTCCTCGTGAACGAGGAGGAGGTCCTCGAGCCCGCGCAGCGCGAGCGACTCGCCGCGGCGCGCGAGAGCCTCGAGCCCGTCTTCATCACGACGCCCGAGGAGGCCGCCGCGCGCCGCGCCGCGAAGCCCGCGGGGAAGCGCACCTGGCGCTTCCGCGCCGACCGCGTGCGCGACGTCGCCTTCGGCGCGAGTCCCGCGTTCCTCTGGGACGCGGCGAAGGCGCCGATCCCGGGCACCGACCGCGCCGCGCTCGCGATGAGCTTCTTCCCGATCGAGGCGGAGCCCCTCTGGAGCCGCTACTCGACGCACGCCGTCGCCCACACCGTCGACAGCTACTCGCGCCACTGCTACCCGTACCCCTATCCCGTCGCGATCAGCGTGAACGGTCCGGTCGGCGGCATGGAGTACCCGATGCTCAGCTTCAACGGGCCGCGGCCCGAGAAGGACGGCACCTACTCCGAGCGGACGAAGCTCGGGCTGATCGGCGTCATCATCCACGAGGTCGGGCACAACTGGTTCCCGATGATCATCAACAGCGACGAGCGCCAGTGGACCTGGATGGACGAGGGACTCAACACCTTCGCCCAGTACCTCGCCGAGCAGGAGTGGGAGGCGAAGTATCCGAGCGGCCGCGGCGAGCCCGACGCGATCGTCGGCTACATGACGAGCTCCGACCAGGAGCCGATCATGACGAACTCGGAGAGCGTCCGCCGCCTCGGACCGAACGCCTACGCGAAGCCCGCGACCGCGCTCAACGTGCTGCGCGAGACGGTGCTCGGCCGCGAGCTCTTCGACTTCGCGTTCCTCGAGTACTGCCGGCGCTGGGCGTTCAAGCGGCCCGAACCCGCCGACTTCTTCCGCACGATGGAGGACGCCTCGGGCGTCGACCTCGACTGGTTCTGGCGCGGCTGGTTCTACTCGACGCGCCCCGTCGACATCTCGATCGAGAAGGTGGTGCACTACGCGCTCGAGACGCGCGATCCCGCGATCGTGAAGCCCGAGCGGAAGGCCGAGCGCGACGGGCGCGAGAAGACGCTCTCCGAGACCCGCAACGCCGCGATGGACGAGGCGGGCTTCGAGATGCGCGCCGAGCGCTACCCCGAGCTCGTCGACTTCTACTCGACCTTCGACGAACTCGATGTGACGCCCGACGACCGCCGGCGCTTCCAGCGGATCGTCGCGCGGCTCGGGGCGCGCGACGCGGCGCTCCTCGAGAAGCCGCTCCACTTCACGGTCGTGCGCTTCCGGAACGACGGGGGCGTTCCCTCGCCGATGCCCGTGCGCGTCCGCTACGCCGACGGCACGGTCGAGGAGACGGTGCTTCCCGCCGAGATCTGGCGCTATGCGGGCGGCAACGAGACCTCGAAGCTCTTCGTCACGCCGAAGAAGATCGTGCGCGTCTTCCTCGATCCGCGGCGCGAGACCGCCGACCGCGATCCGTCGGACAACGCCTATCCGCCCGACATCGAGCGCGCGTGGTTCGCGGTCGAGCCGCGCGACCGCGGCGGCGACAATCCGATGCGCGCCGCCGCGAACGCCGACCGACGCGCGTCGACGCGCGCGGCCGCCGAGGCGCTCGCGACGCGCGTCGCCGAGGCGGTGCGCGGCGGGAAGAGCGCGGGCAGCGTCCTCGGTGCGATCGACGAGTCGGCGCGCGCCGACGGCTGGGGCACGGCGTTCGTCGTCCTCGACGGCGCGCCCGCCGAGGAGGGCGGCGTCGCGCAGATCGTCTCGGCCGGCCCCGACCGCGCGGTCGGCGGCGAGGACGACCTCTCGTTCATCGTGTCGGCGGACGGCTCGGTGCGCGAGGCGCGCAGGCGGGGAGGACGCGGATGAACGCCATGGGGGAATCACGCGTGATCGAGGTGATCGGCGCCTCGATCGGACTCGGTGGGCGCTGCACGGACACCGCGGGCGGACCGCGGGCGATCCGCGAGGCGGGGCTGCTCGCGCGGCTTTCGACCCGGGGTCCGACGGGAGACACGGCTCGGGGTTCGGACGGACCCGCGGCGCACGCGCGCACCGTGCGCGACCTCGGCGATCTCGTCGCCGCCGACGCGCCGCGCCTCGCGGGCCGCGATCCGGGTGCCGCGCTCATCGCCGAGGTCGAGCGCTTCTCGCTCGCCCTGCGCGCCTCGGTCGAGGCGTCGCTCGCGCGCGGCGCGCTTCCCTGCGTTCTCGGTGGGGACCACTCGCTCGGCGCCGCGACGCAGGCGGCCATCGGTCGCGCGGCGCGCGGCGCGGGGCGCGAACCGCCGGGCCTCCTCTGGATCGACGCGCACACCGACGCGAACACGATGGAATCGACCCCTTCGGGCAATCTTCACGGCATGATGCTCGCCGCGGTGCACGGTCTCGAGGTGCCCGCCTTCCGCGCCGTCGTCGAGGGAGGCCTGCGCGATCCGCGCCGCACCGTCTACCTCGGCGCGCGCGACATCGACGAGGAGGAGCGCGAAATCGTCGAGCGGCTCGGCTGCCGCGTGATCGCGCCCGCCGAGATCCGCGCGCGCGGCGCCGACGCGGTCGTCGCCGAGGCGCTCGCGATCGCGGGTGGCGCCGACGGCCGCGTGAGCGTCAGCTTCGATCTCGACAGTCTCGATCCGAGCATCGCGCCGGGCGTCGACTGCCATGTCCCCGACGGACTCCTCTGGGAGGAGGCGGCGCCCCTCCTCCGGCTCGTCGGCCGTCACGACGGCGTGGTCGCGATCGAGGTCGTCGAGGTGAATCCGGTCGCCGATCCCGACGGTCGCACCGCGCGCCTCGCGGTCGAGGCCGCCGCGCTCCTCGCAGGCGCCTGAACTTCACGGTGCGATGCCCGCGAGGTGGAGCGCGATCGCGACGGCGTTGAACGCGCCATGCAGCACGATCGCGACCACGATCCACGGACTTGCGAGCGGAATGCGCGGCGGGGCCTGTCGTCGCAGGCCGTCGCGCCACATGCTGGCGACGCCCACCGCGGCGATCGCCGAGGCGACCGCGTGCATCGGCGCGGTCGCGAGCCATCGCCACGGCGCGATCTCGGCGGCGCGGTCGGGAAAATAGAGATGAAGGTAGACGAGGTTCTCGATCGCGCCGAACCCCGCACCCGCGAGGAATCCCGAGAGAACGATCGCGCCTGCTCCAGGCAGGAGCCACGGCCGCTTCTCCGCGACCCAGAGGAGGAGCGCGATCTTCGTCATCTCCTCGACGACGGGTCCGACGACGACGAGTGCGAGGTAGCCGAGCCCCGTCCCGCCGCCGAGCATCGACCAGAACGCGCCGAAGATCCCGAACGGTCCCGCCGCGAGGGCGAGCCCCGCGATCACCATCCATCGCCTCGCGGCGGGGGTGGCGCGGCGGCGCTCGTCGAGGAGGTCCGCGTAGCCGCGCACGCCCGCGATGCCCGCGCCGTTCCACGCGAGCGACGGCTCGTCGCGCACCGAACTTTCCTCGTCGAACCCGTTCGGCGTGCCCGCGCGCACCGGTTCGTCTCCGAGGTCGTCGGCCTGCCCGAGATCGACGGGCGCCGCGCGGAACTGCGGTTCGTCGAGGATGCCGGGATCGTGCGACGGCGCGCCGCGTCCGCGCTTCGCGGGCCCGCGACCTGCATCGCCCCCGAGGCTCACCGCGCGCCCCGCGCCGTCATCGCGCGAAGGCCCCGGCCGGCAGGATCGCCGTTCCGTACGCGACGACCTCCGCCATCGGCATCGCCTTGCCGCCCATGGCGCCGATCGAACTCGTCTCGTAGCGCACGTTGATGACGAGGTCGGCACCCGCCGCCCGCGCCTCCTCGAGCATGCGGCAGTACGCCTCGCGCCGCGCGCGCTGCATCATGCGTTCGAACGAGCGGACCTCGCCGCCGACGAGGTTCCTGAGCGACGCCGCGAAGGTCTTGAAGTAGTCGCTTCCGATCACCGCCGAACCCGAGACGAGCCGGCCCGGGCAGTGCCGCCGATCGGCGGGTGGGGTGCGCAGCGTCGTGGCGACGATGCCGCGCAGCGCCTCCTCTCGCCGCGCGAGCGACGCGAGGTGCGAGCGCTCGATCGCCGTGCCGACGCCGAAGCCGATCGCGATCAGCGCGAGCGGCAACGCGCAGTTGCAGAGGAGTCCGAGCAGGGCTTCCATTCGCGTGTCCTCCGTGGTGGACGGATGCGCGGATCGCGCGACTCAGTTCGTTCCGCCTGCCGTCCCGTCCGCCGCCCCGACCCGCCGCACCTTGACCGCGGTGCCGTAGGCGTAGAGCTCGGCGGCGCCCTGGGTGATCGCGCTCGTACTGAAGCGCACGTTCACGATCGCGTCGGCACCGAGCTGTGCGGCCTGCGCCATCATGCGCTCGACCGCCTCGCGCCGCGCCTCGGTGAGAAGCTCGGTGTAGCCGCGGAGCTCGCCGCCGACGAGGTTCTTGAAGCTCGCCGCGATGTCGCGGCCGACATGCTTCGCACGGATCGTGTTGCCCTGCACCATGCCGCAGAGGCTCGTGATCTCGAAGCCCGGGACGGTTTCGGTGTTGACGATGATCATGGCGTGCGGACCTCCGATGGAAGGTCATCGTAACGACGGGCCGTCGGATCTGGACGAATCCGGCCGCGCCGCGCGCCGCGCGCCTCAGAACGGGCAGGGGGCCTCGAAGGCGAGCCGCGCACCCGTCGCGGGATGATCGACCTCGAGCCGCCGCGCATGCAGGCAGAGCCGCGGTCGCGCCGCGTGCGCCGCGGGATCGGCGTAGAGCTCGTCGCCGAGGATCGGGTGGCCGAGCGCGAGCAGATGGACGCGCAGCTGGTGGCTGCGCCCCGTCCTGGGAAAGAGCGCCACCCGCGTCCACGCGAGTCCGCCGTCGTCGCGGCCGCGCGCGACGACCTCGTACCGCGTGACGCTCGGCTTCCCGTCGGGATGGACGATCTGCCGCGCGCTTCCGAGCGCCTCCTTCCGGAGCGGCAGGTCGATCTCGCCCGCGTCGAGGGCGAGGTGCCCCGCGACGAGCGCCTCGTACGACTTCTCCACCGTCCGCGCCTCGAACTGCATGGAGAGCGCGCGATGGACCTCGGCATCGCGCGCGAGGACGATCGCTCCCGAGGTGTCGCGATCGAGGCGGTGGACGATCCGCGCGCCCGGGTACGCACCCTGCAGGCGCGAGACGAGGCAGTCCGCCTTGTCGGGGCCGATCCCCGGCACCGAGAGCAGGCCCGACGGCTTGTCGACCGCCACGAGCCACGCATCGGCGAACAGGATGGAACCGGTGCCCTCCGTCATGCGCACTACACTATCCGACCCATGATCGCGCTCCTCGCCATCACGCTCCCCCTCACGCTTCCCGTCGCGCTCGCCGCCACCGCCGCGTCGTCCTCCAGCCAGTCCGAGCCCGCCGCCGCGGTCGCCGAACCGGGCGTCCGCGACGCGCGCCAGCTCACCTTCCCCGACCGCTTCATCAAGGCGGGCGAAGCCTACTTCTCGCCCGACGCGCGGCACATCGTCTTCCAGGCGATCGAGCATCCCGCGGAGGGCGCCGAGCCCGACGAGTTCTACGCGATGTTCGTCTGCGACGTGGTGCGCGGACCGAGCGCCGACATCGTCGGCGTCGAGAACATCCGCCGCCTCTCGCCGAAGGGAAGCGCCAACACCTGCGGCTGGTTCCATCCGACGAAGCCGGGCACGGTGCTCTTCGCGTCGACGATCGTCGCGCCGACCGCCGAGAACGCGCCCGGGTACCAGCGCGGCACCTCGCGCTACCGCTGGGCGTTCCCGCCCGAGACGCGCATCGTCGAGGTCGACCTCGCGAAGGCCGACGGCACCGCCGACTCGCTCAAGGTCCTCGAGGGCGACGGCAAGGCCTATGTCGCCGAAGGAAGCTGGTCGCCCGACGGCCGCCACCTCCTCTTCTGCTCGCTCGAGCAGGGCGACGGCGATCTCTTCGTGCGCGACCTGAAGACGGGTCGCCGCACGGCGATCGTCGAGGCCGCGGGGTACGACGGCGGTCCCTTCTTCTCGCAGGACGGCAAGCGGATCTGCTACCGCTCCGACCGCAACAAGGACAACCTGCTGCAGGTCTTCGTCGCCGACCTCGTCTTCGGCGAGGACGGCGCGATCACGGGCGTCGCCAACGAGCGCCAGCTCACCTCGAACGAGCATGTCAACTGGTGCCCGTACTTCCGCCCCGACGGCAAGACCCTCGTCTACGCGACGAGCGAGATCGGCCACCGCAACTACGAGGTGTTCGAGATCGTGCTGCCCGACGCGGCGGGCGCCGAGCCCGTCCGTCGCCGCGTGACCGAGGCCGAGGGCGCCGATGTCCTTCCCGTCTTCTCGCCCGACGGCAAGTGGCTCCTCTGGACGGGGCAGCGCCACGAGGGCCGCTCGAGCCAGCTCTACATCGGCCGCTACCGCGACCAGTCCGCCGCGAAGTAGTCGCCGCGACCGACTCGGGGTGAATCGACGGCCGCGCGGACCGCGACGACGCGGCCGGCCCGAAACGAACGGCGCGAAGGCCGACCGATGCTCGAACCGATCTCCGAACGCCGCCATCTCATTCCATTCCGATCGCAGCTCCTGCCGTCGATCTTCACCGATGTGCTGGTGATCGGTTCGGGCGTCGCGGGTCTGCGCGCCGCGCTCGCGGCCGCCGAGCACGGCGAGGTCCTCGTCGTCGCGAAGGACGCGCTCGACCTCTCGAACACCGCGTGGGCGCAGGGCGGGATCGCCGCCGTCCTCGACGAGGCCGACTCCGCCGACGCGCATGTCGCCGACACCCTCGTCGCCGGCGCGGGGCTCTGCGAGGGGCGCTCGGTCGAGACGCTCGTGCGCGAAGGGCCCGCCGAGATCGCCTGGCTCGTCGAGCAGGGGATGCGCTTCGACCGCACCGACGACGGTTCGCTCGAGCGGACGCTCGAGGGCGGCCACGGCCGGCCGCGCATCGTCCACACCGACGGCGACGCGACCGGACGCGAACTCGCGAGGGCGCTCCTCGCCGCCTGCCGCGCGCATCCGCGCATCCGCCTCTTCGACCGCTGCTTCACGCTCGACCTCGTCACGGGCGGCGGCCTGCCGACCGGCGAGGACCGCGTCCTCGGCGCGATCACGCATCATCCGAAGTACGGGCTGCAGATCGTCTGGGCGAAGGCGACCGTCCTCGCGTCGGGCGGACTCGGACAGCTCTGGCGCGAGACGACGAATACGCGCCTCGCGACCGGCGACGGCGTCGCGATGGCGTGGCGCGCGGGCGCGGCGGTCACCGATCTCGAGTTCGTGCAGTTCCATCCGACCGCGCTCTATGTCGCGGGCGCCGCGCGCTCGCTGATCTCCGAGGCCGTCCGCGGGGAGGGCGCCCATCTCGTCGACCGCGCGGGGCGCCGCTTCATGGACGGCCGCCATCCGCTCGGCGAACTCGCGCCGCGCGATGTCGTCAGCCGCGGCATCATCGACGAGCTCGCGCAGTCGCAGGGGGCGAATGTCTTCCTCGACGCGCGCCATCTCACGAGCGCGGGCTTCGAACGCCGCTTTCCGGGGCTCTTCCACCTGCTCGCGGGATTCGGCATCGATCCAGGGACGGCGCCGATTCCCGTGATGCCCGCCGCCCACTACACGATCGGCGGCGTCCGCACCGATCTCGACGGACGCACGGGCGTCCCCGGTCTCCTCGCCGCGGGCGAGGTCGCCTGCAACGGACTTCACGGCGCGAACCGCCTCGCCTCGAACTCGCTCCTCGAGGGGCTCGTCTTCGGTCGTCGCGCGGGCGTCGCGGCGGCCACGCTCGAGTCGGGCGCGGGTGCGGCGGCGCGCGTCGTCAGCGACATCCGGCCGAGCGACAAGGGCGAGCTCGACCTCGTCGACGTGCGTTCGAGCCTCCGCAGCGCGATGTGGCGGAATGTCGGCATCGTCCGCACGGGAAACCGCGTCTCCGACGCCGTCGACATGATCCACTTCTGGTGCCGCTACTCGCTCGACAAGATCTTCGACGATCCCGCGGGCTGGGAGATCCAGAACATGCTGACCTGCGCCGCGCTCGTCGCCGCCGCGGCGCTCGCGCGCGAGGAGTCGCGCGGCACGCACGCCCGCGCCGATCATCCGGCGTCGAAGCCTTCGGAGGCGGTCCATCGCGAATGGCGTTCGGGCGTGGCGCAGCCCGTGCTGCGGCCCGTCGCGGGTGCCGCGCCCGTCGCGGCGACATCCGGTGCGCCATCCGCGCGCACCGCCGCGCCCGCGGGTGCGGGGCGCTAGCGCCATGGTCCGTGACGCGACGCGCGCCTCGCGAGACCGATCCGTGCGTCGCGGTGGCGCGTGGACCTTCGCCATCGTCGGTTTCGCCGCGCTCGCGGCGTCATGCGGCCCGACCGTCGAGTACCGCCCGCGCCCGGGCTTCGCGACGAGCGAGGAGCTGCCCGACGAGATCGTTCTCCCGAACGGCAAGGTGATCCGCTACCTCCCGCTCAGCGAGTATCTCGCGATGAAGGAGGAGGGGAAGGAGGGAGGCCGGTTCAGCGGCCGGCGCAAGGCATCGGGCGGCGCACGCAAGCCCGATGACGCGGCGCCCGTCGAGACCTTCACGCCCTGGCGCGAACTCGACGACGGCCGCGTCGAGATCGACGCGCTCTTCCCCGAACAGGTCGTCGCGAACACGATGCGCGCCTTCCGCGAGGAGCGCTACGGCGATCTCTGGGACCAGTTCGTCGCGTCGGGCGTGCGCGCGCGTGCGGCGCAGGACGGCGGGCCCGAGGCCGCGCGCGAGCAGTTCGGCGCCTGGTGCGCGAAGCGCCGCGGCGATGTCATGACGCTCCTCAACCGCATGAGCTTCGGCTTCAGTACGAACGCGGTCGTCGTGCGCCGCACCGGACCGAACTTCCTCGAACTCTCGCTTTCGCCGCAGACCGCGGGCGACTTCCGCTACCGCGTCGTCGAGGTGGCCTTCGAGCAGACGCCCGTCGGCCAGCGCGCGCGGCTCGCGGGCATCCGCTGAGGGCGCGTCGCGGGGCGACGGCGGCCGGGGCGACGGCGGACGGGACGACGGCCTTCGCGCGACACACCACCTCGGAAAACGCACGCACCCCGACGCGAAGCGCCGGGGTGCGTGATGCTGGCTGGGATGGGCGGACTCACTCGGCGCCCGCACCCGCGAGCGGCGGGGCGGTCGGCTCGGTCGGACCGTTGCCGCCGTCGTCGCCACCGTCGCCGCCCGAGCGGACGGCCTTGAAGGTCAGGTGATCCTGGCCCTCGGTGCGGGTGACCTTGATCTCGTCGCCCGACTTGAACTCGCCCATGAGGAGGTTCTCCGCGAGCGGATCCTCGATGTACTGGCCGAGCGCGCGGCGCAGCGGACGCGCGCCGAAGTCGGGGTTGTAGCCCTTGTCGATGAGGAAGTCCTTCGCCGCGGCGTCGAGCTCCATCTTCATGCCCTTCTCGGCGAGGCGGCCGCGCACCTTCGAGAGTTCGTACTCGATGATGGTGACGAGGTCCTCCTTGACGAGCGGCCGGAACACGACGACCTCGTCGAGGCGGTTGATGAACTCGGGGCGGAAGAACTTCTCGATCTCGCCCATGAGCGCCTTGCGCATCTTGTCGTAGTCGATGACCTCGGTGCGCTTGCCGAACCCGAAGCTCGCGCCGCCCTTGATGACGTCGGCGCCGAGGTTCGAGGTCATGATGAGGATCACGTTCTTGAAGTCGACGTGACGGCCGAAGCTGTCGGTGAGACGACCCTCCTCCATGATCTGGAGGAGCATGTTGAAGACGTCGGGGTGCGCCTTCTCGACCTCGTCGAGGAGGACGACCGCGTAGGGCCGGCGACGGATGCGCTCGGTGAGCTGGCCACCCTCTTCGTAGCCGACGTATCCGGGAGGCGCGCCGACGAGGCGGCTCACGTTGTGCTTCTCCATGTACTCCGACATGTCGAGGTACACGAGCGCGTCGGGGTCGCCGAACATGAACTCGGCGAGCGCCTTCGCGAGCAGCGTCTTGCCGACGCCCGAGGGGCCGACGAAGATGAAGCAGCCCATCGGACGCTTCGGGTCCTTGAGGCCCGAACGCGCCTTGCGGATCGCGCGGGACACGGCCTTGACCGCGTCGTCCTGGCTGACGACGGTCTTGTGGAGCTCGGCCTCGAGCTGGAGCAGGCGCTCGGACTCCGCCTTCTCGAGGCGGGTCAGCGGCACGCCCGTCATCTTCGAGACGACCTCGGCGATGACCTCCTCGTCGACGGTGCCGACGGTCTCGCTCATGCGCTCCTTCCACTCCGCCTGCAGGCGCTCGCGCTCGCGGCGGTGCTTGTCCATCTGGTCGCGGATCTGCGCGGCGCGCTCGTAGTCGGCGTTCTTGACCGCCTCGTCCTTCTCGATCGCCAGACGCTCGACCTGCTCCTCGATCTCGGCGAGGTTCGGCGGCTTCGCCATCGAGCGGAGGCGCAGGCGCGCGCCCGCCTCGTCGATCACGTCGATCGACTTGTCGGGCTGCACGCGGCCGGGGCTGTAGCGGCCGGAGAGGTCGATCGCGGCGCGCAGCGCGGCGTCGCTGATCTTGACGCGGTGGTGCGCCTCGTACTTCGGGCGGATGCCCTTGAGGATCTCGTAGGTCTGCTCCGCGTTCGGCGGTTCGACCGCGATCGACTGGAAGCGGCGCTCGAGCGCGGCGTCCTTCTCGATGTACTTGCGGTACTCGTCGAAGGTGGTGGCGCCGATGCACTGGATCTCGCCGCGGGCGAGGGCGGGCTTCAGCACGTTCGACGCGTCGATCGCGCCCTCGGCGCCACCCGCACCGACGAGCGTGTGCAGCTCGTCGATGAAGAGGATGATGTTCTTCGCGCGGCGGACCTCGTTCATGACCGCCTTGATGCGCTCCTCGAACTGGCCGCGGTACTTCGTGCCCGCGACCATCGCCGCGAGATCGAGGACCACGAGGCGCTTGTCGAAGAGGATGTCGGGGACCTCCTGGCTGACGATCCGCTGGGCGAGGCCCTCGACGATCGCGGTCTTGCCGACGCCCGCCTCGCCGAGGAGGACGGGGTTGTTCTTGGTGCGACGGCAGAGGACCTGCACGAGCCGCTCGATCTCCATGGTGCGGCCGATCACCGGGTCGAGCTCGCCGTTCTTGGCGAGTTCGGTGAGATCACGACCGAAGGAGTCGAGGGCGGGCGTCTTGCTCTTGGCCTGTCCGCGACGTCCGGGAGCGCCACCCGGCATGCCGCCGCCGGGCTCGCCCTGTTCGGGCGCCTGCTCTTCGGGCTCGACGCCCGCGCCGAGGAGGTTCAGGACCTCGTCACGGACCTCCTCGAGCTTGAGGCCGAGGTTCATCAGAACCTGCGCGGCGACGCCGTCATGCTCGCGAAGCAGGCCGAGCAGCAGGTGCTCGGTGCCGACGTAGTTGTGGTTGAGGTTGCGGGCCTCCTCGATGGCGTACTCGATGACCTTCTTCGCCCGCGGGGTCTGCGGGAGCTTGCCCATGGTCACCATCTCGGGGCCGCTCTTGACGAGCTTCTCGACTTCCAGACGCACCTTGCGGAGGTCGATGTCGAGGTTCTTCAGGACGTTCGCGCCAACGCCCGAGCCTTCCTTGACGAGACCGAGCAGGATGTGCTCCGTCCCGATGTACTCGTGATTGAACCGCTGCGCTTCCTGGTTCGCGAGGGCCATCACCTTGCGGGCTCGATCGGTCAGGCGTTCGAACATGGGGTACTCCGGGT
>JBJOHC010000218.1:0-2728 GCA_046047955.1 Planctomycetota bacterium
TCCTCGCTCCGACGATGCTCCTCGCGGCGCCCGCGTTCGCGCAGGCCCCGCGCGCGCCCGCCGCGCGCCCCGCGCAGCAGGCCGCCGCGTCGACGGTGAAGGTCGCGCCCGAGACGGTCGACCTCGGGATCGTCGGGCCCGGCTCGACGAATCCCGCGAAGTTCGTGCTGGTGAACCAGGGCGCGACCGCGGTCACCGTGCGCGGCGCCACGCCGAGCTGCAAGTGCACGGCGATCTCGGATGTCATCGGGAAGACGATTCCGCCCGGCGGCACGCTCGAGTTCTCGGCGGCGCTGTCGGCGCCGCGCGTGCCGGGCACGAAGGACGCGAAGGTCTTCCTCGCCTTCGAGGGCGCCGCGCCCGCGGTCGCGACCATCAAGGGCGAGGTGCGCCTCCCCATCCTCGCCGAGCCGCCGTTCGTCGACGCCCTGAAGGAGGTCGTGACGGGCACCGTGCGCCTGCGCAGCCTCGACGGCAAGCCGTTCCGCGTCCTCCGTTCGGGCGGTCGCCCGGGCCCGGCGGAAGCGGCGGCCGCGTTCGAGCTTCCGTGGAGTCTCGCGGGCCGCGCGTGCGAGGAGATGCCGCTCTGGTGGTTCGTCTTCACCGATCGCGCGGACTGCGCGGTGATTCCGCTGCGCGTCCGCGACGAGTGCACGGGGTCGAAGCACGACATGCCGCGCTACCAGCGCTTCTGGATCGTGAAGGAGAGTCTCGTCCTTCCCGACGCGGGAACGGTCGGCGTGGCGGGAGCGGTGAAGATCGAGCTCGAGCACTACAACCCGCCGAAGCGTGGCGCGGTCGAGCGCCGCGACTGGAGCGAGGTGCGCGCGGTGCGCGTCCTGACCGCGGCCGACGGCACCGCGCTCGCCGACGCGAAGGTCGTCTCGACGGTGCCCGCGCCCGGCGACGAGGCGGTCCTCACGATCGAACTGACGCCGAAGGTCGCGGGCCCGATCGAGGGCGAGATCGAGATCACGACGGCGACGGGGACGGGGCGCGTGCCCTTCGCGATGGTCGCGCGCGCGGCGGACGCGGCCGCACCCGCGGCGACGCCGAAGCCATGAGCCGCTGGCAGCGCAACGCCGAGGCCTTCGCCGAACTCCTCGGGAGTGCGGCCGAGGCGATGCGCGCGTCTCCCTGGCGCCGCGGCTCGGCCGTCCATCTGCCGAGGCGCGGGCGACTCCTCGCGACCGGCGACCTTCACGACAACCAGCTCCATCTCGACGCGGTGCTCCGCGCGGCGCGCCTCGGAGAATCGCCCGACCACCATGTCGTCCTCCACGAACTGATCCACGGCGAGCGGCTCGTCAGCGGCATGGACATGAGCCACCGCATGCTCGCGAAGGTCGCCGAACTCGTCCTCGCGCACCCGCTGCAGGTGCATCCGATCCTGGCGAACCACGAGATCGCGCAGTTCCGCCGCCAGCACATCTCGAAGGGGGCGGGCGACAACCTCGAGCTCTTCGACGCGGGTCTCGACTGGATCTACGGCGACGACGCCGCGCTCGCCGCCGAGGCGATCGGCGCGTTCGTCGCGGCGATGCCGCTCGCGGTCGTCTGCGCGAACGGCGTGATGGTGTCGCACTCGCTGCCGTCGGCGGCGCAGCTCCGGTTCTTCGATCTGCGCGTCCTCGAGCGCCCGCTCGTCGAGGAGGACTACGACGGTCCCGCGGGCGCCGCGTACCTGATGACCTGGGGGCGCGGGCACACGCCCGAGCATCTCGAGACGCTCGCACGCGAGTGGGGCGTGCGCACCTTCGTCGTCGGGCACGCGCACGCCGAGCTCGGCGCCGAGGTGCGGCCGCCGTCGATGCTCATCCTCAACACCGACCATGCGCAGGGGCGGGTCGCCGCCATCGATCTCGCGGCCGATGCGCCGACCGCGGCGGACCTCCAGCGGCGCAGCGAGCCGATCCAGAACCACATTCCGCTCGATCTCGGTGCGGGCGGCGATGGAGGCGATGCGTGAGCGCGGGCGCGGACACGGGACCTTCCTTCGGGCCTCCATTCGAGCCGCTGCTCGTCCTCGACTGTTCCCAGCGGGAGTCGGTGGTGGGGCTCGCCGTGGCGGGAAGGCTCCTCGAGCGGAGGTTCACGCCCGCGCCGAGCGGTCCGCCCGTAGGCAACGCCTCCGACGCGGGAGAGCGGCTCTGGGTCGAGCTCGAGTCGCTCCTCGCGGAGGCGGACTGCGCGCCTGGCGCGCTCGCGGCGGTCGCGGTCGCGACCGGACCGGGTGCCTTCACGGGACTGCGCGTCTCGACCGCGCTCGCGCAGGGGCTCGGGCTCTCGCTCGGCGTTCCGATCGTCGGGATTCCCTCGGCAGCGGTCTTCGCGCGGGCGCGCGTCCTCGAGGGCGCGCGCGGTCCGTGGCTCGTCGCGCTCGCAGCGAAGGACGGATCGGCCTGGTGCGCGCGGGCCCGTTGCGCGGCGGAGGCATCGGACGCACGGCTCCTGCTCGAGGACGGAGCCGTCCTCGACGAAGCGGGGTTCGCCGCGCGTCTCGCCGAGGTCGCCGCGTCAGAGGCGGAGCTCCTCGCCGACGCGCACCTTCCCGACGCGCTGCGCGCTCTGGCGCGTGCCCACGGCATCGCCTGCCACGAGCCGCGTGCGACCGCCGCCGCGCTCGTCGCCGAAGCGCTGCTCGCGCTTCCCGATCGCGCGTGCGATCCCGCGGCGCTTCTCCCGATCTACGCGCGCGAGCCCGAGGCCGTGACGAAGTGGCGCGAGC
>JBJOHC010000219.1:0-3767 GCA_046047955.1 Planctomycetota bacterium
CACCCGGGCGGCGCCTGCTCGGACGCCGCGTGCTGCAACGCCGTCTGCGCGATCGATCCGACCTGCTGCTCGAGCGCGTGGGACTCGTTCTGCGTCATCATCGCGGGCGACATCTGCGTGACCGGCTGCACGCCCATCGAGGATCCCGGTGCGGTCGAGGAAGCCGAGGCCTGCGCGGCGCGCTCGAACGATCCCTGCTACCGCGCGTCGGGCGGCGTCCCCGAGACGATCGTTCCCGGCGTCCAGCTCATCGGCACCCTCGGAACCTCGCAGGGCTCGGGCCAGGCGGTCGATGTCGACGTCTACACCGTCACGCTCGTCGACACCGACGGCGACGGATTCGTCTCGGTCGCGCTCAACTTCGGATCCACCGAACGGATGTGGGCGGCGCTGATCCCCGACGGCGCCTGCACCCCCGTCACGAACGCGCTTCTCCAGGCGACGAGCGAACTCTGCGTCGACGAGCTCACCGATCCCGTCTGCCTCGCGCCCGGCACCTACCGCATCGTCGTCGCGGGCGGCAACTACCCCGCGTTCGGCGGCGGGTCGATTGGCTGCGTCTTCGGGAACACCTACGCGCTGCGCGTCGAGACCTCGCAGGCGTGCAGTTCGCCGTGCGCCTCGGCGAGCCTCTCCTGCTTCGCCGTGCACTCGGAGCCCGGCTGCAACGATCCGAAGTGCTGCAGCGCCACCTGCGCGTCGGATCCGTTCTGCTGCGACGCCGGGTGGGACGGCGACTGCGTGACGCTTGCGGCGACCCTCTGCCTCGACGGACCCGCCGCGAACGACCGCTGCGAGGATGCGGCGACGCTCGTGTCGGGTCCGCAGCCGTTCAACACGCTCTTCGCGGGCACCGAGGCCGCGCAGCATCCGAAGTCCTGCAAGGGCGCGACCTTCGTCGCCGACGTCTGGTTTCGCTGGACCGCGGACCGCGAGGGCGCGTGCGACCTGCGCACCTGCGGCTCGTGGTTCGACACGGTGCTCGCGGTCTACGAAGGACCGTGCGGGTCGACGACCCTCGTCGCCTGCAGCGACGACGGCGCCCTCTGCGGCGGCGTGAACGCGAGCCGCCTCACCTTCTTCGCCGAGTGCGGCACCGAGTACCTCGTGCGCGTCGGCTCGGCGACCGCGACCGCGGGCGAGGCGAGCCTCTTCTTCCTGCCCGCCTCGAGCCCGTGCCCCGACTGCCCCGCCGACCTCTCGGGTGACGGTCTCGTCGACGCGCAGGATCTCGCGACCCTGCTCGGCGCCTGGGGAAGCGCGGCGGCGGATCTCGACGGCGACGGACAGACGAACGCGACCGACCTCGCCGCGCTGCTCGGCGCGTGGGGACCGTGCCCCTGACCGAACGATGCCCGTCGCCGACCCCGCGCGGCGTCAGAGCGCGTCGGACGGCGTGTCGGCCGAGAGCTTCCGCCGCACGATCTTCCCCGTCGGATTCCGCGGAAGCTCCTTGAGGACGCGGATCTCGCGCGGGATCTTGAAGCCCGCGATCCCCGAACGACAGTGCGTCTTGAGCGCCGCCTCGTCGAAGGTCGCGCCCTCGCGCAGCTCGACGAAGGCGAGCGCGACCTCGCCGCGCATCCCGTCCGACATGCCGATCACGGCCGAGTCCTTCACGCTCTCGTGGCGGTTGAGGACCTCCTCGATCTCGCGCGGGAAGACGTTCTCGCCGCCGATGATGAGCATCTCCTTGATGCGCCCGGTGATGGCGAGGAATCCCTCCTCGTCGAGGCGGCCCATGTCGCCGGTCTTGAAGTACCCGTGCTCGTCGAAGACGGCGGCCGTCTCGTCGGGAAGATTGAGGTAGCCCTGCATGATGTTCGGCCCCTTCATGCGGACCTCGCCGTCCTGGTTCGGTCCGAGGACCTCGCCGTTGGGCCCGACGATGCGCTGGTCGATGCCCGGGAGCGCGCGGCCCACCCACTTCCGCCGCTGCTCCTCGGGTCGGCACCAGTTGGTGACGGGCGAGGTCTCCGTGAGCCCGTAGCCCTCGTTGATCTCGATGCCGAACTTCTCGCGGAAGCCGTCGAAGACCGCTTCGGGAAGCGGTTCGCCGCCCGAGACGGTGAAGCGCAGGCTCGAGAAGTCGTCGGGGCTCGCGTCCTTGAGGAGACGCAGCGCGTTGTACATCGAGGGAATCGCGACGAAGGCCGTCGGGCGGTGGGTGCGGGCGAGTTCCGCGAGCTTCCGCGGAACGAAGCGCGCGGTGTAGACCGCGCTCGCTCCGGTCGCGAGCGGGAGCATCGTCAGGACGGTCAGTCCGAAGGAGTGGAACTGCGGGAGGACGCCGAGGATCCGGTCGCGCGACCCGAAGTCGACCCATTCCTGGCACTGCCGGACGTTCGCCGCGATGTTGCCCGCCGAGAGCATCACGCCCTTCGGACGGCCGCTCGTCCCCGAGGTGTAGAGGACGACCGCGAGATCGTCGCGGCCGAGGGGGTTCGTCATGCGGACGGGAGGAATGCCTCCGAAGCGCATGCGGTCCATGCGGATGTCGGTGACGCCCGGCAGCGAGCCGCCGATGAAGTCGAGCATGGGGCCGACGGTGACCATCGCGTCGAGGCCCGCGTCGCGGGCGACATACTCGAGGTCGCTGCGCGAAAGGAGGTAATTGATCGGAACGAGCGTGCGGCCGAGCGTCCACGCGGCGATCGCCGCGGCGGGGAAGAGACCCGAGGTCGGAAGCATCACGCCGATGCGCGGGGCCTCGCTCGTTCGCCCGATCTCGCGGGCGAGGTGCCACGCCACCACCATGAGGTCGACGCCGCGCCAGGTGCGCTGGTCGTCGATCACCGCGGGGCGGAGGGGGCGGAGCAGGAGGTTGCGACGGATGGCGGAGAGGAGTTCCATGGTGGTTCCCACGGCCGTCGCGGCGACGGCCCTGCGCGGACGACCGCGCGGTCGTAGAGTAGCCGAACCCCCCGCGAGCCTCGCCGAAGGATCATCGATGAACGACCTCCGACTCGTTCCCTCCGCGTGCGTCGATCGCGCGCCTTCGCCGACCTCCTCGCATCGCATGCGGCGGACGCGTCGGATGCGGCGCGCCCGCGCGCTCGCGATCGCCGCACTCCTCGTGGGCCCCGCGCTCCTCGGCGCGTGCGGTCCGGCGAAATCGGGCGATCTCTCGCGCGCGACGACCGACTACGAGGGCGGCCGATACGAGGCGGCGCTCTCCGCCGCGCGCGCATCCGCGCAGGGTGCGACCGGGCTCGCGCTCGATCGGGCGCGCTACCTCGAGGGACTCTCGCTCCTCGCGCTCGACCGACCGACCGACGCGATCGCGCCGCTCCGCGAGGCGACCGACGCGAGCGATCGCGCACTCGCGGCCGACGCGTTCATCTCGCTCGGCACGGCGCTCATCCGCGCCCGCGACTTCGATGCGGCGGCGATGGCCTATCGCGAGGCGGCTGTGCGGCTCGATGGCGCCGAGGCGCGCCGCGCGCACGATGTCGCGGCGCGCTGCTACGAGCGCGCGGGACTCTCGGTCGCGGCGGCGGCGGAGCGCGCGCTCGCGGGAACGGGCGACGGCGCCGCGACGGCGCGCGCGTCGGTCTCGTCGCCAGATGCGTCGAGCCCCGCGACGGGCGGTCGCCCATCCACCTCCGCAGCCGCGACGGCCGACGGTGCCGTGACGCGCACTCCTGCGGCTTCGGCCGCGCCCGTTCCGAGTTCACCCACCGCTCGGATCGAGAACGGAATCGAGATCGAGCCCGTCCGGTTCGCCGTGCAGGCGGGCGCCTTCGCGGATCGGAACCGAGCCGCGG
>JBJOHC010000220.1:0-2628 GCA_046047955.1 Planctomycetota bacterium
CGAGGATCGTGCGCAGCGTGTGCGCGGCGCGGATTCCGTGGCGGATGCGGTGGTAGGCGACCCGCCCGACGAATCCGGGCTTGAGCGGCAGGTAGTTCGCGAACGCGCTCGCCGCGATCAGGGCCTGCATCTCCCAGAACGGCACGCGGCCGAAGCGCCGCACCAGGATGTGGAAGAGGAGCGCGCTCAGGAAGACGCCCACCGCGACCGCTCCGAGGACGAGCGCGACCGCGAAGGGCGGAGGATCGCGCAGCGCCTCCATCGCGGCGGCGAAGTCGTCCTTCTCGCGCATCGCGACGAGGATCGCGCCCGCGAGGCACGCGACTCCGAACGCAAGCCCCGCCGCCTTGAGCAGGCGCCGTCGCGGGAGGGTGCGGAGGATTCGCTCGACTTGCATGCGGCGGTTCCGCGCACTGTCGCGCGACGGACCCGCGACCGCAAGCGGTCACGGTCCGAGGTTGAGTTCGCGCCGGCGCTCGGCCTGCACGTCGTCCATCCACGAACGGAAGTCGCGCGCGAACGCGGCGAGGCGCGCGTCGTCGAGCGCCTCGGTTTCAGCGAGGACGGGATCCTCGGGGCGTCGCACGCGCACGGCGATCCACGCCATCCGCGTCGCCAGGCTCGCGTCGCCGCGGAGCACCGCGAGCATCGGCTCGAGTTCGGGCACCGCCGCGGGCTCGACCGCCGCGATGTCCGCGGCGACGGCGCCCGACCCTTCACCCGCCGCGCCGCCCAGCCCCTGCTGCGCGCGCCCGCGCGGCGCCGTGAAGACGAGCCACGCGCGCGCCTCGGGCCAGAGCCTGCGCGTCGCGTCGGTGATGAGGTCGGGCGTCGCGAGGAGCGCGGTGCGCACATCGTCGGTGAGCGACGAGAGCGGGTCCTTCGCGCGGACGAGCGCATACGACAGGAGCGCGACGAGTTCGGGATCGGGCGCGCGCGTCGTGTCCGAAAGCCGCGCGACCGTCTCCGCGACCCACTCGGCGGTGATGCGGCGCCCCTGGATATGCACCACATCCGACTCGACCTCGACGCCGAGCGCGCCGGGTTCGAGGCCCATCGTGGTCGTCGTCCAGTTGATGATCGCGTGCGCCGACATGAACGCACCCGCGATCGGATCCTCGCGGAGCGCGATGCTCGCGTCGGTCAGCGAGAGGTCGATCGGCACCGTGAGCGATCCGCCGGGCGGGATCGCGAAGAGACCCTCGAAGCCGACGATCGCGAAGGGCGGTAGTGTCGGCCGCCGTCCCGGCACGTTCACGGTCGAGGTGATCGTCATCGTGTCGGAGAGCGGTCCCTCGGATGTCACCGCGAGCGGCCACGCGCTCCGGTTCGTGAGCTCGACCGTGAAGACGAACGGATCCCATGGGCTCGCGTCGAGCCGCTGCGGGCGGAGGCGCAGCAGCAGCTGCCCCTTGCCGTCGCGCAGGAGCGCCACGAAGTCGGCGGGAAGCGACGCGGCCGCCTCGATCTCGGCGGCGCCCTCGATGATGTCGGCGCGCTTCCCGAGGATCCGATCGAGTCGGCTGCGGGACCAGAGCCCGACCGCGCTCGCCGGCATCGCGCGGGCGACCTCGAGGTAGGTGCGCGCCGCGGCCTGGCGGTCGCCCGCCTCCTCGTCGAGGACGGCGAGCCCGAGCCGCGCGAGGCGATCGCTCTCCGCGAGCGGCGCGAGGAGTTCGCGCGCCCCCGCGGCGTCGCCCTTGCGCGCCGCCACCCATCCGTCGAAGCGGCGACGCGCGTCGTCCGAGACGGGCGAGAGGCGGTTCGCCTTGTCGAACCAGTTGCGCGCGGTGTCGAGGTTTCCGCCGAGCCACGCCTGCACCATCGCGCCCTGGAGCGCGAGCTCGGCGATGCGGGCGTTCGCCTCGGTTCGGCGCGCGTCGCCGTCGGCGCCCACGGGAAGTTCCGCGAGCGAACGCTCGATCGTGTCGATCTCGAGCTGCGTGCTCACCGAGGCGTTCGCGATCGCGGCGTCCGCCTTCGGAATCCCCACGCCCGAGTAGACGGCCGCGACCGTCGTGGTCAGCACCGAGGTCGCGGGAAGGAGGACGCGCCCGCGTTCCTCGAGCGACAGGTTCGTCCCCTGCCGCTCGACCTGCGCGAGCAGCGCGGCGTTCAGCGATTCCTGCCGCCGCTGCGCGAACTGGAGCGCGCGCTGCGGATCGCCCGCGCCCCACACCGCGAGGACGAGCTGCGCGACGAGCGCGTCGTAGTTCGCGTCGGCGAGGGGCGTCTCCTGAAGGACCGCCTCGATCTCGAGGATCTGCGCGGCCGCCGCGTAGGCGCCGTAGCGCATGCAGAGTTCCGCGAGTCCGGTCGCCGCGGGCTCGCGCGTCGGATTCGCGAGGAGCGCGAGGCGCATCGCGCGCGCCTCCTCGACCGGCGTCGGGGCGCGCGCGCCGAAGTAGCCCGCCGCGAGTTCCGTCGCCTCGGGGAACGCGGCATCGAGGTCGATCGCGCGGATGAGCTCGCGGTGGAAGCCGTCGAGATCGCCCGTCCGCCGCAGGAGGATCGCGAGGTCGAACGCGAGCCGCGCCGCGACGGGCGCGCCGATCTTCCCGATGTTCTCGTCGGTCAGGAGGACGCGGTAGGCGGCGATCCGCTCCTCGGCGGTCTGCTTGCGGCTCA
>JBJOHC010000221.1:0-15251 GCA_046047955.1 Planctomycetota bacterium
CCGCAGCCGCGACCGCCCCATCAACGCCCGCTGAAGAACTTCTTGATGCCGTGCACCGTGACCGCGCGTCCGATCGCCGCGATCGATTCCGTGAGCGGAATCTCCTTCGGGCAGACCTTCACGCAGTTCTGCGCGTTGCCGCAGTCGTTCACGCCGCCCTTCGCCATGAGCACGTCGAGGCGCTCGGGCGCGAGGGTCGCACCCGTCGGGTGCGTGTTGAAGAGCCGGGCCTGCGAGATCGCGTGGGCGCCGATGAACTCGGAATCCCACTTCGACGCGTCCTCCTCGAGGTTGAACTGCGGGCACGCCTCGAGGCAGCAGGCGCAGGTCATGCAGGTCGAGAGCGTGTAGCGCATCTCCTGGTTCGCAGGCGTGTCCTTCGGGCCCGCGCCGAGCGAGTAGGTGCCGTCGACCGGGACCCACGCCTTCACGCGCTCGAGGTTGTGGAACGCGCGCGAGCGGTCGACCGCGAGATCGCGGACGACGGGGAACTTCGACATCGGCTCGAGGGTGATGGTGCCATCGGCGTCGACGACCTTGTCGACGAGCGCCGAGCACGACGGCCGCACCTTGCCGTTGATCACCATCGCGCACGATCCGCAGACCTCCTCGAGGCAGCCCGAGTCGTAGCAGACGGGGGTGGTCGCCTTGCCGTCGGCGGTCTTCGACATGCGGGCGATCTGCTGGAGGCAGGCGATGACGTTCGAGCCGGGCTCGGCGTCGACCACGAACTCCTCCCAGCGCGGCGCCTCGCCGGGGCGGTCCTGCCGCTTGATCCGGAAGCGGATGGGCTTCGAGGCGTGGGCGTTCGACGAGGAGGCGCGGGGGGCGTCGGTGGTGTGGGAGACCATGGCGAGGGCTCGGATGATAATGGGAAGGGGGCGGTGCGTCATTCGCCGCGGACGGCGGCGGGGAGTCGGCGCCGTTCGGGATCGCGCGATTTCCCGTCGCGTCTTTGGAAGCGCCCGCGAAAGCGCCGATAGTGTGCCGACCGATGCCGAGTCCGTTCGCCATCCTCCGCCTCATGCGTCCAGGCGACTGGACGAAGAACAGCTTCGTCCTTCTCGCCTTCATCTTCTGGGCCGCGAACGCCGTGCGCCTGCAGGACGGCGGCGGACTGGTCGCGTCGAAGGGCTGGCTCACCTTCCTCGCGTTCGCGGGGTTCTGCCTCGTCGCGAGCGGCTTCTACTGCCTGAACGACGCGATCGACGCCGAGAAGGATCGCGCGCATCCCGTGAAGTGCCGGCGCCCCGTCGCATCGGGGGCGGTGCCCGTCGCGGTGGCGGTCGCGGTCGGGATCGCGCTCGTCGCCGCGGCGCTTGCGATCGCGGCGTTCGCGAGCGGGGGGCTCGTCGTCGCGGTCGCCCTCTACGGCGGCCTGCAGGTCGCCTACAACCTCGGGCTGAAGAGGGTCGCCTTCGTCGACGTCACGACGATCGCCACGGGCTTCGCGCTGCGCGCGGCGGCGGGCGCGGTCGCGATCGATGTCCGGATCAGCGTCTGGCTCGTCCTCTGCGTCTTCTTCCTCTGCCTCTACCTCGGCTTCATCAAGCGGACCTGCGACCTCGTGTCGGCGGAGCGGGCGGGAAGCGCCTGGCGTTCGCCCGCGGGCTATCACGGCCGCTCCGAGCTCGAGTGGCTGCTCGGCGTGAGCGCGGTGCTCACGGTGATGATGTACCTCTCGTACACCCTGAGCGACCACGCGTTCGATTCGTTCGGTTCGCGTGCGACGGGACTCGCGCTCCTCACGCCGCTCGTCCTCGTCGCGATCCACCGCTTCTGGCGCCGCGCCCACGAGGGAAGCTCCGACAGCCCGCTCGACGCGCTGCGGAGCGACCGCGTGGTGCTCGCGTCGATCGTCGGATTCACGGCGCTTCTCGGCGCCATCCTCTTCGCGCCCGACGCGGAGGCGATCCTCGACCGCGTGTTCCTGCAGCAGTCCGACCGGTCCGCCGACCCGGGCTGAGCGGGAGGGAAAGGAAAGCGCCCCGCCGTGAGGCGGGGCGCGTCGTGAACGGGTTCGCGTCGGGAGTCGCGCGGGCGTCGCCGCGTCAGCCGCCGATCTTCCCGTAGGTGCGCGCGCGCGGCTGCACGAGCGGCAGCGCGACGGGCTCGAACGAGATGAGCGGCTTCGTCGACTCGGGGCTGAACTTCGCGACGGTCGTCCGGAGGAAGCGCTCGTCGTCGCGCTGCGGGAAGTCGGTGCGGAAGTGGCTTCCGCGCGACTCCTTGCGCTCGAGGCCGCCCTCGATCATCGCCTCGGCGAGGATGAGCATGTCGCCGGTCGCGCGGGCGAACGAGAGGTTCTGGTTGGTCCAGAGGCCCGTGTCGGAGAGCGAGATGCGGGCGAAGCGCTCGCGGAGCTCGGCGATCCTGTTGCGCGCCTGCATGAGGCGCTCCGCGCTCTTCACGACCGTGCTCGCGGCGGTCATCTCGTCGCCGAGCTCCTTCGCGATCGCGTAGGGATTCTCGCTGCCCGACGCCTCGACGAGTCGGCGCATGCGGTCCTCCTCGATCTTCTCGTTCGACGAGTAGAGCGAGGCGTCGGCGGCGTCGGCGCCATGCTCGCGGTCGCGCGCGTAGTTCGCCACGCCCGCGCCGCAGAAGAGGCCGTCGAAGATGCAGGAGAGGAGCGCGTTCGCGCCGAGGCGGTTCGCGCCGTGGTACTGGTAGTTCGCCTCGCCGAAGGCGTAGAGGCCCTCGATGTTGGTCATCATCGAGTTCGGCGCGCCGTACACCATGCCCTTCCCGTCGGGCTTCGCGGTGTAGGTCGTCCAGAGGCCGCCCATCGAGTAGTGGACGCCCGGGAAGATCTTCATCGGGAGCTCCGCGGGATCGTCGCCGACGAACTTCCGGTAGATCTCGATGATGCCGCCGAGCTTCCGCTCCAGGTACTCGCGCCCGAGGTGCGTGAGGTCGAGGTAGACCATGTTGCCGCCGCCGACGCCGAGGCCGTCCTTCACGCAGATCTCGAAGATCTCGCGCGTCGCGATGTCGCGGGGCACGATGTTGCCGTACTTCGGATAGCGCTCCTCGAGGAAGTAGTAGCGCTCGGCCTCGGGGATCTGGCGCGGATCGCGCGTGTCGCCCTTCCGGCGCGGCACCCAGACGCGGCCGCCCTCGCCGCGCGCCGACTCGCTCATGAGGCGGAGCTTGTCGGAGCCGGGGATCGAGGTCGGGTGGACCTGGATGAACTCGCCGTTCGCGTACCAGGCGCCGAGCTGGTAGCAGCGGCTCGCCGCGCCGCCCGTGCACATGACCGAGTTCGTGCTCTTGCCGAAGACGAGCCCGTTGCCGCCGGTCGCCATGACGACCGCGTCCGCGCGGAACGCGCGGATCTGCATGGTGCGGAGATCCTGCGCGACGATGCCCTGGCAGCGGCCGTCGCCGTCGAGGACGGGACGGAGGAACTCCCAGTGCTCGTACTTCGTGACCCGGCCCTCGCTCTCGAAGCGGCGGACCTGCTCGTCGAAGGCGTAGATCAGCTGCTGGCCCGTCGTCGCGCCCGCGAAGTGCGTGCGCTTGTAGAGCGAGCCGCCGAAGAGGCGCAGGTCGCGCTGGCCCTCGAAGGTGCGGTTGAAGGGCACGCCCATCCGGTCGAGGAGGTCGATGATCCGCGGCGCCCAGTGCGCCATCTCGTAGACGGGCGGCTGGTGGGCGAGGAAGTCGCCTCCGTAGATCGACTCGTCGAAGTGCTCGTACTCCGAGTAGCCCTGCTGGCGCGCGATCTCGTTGCAGGCGTTGATGCCGCCCTGCGCGCAGACCGAGTGCGAGCGCTTGACGGGCACGATCGAGAAGAGGTCGACGCCGATGCCGGCCTCGGCGATGCGGACCGCGGCCGAGAGACCTGCGAGTCCGCCGCCGACGACGATGACGCGACGCTTGCTGTGGGCTGCCATGGGTGGGAATCCTTCCGTGGGAATCCGTGGGTTCGGCGCCGCGGCGGGCGCGCGTGGTGGTCGTTCGGGTTCGTTCAGCGGACGGGGGCCGATGCGGCGACGGCGGTCTTCGAGGCGAGGAGCTCGTTCTCGATGTCGAGCGCCTTCGAGGTGTCGAGGGTCGCGAAGCCGACGACGGCGCCGAGTCCCGCGCCGGCGAGACCGATGCCGATCGCGGCGCAGACGTAGCCCCAGCGCTGCTGCGCGCCCTTGCTCACGGTGAGTCCCCAGGTGATCGCCGCGGTCCAGAGGCCGTTCGCGAAGTGGAAGACGAGCGCCGCGACGCACAGTGCGTAGAAGGCGGCGTTGAAGTACGGGAAGACGCCGCCCTGGAGATGCGCGGCGGTCGTGCTCGCCGCGTGATGGGCGTCGAAGCCGGGCATGAGGCCGCCGTAGGTGAAGCCCCAGCGCAGGCTCGAGATGTGCATGAAGATGAAGAGGACGCCGAGGTAGCCCGTGAGCCGCTGGAGGCCGTAGCGACGGTTGCCCTGGTAGGCGTAGCGGTCGGTGTTCGAGCGGCCCGAGCGCGCGAAGTAGACGCCGAGGATCGAGTGGTAGGCGATGGGAAGCCAGAGGACGAAGATCTCGATGAAGATCAGCGCCGGCAGGTTGTGGATGAAGTCGACCTCGTGCTGGAAGGTCGCGACGCCCGCCGCGCCCTCGCCGAGGTCGGCGTACTTCTTCCCGTTGAGGGCGGCGCCCCACAGGATCGAGCTGTTCGTCGTGAGATGCGGGACGAGGAAGAGGCCGATCGGGAAGACGCCGCTGAGCGAGTGCAGTCTGCGGAGCAGGTGGTAGTGCCGCTCGAGGAAGGGCGCGCTTGTGGTCGGTCTGGACTCGGTCACGTCGGGGGGCTCCGAGATGAGGTTCGTGCGACGAAGGTGCCGAGGGTGCGCCCGTCCGGAACGGGTCTGGCGGCGCCATCGGCGGAGTGAAGTCGAGCAGTATACGGAATCGCCGTTCCCGCCTCGGGCGATGCGGAGGCGGCTTGGATTCGTGCGGGATGACGCGGGTGCGATCGGGCGTGCGCACACGGCGTCGCGTGGCGTGGGCCGGTCCCGCCCGACCGGTCTCGCGCGACGCGACCGCGGAGGACGACGCGACCGCAGCGGATCTGGTGGAGTCCGCATTGCGGCGCGTCGCGGATGCTCCCCTGCGGTGCCGGAGCGGTCGCGCCGCACAACGCGCCCGCGCCGAAGGTCCGGCCTCGACGCCGCGTCGATCCATGCCGCTCCATCGATCCCCGCCGCCGAACGGATCTGAGCCGCCGCATCGACGCGCGGGCGATGCCCTGCTGCGGTCGCGGCTGGAGGGATCGATCGGCCATCGGATGCGGCCGAAGCGGTGGGAGGGGCTGGGGCGATGGGTTCGGCGGGCGTGCCGGCGGCCGTGCCGATGCCCGTGCGGACGCCTGCGCCCGAAGTGCGGCGGTCATCGCGATGCGCCGCCCCGCGCGCCGGCGTGACCCTCGCGCGAACGACGGCGTTCGAAGGCGTCCGAAGTCAGTCGGGGATGATGAGCCCGCTCGGCTTCGCGGTCGATCCGCCGAGGCCGATCGAGCCCGCGACATCGCCTCCGCCGAAGGGATCGCCGCCGCCGGCGGCCTCGCGCTGCATCTGCGCGGCCACGAGCTTCGCGATCTGCACGAAACGCGCGCGCAGCTGCGGGAGGATCTCGGCGAGCTCGGTGGATTCCTCGTCCGTCAGATTGCCCTTCGTCTTCTCCTCGAGGACGCCGAGGAGGTCGATCGCGAACTGCGCGCCCGCGAGGTCGATGACGACGCGACCCGTCTGCGGATCGCCGTAGGCGCCGAGGCCCATCATGGCCTGGCTCGCGAGCGTGGCGACGAGCGCGCGGAAGTCGGCGGGCGGAAGTTCGCCGGCGGGCGGCTCGCTCGCGGCGCGCTCCGCCTCCTTGGCGGCGAGCCGATCCTTCTCGGCCTGGGCCTGCGCCTTCCAGTCGTCGTCGATGTGGAGGCGGGGGGCGTCGTCGGGGGTCTGGGTCATATCGCGAGGATATCGCGGGCGCCGCACGCGAGGGGCCGAGAACGGTACGATCCGCCCATGCCCACGCGGAGGATGGATCCTCGATCGTTTCCCGTCCGCCGCGACCCGAGCCGTGGCGCGGGGACGTCCATCGATGCGTGCGCCGCCGCATGCGACCGCGCCGCGAACGGCGGTCCTGCACGGGGTGGAAAGCCCTGCTCTGGAACGCCCTGGACGCTCGCGGTCGCCGCGCTCGTCCTCGCGGGCTGTTCGACCGCCGACGGTCCCGATCGACGCACCATCGCGCTCGGCGACTTCGCGGCGCCGCCCGCGGACCTTCGGACCGATGTCGTCGCGGCGTCACCCTCGCTCCTGACGCCTCCGACCGTGGTCGTCGACGGCGAGACGACGGAGGAGATCGGCCCCGACGGTGCATCGCGCGGGGAGACGCGCGAGGTCGTCGCGATCGAGAGTCGGCGCGCCGATGGTTCGGTCGAGGTGGACGCGGTGAGTCCCGAGATCGTCGCCGAGCAGGTGGCCGCGGGAGAGGTCTGGCCGGTCGAGGGGCTCGTCGGTCAGATCAACGGGCGTCCGCTCTTCGCGAGCGCGTTCTTCGAGCCGATCAGCGACCGTCTCGTGCAGGCGGCGGGCATGCGCGACCGCGTCGAGGGAAGGCGCGCCTTCGTCGAGATCGTGCGGCGCGAGTTCAAGCTCGTCGTCGACAACGAGCTCGTCATCGCCGAGGCCGAGTCGCAGCTCACCGTCGAGCAGCAGCAGGGGCTCCTCGGATGGCTGCGCACGGTGCAGGAGCAGACGATCGCGCAGCGCGGCGGAACGCGCGCGGAGGCGGAGGCGAGCCTCGAGCGCGAGGAGGGCACGGGCTCGATCGAGGAGTACCTGCAGCGCGAACGCGACGTCGGACTCGCGCGCAAGCTCCTGAACGAGCGGACCGAGCCGCGGACGATCGTCTCCTGGCGCGACATCGTGCAGGAGTACGAGCGCCGCAGCGCTGAATTCAATCCGCCGCCCTCGATCCGGATCGGACGCATCCGATTGGGAACCGCCACCGACGCCGAGCGGATCGAGCGCGTGAAGGCGCTCGTCGCGGAGGGCAGGACCTTCCCCGAGATCGCCACGCTCCTCGAACTTCCCGAGGGAGGTCTCTGGAACACCTTCGCGCTTCCGCCCGAGGGCATCCGCGGCCTGCAGCTCGCCGACGCCGTCAAGGAGCGCCTCGACGGACTCGCGGAGGGTGTGGTGAGCGCCCCGCTCGAGCAGCGCGACTTCGTGATCTGGCTTTCGGTCCTCGAGATCGTCCGCCCGCCCGCGCGCTCGGTCTACGACCGCGAGGTGCAGCTCCAGCTCCAGGCGGAACTGCGCGCGAGACGCATGCTGATCGAGCGCGAGCGGTTCATCGACACCCTGCGCAGCCGCTGGGTGAGCGACGACATCGGCGAGATGGAAGGTCGACTCGTCGAGATGGCGCTCGCGCGCTACTGGCGCTGAGGAGGAGCGCGGCGCCTACGGCGGTTTCACAGGCCGCTCGAGGAAGCCGGGCTCGTGCCGCATCACCTCGCACGCGCGCCCCGTTCCACGGACGGCGACGAGGTCGACGCGCACCCTGCGAATGCCCGCGACGGGAGGCCGCTCGGCGAGGTCGCCCGCGATCCTCCAGAGGACCTCGCGCTTCGCGCCGTCGATCCGTTCGAGCGGGTCCCACGGTCCCGCCGCCCGCTTCACCTCGACAACGACGAGCGTGTCGCGGGCGGGTGCCAGCAGGATGAGATCGGCCTCGTCGCGACGGTCCGCGGCGCGGCGCCAGTTGCGCGCGATGACGCGGAACCCGAGCAGCCGAAGGAAGCGTTCCGCGGCGCGTTCGCCCTCGTCGCGCGGCGGACGCGCGGTGCTGCGCGCGATCGTGCGCCAGACGAAGGCGAGTGCGACGGGGAGACCGTCGTCGGCGGCGATCGCGCGCAGACTCCCGAGCCAGCGTTCCGCGCGCGCGAGGGCCCGCGTGAACCCGTGGCGTGGGCGCCTCGCGCGGCGCACGGTCGTCGGGAGGGATCGCCCCGGGGCGGTGCCTTCCGAGGAGTCGTCGGCGCGCCGCCATGCCGTCAGCAGGGGCGCGACTCCGGGCCAGCCGTTCGGCTGCACGGGTGCCTGCGTGCGCGTGGACGCCGCGGGCGGAGGCGGGAGCGCCACGCACGAGGGACCGCGTCCCGTGCCGTCGCGCGCCGCGCGTACGCGCGTGCTCTCCAAGCCGTCCGTCGGACCCACGACCTTCGCGGCGTCCGCCTCCGGCGCGGCTTCCGCACGGCGCGTGGCGTTCGTGCGACGCGCGGCTTCCGCATCCCCTGTGGGCCGACTTCCCCCGGAGCACTGCACACGACCCTTCTCGCATTCCACCCCACATTCCGCCTCGAATCCCTCCGTGCGACTTCCCCCGCCTCGTGCGATGCGATCCGATTCCCGATTCCCCGTGTCCATCGATGCGTCCTTCCCGATTCGTCGACCGATTCGCCGACTGATTCGGCATCCGACTCGTGACGACCCGTCCGCGACCCGTCCGCGACCCGTTCACGCACGCGCCTCCACGCGCTCCTGGAGCGACCTCGCGTGGCGCCATCACGCGCATCTTCCCATGCGCTCGCGCGCCTCCTCCGATTTCCGACGGTTCTGCGGAAGGATCGCGTCGATCGACCGTCGGGTCGCACGCCAAAAGAACCACCGACCGGCCCGAAGGCCGGTCGGTGGAGGAGTGCACGGATTCGCGCGTCGGTCGAGCCGCGGGCTCAGCCCGGCGCGACGACATCGAGGTCGGCGCGGGCGACCCACTTGTCGCCGAGCTTGATGCCGACGATCTTCCGTCCGATCGCGGGCGTGAAGATCGCGTAGAGCTGGTCGGCGCCCGAGCTCGAGAGGTTCGGGAAGGTGTCGATGTCGGCGTAGGTCCCGGCGCGCGCGAGCGAGATCTCGACCATGCGGTCGCCGCCCGCCGTCGCGTGGATGTAGCCGATCGGGAAGTAGAAGCGGCCGAGGTCGTCGACGAGCGCGAGCTTCGAGCCCGGACCCGCCTCCTCGCGGATCTTGCTGCGGTCGTTCCAGAGGTCGATCGAGCCGCGCCCGCGCGAGATGTCGAGGCGGACGACGCGCGTTCCCGGCGGCGCCCAGATGCCCTTCACGACGACGCTCTTGTTGCCGCGGAATCCGCCGCTCTCGTACTCGCCGCGGCCCTCGAACATGTAGTTCGTGTCCTTGACCTCCATCGAACCGATGTTGTTGAGGTCGGCGTTGGCCGGCATGATCGAGTCGTTGAGCTTGACGTCGTCGGCGCTCGCCATGGGCGTCCCCTCGGGGATCGCGACGGCGCCGCCGGCGTTGCCGAGGATCATGGCGATCGCGTCGCCCATCGTCGATTCCTGCGCGATCTGCGGGAAGGGAATGCGGTTGCCCATCGCGTCGAGGAAGCGCGGCGGCTCGCCCGAGCCGAAGGCGTTCGCCGGATAGACGAGCGTCACGTCGAGCGTGGTCGTTCCCGGAGGCGCCGACATGAAGTGGGTCACGTCGTCGAAGGGGAAGACGCTGCGTCCACCGCCCGCGTTCGGCTGCGACCAGTAGCGGGGGAAGGAGACGCCCGAACCCGCGCCCTCGCGCGCCGCGCGGACGGTGCCGATGAGCGGGACCTGCGACGCCGAGATGGCGAAGCCCTGGCCCTCGGTCGTCGCGCCGGGCTCGAGGTGGAGGTCGACGACATACGCGGGGAACGCCGCCTTGCCGTCCGCCTCGAACGCCGAGACGAGGATCGCCTTGGTGATCGAGATCGAGCCGGGGCGCGCCGTCGTGCGGGCGAGGCGGCCGTTGCGCATGTAGGTGTCGCGGTGGAGACCGAGCGACTTCTCGGCGAGGAGCGGGTGCGTGTCGGCGAGGGTCGCGCTCGTCAGGGTCGGCGCCATCGCGCCGGTCGAGAGCATCGAGTAGAAGCCCGCCGCGATCGAGTGCGCGGGCACCCAGAGCGGCGCCTGCGCGAAGTCGGGCTGGCCCTTCGCGTTCGAGGTGCGGGCGACGCCCGTCACGCCCATCAGGTCGCGCGCGGCGTGCATGTGGCCCATGCCGATGATGCCGACGCCGACCGTCAGGATGCCGGCCGCGAGGCCCGCGAGCCCGCCGAGCGAGAGGTTCACCGCGTGCGGGAAGTTCAGGTTGTCGGGGACGAGCTTGTCGCCCGCGAGGCGCGCGAGGAAGAGGTAGAACGCGAACGGCGCGAGGAGCGCGATGCCGCGTGCGTACGGCTCGAGCGCGGGCACGCCGAGGATCGCGCCCGTGATGGGCTCCCAGGTCGCGAACGCGAGGGTGCCCGCGACGATCACGCAGACGAGGTGGATGAGGGCGCTGAAGAGGCCCTGGTTCGCCCACCAGTAGGCGATGAGTCCCGCGAAGGCGATGACCAGGAGGTTGAAGACGGTTTCCATTTCGTGTCGTTCCTTCGGGGGAAGGCGTCGGTCGTGAAGGGGCGGTTCGACCGAGGTGTTGGTATCGGCGTTGGTATCGGCGTCGGAATCGGGCGCGGTTCAGGCGCCGGTGGCGGCCGGTCGCTGCGCGGCCTGGCGCGGCGCGAGGACGCGCTGGACCTCCTCGAGGCTCGTCTCACCCGAGCGGACCTTGAGGAGCGCGGCCTCCTGGAGCTGGAGCATCTTCTGCTCGCGGACGGCGCGCGCGACGGCGGTGCGGTAGTCGTTCTCGGCGAGGAGGCGGCGCGCCTCGTCGTCGAGCATGAGGACCTCGAGGAAGCCCGTCTGGCCGAAGTAGCCGCTGCCCTGGCAGACGGGGCAGTCCTCGATCCGGTTCTTGACCTGGATCTTGCCGCTCGGGCGGAAGAGTTCGACCTCCTTGCCCGCGGGGATGCCGAGCTTCTTCGCCTGCTCGGGCGCGGGGACGAAGCCGGCCTTGCAGTTCGGGCAGAGCGTCCGGAGAAGGCGCTGGTGCACGACGGCGGTGAGGCTCTCGGCCGCCTTCTTCGGGTCGCCGACGGCGGTCATCCAGGTCGAGACGGCCTGCGCCATGCTCTCGGCGGGGACGAGGACGTAGACGAGCGGCGAGTGGCGCCCCATGAGCGAGGCCGCCTTGCCCGTCCCCGCCTCGGAGAGGTCGCCGCAGAGGACGACATCGGGGTCGCGGCGGATGATCTTCGTGAGCATCGCCGCGTAGTCCTCGACGCCCTCCTCGGGCTTGAAGGCCTTGTGGTCGACGCCCTCGACGGTGAACGCGACCTCGCGCTCGAGGGTCTTGATGTTGCTCGTGTAGGCGTCGTGGCGGGCGAGCATCGCGTAGCCGAGGGTCGTGAGGCCCTGGCCGGGAGGCGCGCTGAGGAGGACGACGCCGACGCGCTTCGCGGGGTCCTCGAGCGTCTTGAGCGCCGCGAGCTGGGGGGGCGCGAAGCCGATCGTGTCGACCGGCTTGCCGAGCCGGCCCTCGCGATCGAAGTCGACGCGGACGATCTGGCCCTGGCTCGAGCCGCTCGTCGTGACGGTGAGCTTCGACGCGCCAGCCTCGCCCGAGACCTTGCAGGTGCCGGTCTGGCGGCGGCGGCGGTCGGCGACATCGAGGCCGGCGAGGCGCTTCAGCATGTCGATCGCCGCGTTGCCCGCCTCGGGAGCGAGGGGGTCGAGCTTGGTGCGCACGCCGTCGACGAGGATCGACGCGGCGACGCCACCCTGCGCGCTGACGAGATCGACGCGGCTCGCGCGGGCGTTCATGCCCGCGAGGAGGACCTGCTCGAGCGTGACGTAGACGCCGAGTTCGGGCGCGTCCTTCTGCGGGACGGGTTCGGCGGTGCCGTTCGAGCGGGTGAAGGTGACGGTCGCGGCGCGGTTCGCCGAGGCCTGCCGGCGCGCCTCCATCGCCTTCGCGAAACCCTCGCCGCCGAGGGTGAAGCGGACGCGCTCGGGGACGCGCGGGTTCCGGTACTGGACGTAGGCGTAGATCGTGCCGGCGAGCAGGAGGACCGCGACGGGGTAGCCCACCCAGAAGATCGGGACGAGCACGACGACCGCGAGCGCCACCGCCGCGACCGACATGTAGATCGTGTTCCACATGACGACCGGCAGCGTGAAGTTGCGGGCGTCGGCCTCGAACTTCGCGGCGAATCGCATGTAGGCGACGAACGCCGCGAGCACGAGGATCGGCTTCGCGATGCTCATCAGGATCGGCGCGTCGGCGAGGACGGCCGGAAGGGCGCTGGAGAGGCCTGCGGTGAGGATCGGGTCTTGCATCGTGGGTCCGGGCGCGTGGCCCGCCGTGGAGGTGTCCGGCGTCGCGCCGGTGGGATGGTCGTTCGCGTGCGCCGGTCGGGGGTTCCGCCGTCGTGGCGGGAAGGTCCGTGCCGGGTGGGTGCGGGCGCGTTTCCGAGGTCGGCCGATGTCCGTCGGCCGTGACGGGTCAACGGATGCCCGTCAGCTCATGCCCGTCAACGAATGCCCTTTAACTGATGCCCTTTAACTAATACCCTTTAACTAATACCCTTGAGCCGCATCTTGAGCTCCTCGGGCTTCGGCGTCGCCTCGAGCGCGACCCGCTGATGGATGTAGTTCTCCTCGACGAGCTTCACGAGCGCGCTCGTGAAGTCGAGCATGCCCTCGTCGTGGCCCTGCTTGATGAGCTCGAGGAGCTCGCCCTCGCGTCCCTCGAGGATGTACTTCTGGACCGCGGGCGTGTTGAGCAGGATCTCGAGCGCGGGGATGCGCGCGATGTGCGCGTGGAGCGTCGGCAGGAGCTTCTGGTAGATGACCGCGCGCAGGTTGTACGCGAGGAGCTTCCGGATCTGGTCGCGCTCGTTCTCCGGGAAGAGGTCGTAGATGCGGCCGAAGGTCTGCCAGGCGGAGCTCGCGTGGATGGTGCCGAAGACGAGGTGGCCCGTCTCGGCGGCGCGGATCGCGGCCTCGAAGGTCTCGTAGTCGCGCATCTCGCCGACGAGGACGACGTCCGGGTTCTCACGGACGAGGGCGCGCAGCGCGTCGTTGAAGTTCGTCGCGTCGATGCCGATCTCGCGCTGGTTGATCGTCGCCTTCGCGTCGTTGAAGATGTACTCGATCGGGTCCTCGATCGTGACGATGTGCACCTTCTTGCGCTCGTTCACGTAGTTGAGCATCGAGGCGATCGAGGTCGACTTGCCCGAGCCGGTGACGCCCGAGAAGAGGATGAGGCCCTGCGCCGCCATCGAGACGTCGCCGAGGATCGGCGGGAGGTAGAGCTCCTCGAACTTCTTGATCTGGCTCGTGATGAGACGCGCCGCGAGCGAGGGGTTGCCGCGGGCCATGAACATGTTCACGCGGAAGCGGCGCTGGGTCGTGTCGTCGTCGCCCTTCCGGTAGTCGTAGGCGAAGTCGATCGAGCCGTGGCGGGCGAAGTAGTCGACCTGGTTCGGGTCGAGGATGTCCTTCGCGACCTGGAACATCAGGTCGGGCGTACAGGGGTCGGTCTCGAGATCCTTGAGGGCGCCGCGGTGGCGGACGCGCGGGCGCAGGCCGCTCTTCACGATGAGGTCGGAGCCCTCGACGCGGATGATCGCCTCGAGCCAGGTGGTCCAGGCCTTCTTCCCCTCGCCTTCGACGGTGCCGCGGTGCTTGATGGGCAGCGGGACCAGGAGTTCGTTGCGCGCGCTCGACATGTCGGTTCGGTTCTCGTGAAGGCGGGCGGCCCCCGCGCGATTGCGTTCTCCGTCCCGGCGGACGGGGAGTCCCGCAGCGTACAAGAAACGCGCCGCGCTTGGAACGGGGCGGGGGTGGCCCGCCGCCGGCGGAGGGGGGATTGACGCGCCCGACGCCGCGCCCCATATTCCCCCGATGGAAGCCAAGATCGTCCTCGACGGCATCACCTTCGACGATGTCCTCCTCATCCCCGCGTACAGCGAGCTGACGCCCGACCTCGTCGACACCTCGACGCGCCTGACGCGCAACGTGTCGCTGCGGATCCCGCTCGTGAGCGCGCCGATGGACACGGTGACCGAGGGAGCCCTCGCGATCGCGCTCGCCCAGGAGGGCGGGATGGGCATCGTCCACAAGAACCTGCCGCCCGAGGTCCAGGCGCGCGAGGTGGCGAAGGTGAAGCGGAGCGAGAACGGGGTCGTCGTCGATCCGGTCGCGCTCTCGCCGGGGCACACGGTCGCGTATGCCGCGCGGCTCATGGCCGAGCACGGCGTCTCGGGCTTTCCCGTCACCGCCGACGGGACGAGTCGCGGCGAGGTCGTCGGCATCCTCACGCGGCGCGACATGAAGTTCCTCGACGGAAAGGGCGACGCTCCGGTCGGCGAGGTGATGACGCGTGGCGCGCTCGTCACCGCGCGGCCCGACACGCCGCCCGCCGAGGCCGAGCGGCTGATGAACGGCGCGCGCGTCGAGAAGCTCCTCCTCGTCGACGAGGGGAACAGGCTCAAGGGCATCATCACGATGCGCGACCTCGAGAACGTGCGCACGCATCCGATGGCGTGCCGCGACGCGCGCGGACGACTGCGCGTCGGGGCGGCGATCGGCGTGCGGCAGTTCGAGCGCGCCGAGCGGCTCGTCGAGGCGGAGGTCGACCTCATCGTCGTCGACACCGCGCACGGGCATTCGCGGAACGTGATCGACACGGTGCGCGAGGTGAAGCGGCTCTTCCCCGCGATCGACGTGATCGCGGGCAACGTGGGCACCGCCGACGGCGCGAAGGCGCTCATCGACGCGGGCGCCGATGCGGTGAAGGTCGGCATCGGGCCGGGCTCGATCTGCACGACGCGCGTCGTCACCGGCGTGGGCGTTCCGCAGATCACGGCGGTGATGGAGGCGGTGCGCGCGGCCGAGCCCGCGGGCGTCCCCGTCATCGCCGACGGCGGCATCCGCCAGTCGGGCGACATCGCGAAGGCGCTCGCGGCGGGCGCGTCGGCGGTGATGCTCGGATCGCTTCTCGCGGGGCTCGACGAGAGCCCGGGCGAGGTCGTCCTCCACCGCGGACGCCGCTTCAAGACCTACCGCGGCATGGGCAGCGAGGGCGCGATGAGCGCGGGCTCCGGCGACCGCTACGGCCAGGCCTCGATCAAGGATTCGCGCAAGTTCGTCCCCGAGGGGGTCGAGGGCATGGTGCCCTATCGCGGGGCGCTTGCCGACTTCGTCTACCAGATGGTGGGTGGCGTGCGCAGCTCGATGGGCTACTGCGGCTGCCGGACGCTCGAGGACTTCCGCCGCGATGCGCGGTTCACGCGCGTCTCGGCCGCGACCGTCGTCGAGAACCATCCGCACGACATCACGATCACCAAGGAGGCGCCGAACTACAGCGCCTCGGTTCGCGGTGAGTGAGCGCG
>JBJOHC010000222.1:0-15263 GCA_046047955.1 Planctomycetota bacterium
GCCGCGGCACTCGCCGAAACCGATCCGCGGGCGCCCGGGGGCCTCGCACCAGCCGCGCAGGAGGACCTCGTCGCCGTCCTGAAGGAACGCGCGCGTGGTGCCGTCGCCGAGGGTGATCGGCTCGGCGCCGCGCCAGGCGCGCTCGAGGAGGCAGCCGCGCGACTCCTTCGTCGGTCCCGAGACGGTGCCCGAGGCGAGGAGGTCGCCCGTCTGCATGCGGCAGCCGTTCGAGGCGTGGTGGGCGAGCATCTGGGCGGGCGTCCAGAACATGTCGGCGAAGCTGCCGCGCGAGACGAGGGTCGGCGCCATCCCCTGCGCGCGCATCGCGGCGCTCGAGATCAGGACCTCGAGGACGAAGGGCGGGTTCCGCCCCGCGGGATCGTCGAGGTAGGCGAGCGGCTTCGGATCGTCGGCGCCGCGGACGGGTCCCGCGACGAGGAAGGGTTCGAGCGCGTCGGTGGTGACGACCCAGGGCGAGACGGTCGTCGCGAAGCTCTTCGAGAGGAAGGGTCCGAGCGGCTGGTACTCCCACTTCTGGATGTCGCGCGCCGACCAGTCGTTCACGAGGACGAAGCCGAAGATGTGCCGCCACGCCTCGGTGACGGGAATCGTCTCGCCGAGTTCGTGGCCATGGGCGAGGAAGAAGCCGACCTCGATTTCGTAGTCGAGTCCCTTCGACGGGCCGAAGACGGGCGCGTTCGCGTCGGGCGGCACGGTCTGACCGTGCGGACGGACGACGCCCGTCCCCGACGGCACGATCGAGCTCGCGCGGCCGTGGTAGCCGATCGGGATGTGCTTCCAGTTCGGGAGGAGCGGGTTGTCGGGCCGCATCATCGAGCCGACGTTCGTCGCGTGGTGGAGCGAGGCGTAGAAGTCGGTGTAGTCGGTGACGACGAGCGGCACCGAGTGGTCGGCCTCGGCGGCCGCGTGCAGGAGCGGCTCGATGCGCGCGCGCTCGGGCGAGTCGGCCGCGAGAAGCCACGCGAGGTGGCCGCGCGTCCGCGCGCGCACGGCGGCGGGCAGCGCGGCGAAGTCGTTGAGCCCCTCGCCATGGGCGAGCGCGATCTCGAGTTCGGAGCGCGCGATCTCATCGTCGCCCGCGATCGCGGCGAGGTCGAGGATGCCCTGCGCGACGAGATCGGCGAGGACGAGCGCGCGGTCGCCGATCCGGACCGCGGGAGCGCCGCCGATCACCCCGAACGGGAGGTTCTGGATCGGAAAGTCGCCCGCGGGATCGTTCGCCGAGGCGACGAAGGAGCGGAGCGCGGGATCGTTCGGGTCGAGGATCTTCGTGGAGCTGGTCATGACGTTGGCGATCGTGTGGGCGGTGGCGTGGATGCGGGGATGCGCGCTTGCGTGATCTCGGCGGCGGATGCGCGCGGGCCGGCGGTGCGGCGCCGCGCGGTCGCCATCGGAACCGCGCGCGCGTCAGGCGATCGACTCGGGCTCGTTCTCGGGCAGCAGTCCGAGCGCGCGCAGATCGGCGAGCGGCTCCTCGAAGCTGCACGAGCCGAAGCTGTGGGCGAAGCGCTCGCGGGCCGCGGCGATCTCGTCGAACTTGAGGAAGCGGCGGCGCCACGCGAGTCCCGTCGGTCCGAACTCGAAGAGCCGCGCGTCCTCCTCGACGAGGACCTCGGCGATCTCCTTCTCGGTCATCGCCTCGTCCTGCCAGAGGAGGCAGCCCGCGACGAAGACATTGAGGAAGCCGAACTGCATGCAGCCGACATCGCTCGCGAGATGGCGGCACGGGTGATGCAGACCCGCGGTCGCCTTGAACGGCACCTCGGCGGCGCGGCAGGTCTTGAGGAAGCGCGCGAGCTGCTCGGGCGTCGGGTGGGCGTCGGGCGTGAGGCCGCCGGTCCGGATCTTCGCGCCCGCGTCGAGCGAGGCCATGGTCGCGATCAGACCGCGCGGGTCGGCGTCGGCGGGGATCTCGAAGTAGGCGAAGATCTCCTCGGGCACGTACTCGAGCGCGCGGTCGATCTCATGCGGCGTCGTCGCGCGCGTCTCGATGGTGTCGATGATCGCCCGCCCATGCGCGCGGCTGAACTCGCGGTCCTCCATGCGGCTGTTGAAGCGCTCGATCCGCTCGAGGTCGGAGACGATCTGCCGATCGGCGGCCGAGGCGACGAGAACGGAGAGCGTCCAGGGCTCGACCCCGCCCTCGTCGGCGACGGTCGGCAGGAGGTCGTCCGCCGCGTGCACGAACTCGGGGAATCGCGTCACGGGCACGATGAGCCGCGAGAGCATCCAGCTGTCGGCGCCCTTCCGGTCGCGCGCGTAGTTGGAGACCGTGGAGCGCATGTCGAGCTTCGCCGGCGGGAAGAGGCCGGCGTAGTCGACGATCGAATCGAGGAGGAGGCGGAGGGCGTGCATGGCTGGTTGGTCCGCGCGGCGACGCCGCGGAGGATCCGCGATTATGCCCGATCCGCGCGCCGCGCGACGGGCGCGGCGGAAGGGCGGTGAAACGCGCGATTCGCGGCGTTTTTCCCGCGTGATGGCCCGCGACGCCCCTTCCATTCGATCGAGATTCGCGCGATGTACACTTACCCCGCGTGGACCGCACCTCTCCTTGAAGACGAACGCACGCGGCATCCGATCACGGGTGTCACCGGTCCACTCGAGACTCCTGGCACCTGGGGATCCCACATGCACGACGCCCACCCGCCGCAGCAGCCCGCCCGCGCCCCCGCCGCGCCCTCCAGACACCGCTCCTCCGACCGCTCTTGGCACCGCGTCTGGTCGCCGAGCTTCCTTCGGAGCGCGCTCACCCGCCTCGTCGCCGCGACGCTGGTGGCGCTCGGCGGCCCCTTCCTCGCCGACGCGCGCGCGCAAGCCGACCAGACGCGCCCCGCGGTCGCCGAAAAGCTCACCGTCGGCGTGCCTCGCGCGACGGTCCTCGACGCCGTGCGCGACCGCACGAAGTCGCGCGGGCAGGCGGGCGAACTCGCGCAGATCCTCGAGGGCTTCGACGCGAAGCTCGAGACGGCGCTGCACGCGACGCGCAAGTTCGAGGTCCTCGCGCATGTCGAACTCGACCGGATCCTCCGCGAGCAGGGCGTGCAGGACTCGGGGAACTACGACCTCGACGATCCGAAGCGCGCGCAGGCGTTCAAGCTGAAGGGAATCCCCTACCTCGCCGTCGTCCAGTTCGACGACTTCCAGGATCAGGTCCAGCGGGCGAACTTCGAGGGGATCGGCCAGCAGGCGACGCGGCGGCAGATCCGCCTCGGCGCCACCTGCCGGATCTACGACACGACGACGGGCGCGCTGAAGGAGAGCGCGCGCCTCACGCTCTCCGACCTCGACTTCAAGAACAACCCCGACTACGTGGTCGACCAGCAGGGTGGCGACCTCACCGAGGCCGTCATCGGCGCGATCGCCGACCGGATGGCCGACCAGTGCGCGGCGCGGATCGCCGACATCCTCTTTCCCGCGAAGGTCGTCGCGGTCCGCGACGGCTTCGCGACGATCAACCGCGGCGAAGGCGGCGGCATCGCCGTCGGCGAGGTGTGGGAGGCGTTCGCGACGGGCGAGGAGCTGATCGATCCCGACACCGGGGAGTCGCTCGGCGCCGAGGAGGTGGCGGTCGGCTTCGTGCGCGTCGTGTCGGTCGCGCCGAAGACCGCGCGCGCCGAGATCTGCGGCGGTGACCGCGGCATCGCGCGCGGGTGCGTGATGCGCCGGACCGATCGGAAGGAGTGCCCCGAACCGCCGTCGATCGGCGGGAGCGCGCGCATGGTCATGCCGTCCGCCGAGATGCCCGAGGACCGTGCGCCCGTCGGGGGTGCGGCGACCGGGACGCGGCGCGCGGCCGCGCCCGCCGGTTCATCGCGCGTCGCCGACGAGCCGCCCGCAGGCACCTCCGACGCCCCCACCACCGCCGCGATCTTCATCCGGAACCGCTCGCCCAAGGTCGACGACGCGATGGTCGCGGTCCTCGAGGACTTCGTCGTCGCGGGCCTCGACGGCTCCTGCTTCACGACGATCTCGCGGGAGGACACCCTCGCGGCGCTCTCGAGCTTCGCCTCGAAGGGGGCGAACGCGGGTTCCCGCGCACCCGAGGGGAAGGACCTCGACCGACTCCTCTCCGACGACGCTTCGGCGCTCTCGCTCGCGCAGGCGATGGGCGCGGACTTCGTTCTCGTCGCCTCGATCACGGGGCTCTCGGTCGACCGGCGCACGCTGCGCGACGCCGAGCGCGGGCTCGAGACCGAGGTCGAGCGCCAGCGGCTCGATGTGACCTACCGCCTCCTCGGCCGCGCGAAGGGCGCCGTCGTCGCGGCGGGTTCGGCGAGCGCGGCGGACTCGGTGCGCCAGCAGGCGAATCTGCGTGTCGAGCGCGACCTCGCCCAGGACCTCGTGCGCGAGTCGGCGGCGAAGCTCTGCGCGGTCATGAAGGCCCGCTGCGCCCGCGCGCCGCTTCCCGCGCCCGAGACCCTCGAGATGGTGTCGCTCCAGATCGTCGGCGCGATGAGCGATCTCGCGATCCCCGAGATCGTGCGCGGCGAGGACGGCGAATGGACGGTCGCCTCGGGAAGCTATGTCCTCGAGCCGACGAGCTTCGTCGTCGAGATCGACGGCGTGGTGGCGGGTACGACGCCCGCTCCGATCGTCGCGCCGCGCGGACTCCACAGGATCCGCGTCACGCGCCCCGACTTCGAGACCTACGAGGCGACGGTGAACCTCGCGCCCGACCGCCCCGCGCTCGTGATTCCCATGAAGCTCACCGCGGCGGGTCTCGCCCGCGTGAAGGAGATGAGCGCGTTCTTCAACGACCTCAAGCGCGAGCAGCGCCTCACCGACGCGCAGACCGCGGTCCTCGAGGGCTACGCCGAGATGCTGCGGAACTCGAAGGTCTCGATCGACCGGAAGTCGGACATCAAGAGCGACGTGAAGGTCGAGACGAGCGAAGCGCCCGTCTTCCAGGAGCGGAGCTTCTGGCCCGCGTACCTGCGCGAGGAGTGAACGAGTGCGATGACCACGGCGACCGTCGCCGTCCGCTGCGATCGGCGCGCGGGCGCGATCGGATCGCGAACAACCAGGAGAGCTCCGCATGAATCGAATCGGACGCGTCGTCGGTGGCCTGCTCGCGGCACTCGCGCTCAGCGCCTGCTCGCACAAGGACCGGATGGCGCCCGTCGTCGCCGCCTACTCCGGTGGGCGATACGACCTCGCGGCCGAGGCGATGACGCCGCTTCTCGCCGACCGCCAGGACAGCGACAAGGACCGCACGCTCTACGAGCTCGAGGCGGGCGCGGTCTTCGCCGCGGCGGGAGACGACGCGCGCTCGACCGCGGCCTTCGCGGCCGCCGACGAGCGCATGTGGCCCTACCTCGATGAATCGGCCGAGACGCGCATCAGCGCGATCGCCGCGGCGATCCTCACCAACCAGACCGTCATCCCCTATGTCGGCCGTCCGTACGACCGGATCATGGGCTGCGCGTACCTCGGGCTCAACCACCTCGCGCAGGGCGATCTCGAGGCGGCGGGCGTCGCGTTCCGACGCGCCTACGAGTGGCAGCGCGACGCGGTCGCGAAGTACGAGGACGAGATCGAGGCGATGCAGCGCGAGGCGGGCGCGAAGAGCGAGAAGGACTCGTACGACTCCGCGGCCGCCATGCAGGACGCGCAGTTCCAGTCGGGGCTCTCGTCGGCCTACGGGGCGCTCGAGGACCTCTCGGGCTACGCCGACTTCGCGATTCCCTACGCGACGCTCCTCGAGGCGATCCAGCAGTCCGCGACGGGGCGCAACGACGACCTCCCACAGGCGCTCTACAACTTCCGCCGCGCCGCCGAGATGCTGCCCGAGGCGGAGCGCGCCGACCTCGCCGCCGACGCCGCGCGCATCGAGGCCGCGATCGCGGGGGCGCCCATCGGACCGCATGTCCATGTGATCGTCGAGGCGGGCATGGCGCCGCGGCTCGACGAATTCAAGATCTCGATCCCGCTCTTCATGCGGCAGTACCCCTACTTCGGGGCCTCCTTCCCGGTCATGAAGTTCAACGAGGGCGCGGCGAGCGGCTTCACGGCGCGCGCGGGCGGCGCGGGACATCCCTCGACCACCGTCACCGACATGGACCGCGTCGTCGCGGGCGACTTCAAGGCGCGGCTCCCCGCGATCATCGCGCTCACCCTCGTCTCGACCGCGACGAAGATGATCGCGACCTACGCCGCCCAGCAGGCGGCGATGAACAGCGGCGACAACAACGCCGCGTGGGTCATCGCGATCGGGATGATGACCTACCAGATGGGAACGAACAGCGCCGACCTCCGGACCTGGCTGACGCTGCCGAAGCGGGTCCTGTACGCCTCGTTCCCCGCGCCCGCCGACGGTCAGCTGTCGATCGACCTGCCGGACGGGCGCACGATCGGGCCGATCGCGACGGAATCCGACGGCCTCACGATCGTCCATGTGCGCAGCCCGGGACCGGCGGCGGAGCCGGCCGTGCGTACCATGCGGTTTCCCGTGCGCTGACGGCGCGGAAGCGCGTGCGGCGCCCGAACCCGGCGGATCAACCGCGCTACAGTCGGCGATCGTGTCGGCGCACGCGCCGCGATGGCCCCCAGAGAGACCCCCACATGAGCCGATCACGCCCCCACTTCCCCGCGTTCCGTTCCGCCGTCGGCGGCGCCCTCGCCCTCGCCCTCGCCGCGCTCGTCGGCTGCAACACCGCCAACACCGTCGTCTCGACGGGGACGCTCAACCCGGACGGCACCGTCGCCTACCGGCAGATCACGACGAACGGGTGGCTCCGCTACAAGGCGAACATCGTCGGCGTGCGCGAGTCGACCGTGAGCGGCGACATCCGCCGCGTCGCGGTCGATGTCTACAGCGACCAGCTGACGACGCAGCGCTTCAGCTACCGCTTCGAGTGGTCGGATGCCGACGGCATGCCCGTCCGCAGCGCGACCGCCGCGAGCACCTCGGTCACGATCAAGCCGAAGGAGACGATCACGATCACCTCGGTCGCGCCCGCGCCGACCGCCACGCAGTGGCGACTCACCTTCCTCGACGAGAACCGCTGAACGCCCGAAGGCGGAGTTCCGCCCAACCGGTCGCCGACCGGGACTTCCCGACCGCCAGCGCCGATCCGCGCCCACCAGCCTCGCCCGCCCGCAAAGGAACGACATGCGCCCCACCACGCTTCCCATCGCCACCCTCCTCGCGACCGCCATCCTCCTGCTTCCCGCCTGCCAGAAGGCGCAGTACGTCGATCCGAAGGGGAACGACCTCGTCGTGAGCGTCGACAAGATGAACATCCAGGACTGGAGCCTGCTCGCCGACCAGGTCGTGCAGGACATGGTCACTTCGGGCGTGCTCGCGCGGCTCCCGAACCAGCCGGCCGGCGTGCTGCTGAACGCGCCGATCAACAAGACGACGCAGCAGTTCGACACCGACGCGATCATGAAGAAGATCCGCATCGCGCTCCTGCAGAGCGGGCGCTGCGAGGTGATCATGACCGCGGGCCCCGGCGGGCGCGCCGAGGACCCGATCGCGAAGAGCGCGCAGGATCTCAAGCGCTTCCAGTCGGGCGAGGACAATGCGGTGAACCCCGACACGATTCCCGACGCGACGCTCACCGCGAAGCTCCTCGAGGACCGCTCGCGCAGCGGCAGCACGCGGCAGGTCGCCTACATCCTGCAGATGAGCCTCACCGACACGAACCGCGGCCGCGCGATCTGGGAAGGCGAGGCGTCGGTCGTGAAGCAGGGACAGAAGTCGGGCGTCGGGTTCTGATCGACCGTCGCGCGCGGCGCGGGCGGCCGTCTCCCGTTCGCGCCTGCGACGGGCGGACGCGTCCGTCACGCGCGTGCCGCGGGCTTCCGCTCCCGAGCGAGGTGCGCGCCGCGGTCGCGGCGGGTCCACCTCGCGCGGAGGGACGGATGGCGCCATCCTTCGATGGATGGCGCTGATGGCGCGCGTCGAGGGCGCGCGTTGAGCGCGCGCGTTCATGGCTCGACGTGATGGCTCGACGTGATGGCGGGCGTGTTCGAGCTCGGCCGGCGGGTTGGGCCGGAAGGACCCGCGAACGGATCGCGCTTGATCAGCCCACGGTCGCGATCAGCCCACCGTCGCGGCGGGCGCCGGCTCCTTCGCGCCCGCAGCCGTCGGGTCGGCGTCGGGGGTCTTCGCCGGACACTTCGCCTCGAGCCAGGCCGCGAGCGGCTTCGGCATCGGATGCGATCTCGCGAACTCGCGCGCGAAGGCGGCCGCGGGCGCGGCGCGTTCGCTCTCGGTGCGCGCGTCGTCGCCGAGCGCGTCGAGCGCCGCGAGCCAGCGCGTGCGGTCTTCGTCCTTGAGCGCCGCCTCCCAGACGCAGTACTCGGCGAGCGGCTGCCCCTCGAGGACGACGGCGCCGAAGAGCGACTCCTGCCGCTGCGCGGGGAGCGCCCAGAGCGCGTAGTACGGCGCGTTGAACTGCGCGTAGCGGTACGGCGCGTCGTAGAAGCCGCCCTTGAACTCGACGCGCTTCGACTCGGCGTTCCAGGTGCCGTTCGTGAAGAACGGTTCGGCGCCGGTCGCGAGGGCGACCTCGGCGTCGGTGACACCCGGGCGCGCGAGGACGCGGAAGCCGAAGGGTGGCGGCAGCTCGAAGTCCCACTTGCCCGCGCGGATCGCCGTCTTCGTCGCCTCGGGGATCGCGGGCGACTCGAGGACGATGTCGCGGTACTCGCGGCTGAGCTTCGTCCAGAGGAGGAACTCGAGGCCGATCGGCGCGAGGGCCTTCAGGCGGTCGCGCATCTGTTCGGGCGTCTCGCCCTCCTTCGGCGCGAGCGCGGGATCGAAGCGGCCGAGGATGCGGAAGAGGACGGGCGTGAAGATCCGTTCGCCGAGCCACGCGCGCTCGCGGCCCGAGGCGTTGCCGTCGATGCCCGCCATCTGCACCGCCGCGAGTTCGTCGGCGCGGAGCCAGCCGCGCTCGGCGACGAGGAGCGCGAGCGGCTCGAAGACCGACAGGCGGAAGGTCTCGTCGGCGGTGCGCGGCGCGAAGTCGTCGGGCTTCCGCGGCATGGCGCCGATCCGCTGCGCCTGCGCGACCGCCTGCATGCCCGTGTACATGAGGTAGGCGTCGGTCGCGAGGGGAATCGCCTCCTCGTTCCACCAGCGGGAGAACTCGGCGCGGCGCTCGGGGTCGTCGATCCGCCGCGTCTCGACGAAGCGGCCCGCGAGCCGCATCCAGAGGACGCCCGATTCGACGCGCTGTCCGAGCTCGCGCCATTCGGCGCGCGGCTCGGCGAACTGCTCGTAGTAGAGGCGCGCCGACCCGAGGGCGCTGTCGAGCCGGCCGATCGCGCCGCGATTCCCGATCTCGGAGGGAAGTTCGTCCTCGGCGAAGGTGCCGCGGTAGGCGGCGCCGAGCCGGGAGTCGCGACGCGCGTCGGCGCCGTAGGCGGCGTCGGCGGCGGCGAGCGCGCGACCCGAGGCGTTCGTCTCGAAGGTGCGCGTGGCGCCGTCCTGCGAGGCGTCGATCTCGACGCGGACCTTCCGGTTCGTGCACGCGGCGGGCGCGAGGGCGGGAACCGAGATGAGGAGTGCCGCGAGGAGCGTCGAGACGAGCCCGCGTACGCCGACGCGGGCACCGCGCGATGCGTCGGAGCGGCCGTGCGTCGTTCGTTGCGGACCGCGCGTGCGGATGGCGAATCGTGTCGTGCGGGCACGCTGCATGGGGCGACTCGAAGGTGAACGGTCGGGCGCGACGGAGATCGGTCGCGCGATTCGATGACGGGAGGGCGTCGCGCGTCGGACGCAGGGTAGCCGACGATCCGTGCGATGCGAACGGGATCGGGGCGGGACGGGCTCGCCCGGCCTCCGCTCGTGGACTCTGCTCGTGACCTCTGCTCGCGGCCTCCGCTCGCGACCTCGATCGGCGAGCGGAGCGGTCGCGCATCCCACCCGCACGCGACGCGCGCCCGAAGCGCGCCCGACGGACGCCGACACGAACATCTCCTGCAACGCCCTCCGCCGCGTCGGGTAGCCTGTCCCCCACCGCACCGTGTCCCACGCCAACGCCCACCCACCCGATGCTCCGCGCCACGACCCGCTCGCGGCGATGCGCGAGCCGAACTACAGGCTGTTCGCCTTCTCGTTCGTCGCGTCGAGCATGGGGCTGCAGATGCTCTCGACGGCGGTGATGTGGGAGGTGTACGAGCGGACCGACAGCGCCTTCATGCTCGGTCTGACCGGGCTCGCGCGGGCGCTTCCGGTGATCGCGCTCACGCTTCCCGCCGGAACGGTCGTCGATCACGGCGACCGCAAGCGGATCCTCTCGGTCACGCAGGTCGCCTTCGGCGCGGTGGCGCTCCTCATGGCGGCCGCGAGCCGCTGGGAGGCGCCCGTCTGGGTCTTCTTCGTCCTGCTCGTCGCCTCGGGGTGCGTGCGCAGCTTCAACGCGCCCTCACGCGGCGCGCTCATTCCGTCGCTCCTCCCCGTCCACCGGTTCGAGAACGCGATGGCGTGGCATTCGGGGTTCTTCCTGTTCGCGGCGATCGCCGGGCCGCTCGCCGCGGGCTGGATCATCGGCGGCGCGGGCGCGACCTGGATCGTCTATCTCCTCACGGCGCTCGCCTGCACCGCCGCGGGCATCGCGGCGCTCTTCCTCGAGCCGCGCCCCGTGATCCGCTCGACCGATCCGCCGCGGCTGCGCGACATGCTCGCGGGCGCGAGCCACATCTGGAACGAGAAGACGATCCTCGGCGCGCTCACCCTCGACATGCTCGCCGTCCTCTTCGGCGGGGCGACGGCGCTTCTTCCCGTCTTCGCGCGCGACATCCTCGGCTGCGGTCCGATGGGGCTCGGCGCGCTGAAGGCGGCGCCCTACGTCGGTGCGTTCGGGATGGCGGTCTGGCTCGCGATGCGGCCGAGCTTCACGCGCGCGGGCGCGACGCTTCTCTGGAGCGTGGTCGCGTTCGGGGTCTCGATGATCGTCTTCGGCCTGAGCACCTCGTTCTGGCTCTCGCTCGCGGCGCTCGCGGTCAGCGGCGCGGTCGACAACATCTCGGTGGTGATCCGGCATGTGCTCGTCCAGATGCGCACGCCCGACCACCTGCGCGGGCGGACGACCGCGGTCAACTCGGTCTTCATCGAGTGTTCGAACGAGGTCGGCGCCTTCGAGAGCGGCGCGGTCGCGGCGTGGCTCGGCCCGGTGTGGTCGGTCGTGACCGGCGGGCTCGGGACGATCGGTGTCGTCGCGTTCATCGCGGTCGCGTTCCCCGCGCTCCGCAGGATGAGGAGGCTCGTCGACACGCCGCAGGATGTCTTCGACGCCGAAGTCGAGGACGCGCCGCATCGGCGGCAGGGTGTCGAGGGCGTGTGAACGCGGATGCGTGCACGCGGATTCTCCGCACCGCGACGCGGACGCCCGCGAGAGGTGAAATCCGTTGGTGGGGCGGCGTCGGGGTGGGTATCGGTGCCGCGCGCCGTTCGCGGGGAGCGTGGTCCGCCCTACTTCGCGGGCGCCGTCTCGGCGAGGCTCCGGGCCTTCGTGTCCGCGCCATCCTCGAGAAGCGGCCGATCGGTGCCGCGGACGCTCCCGCAGCCGACCGACGCGAGCAGTGCGGCGCACGCCATCGCGGACGCGAGGAGGCGGCGCGAAAGGCAGCGCGGACGAGCGGAGGCGGGACAGGCGGACGCGCGGTCCTCGGGACGGTGGTCGGAGTGGGATCGCATGACCATGTCGGGAAGGTAGCGGATCGCTCCGCGGGCGGGCGTGGGTGGCGATTCCGCCGAACGACCGATCGATCGGACGGATATGCGCGAATGGGACGGGAGCCGCGCGCGCAGGCGCCGCCTCCTTCTCTCGAGGAACTCGCCCTTCGACCGGCTTCGCTTCGAACCGCATGACGCTCCGGAGGCATCGTTCGCCGGAGGGCACCGCCTCAATGGAAGTCCCGCGATCGAACGGTCGGCGTCTCCCCCGCTTCATGCCAGGCGTCGGCGAGGTCGCGCGCGGCGTCGACGAGGAGATGGACGACGCCGTCGCGACGCTCGACCGTTCCACGCACGAGGAGCGTCTGCGCGTGCCGCACCGCCTTCCGAAGCCGCTCGTAGACCTTCGGTCGGAAGACGAGGTTCGCGATGCCCGACTCGTCCTCGATGGTCATGAAGACGATGCCGTTCGCGGTCGATGGACGCTGGCGGACGAGGACGAGTCCCGCGACGATGACGCGTCGGCCATCGGGCGTGCGGGCGGCGTCGCGAAGGAAGCCGCAGGGCACCGCCTTCTTCCGCTGCAGGTGCGGACGCAGGCATTCGAGCGGGTGACCGCGACCGCTGACCCCGGTCGTCTCGAGATCGCGGGTGATGGCGGAGAGCCGCGAGACCGGTGGCAAGGCGGGTTCGAGTTCCTCGCCGGTCGGTATCGGGGATGGCGAGGACGCGGCTGGCGCGGGCGGATGAATGGGGACGGAACCCTCACCCGTGGAGCGGCGCGCATCCGGCGACAGGACGACGAATTCCGCTGGAGCCGCCGGCGCGACTTGGACTGAAGGCGGCCCTTCTCCTGCGCCCGATCCATACGACCAGAGCGGACGATCCCGATCGCGCAGCGCGAGGATCTGCCAGGTCGCCTGCTGGCGGTCAAGCCCCATCGAGCGGAAGGCGTCGGCGGCGGCGAGGCGGCGCAAGGTCGCGACGCGCACGCCGGATGCGTCGAAGAGATCGCGGAGGCGATGGAAGACGCCATGGTTGCGGACCGCCTCGACGACGCGCCCGGCCTCCTCGGCGGGGAGTCCGCGCACGAGTCGAAGGCCGAGGCGGATCGCAGGTTGCGTGGGCACGAGGAAGTCGGATGGTTGGCCCGCGCCTTCCATGCCACATGCCGCCATCTGCGTGAGCGACGGTGGTTGCAATGGCTCGGAGGAGCCGGTGGGGAAGCCGTCCGCGGCGTGGATGCTGCGGCCACGCGTGTGGGCGCGACGGGCGGGCGAGCCGTGCGCGCGTGCGGCGGGCGGATCGTGCATTCCATCCGCCTCGTCCATGCGTGCGGACCCGATGGGCGCGGCGCACGGGTTGGTCGCGGGGTCTGTGAAGGGGCTTGGGAAAGGGCCTGGGAAAGGGCCCGGGAAAGGGCCCGGGAAAGGATGCGTGGACGGATGCACCGTCGCATGAGCGTCGTCTTCCGACGCATGCGGCGCGCCGAACGGCCGCCATCGGTGCGGAGATGCGTGGTCCGGCATCCCGTGCGCGACCGCCTCCCGCGCGCGGCGCTCGCCGTCGCCTCCCGCAAGGGACGACGGTGTCTGGCCTGGGCGGCGGCAGTCGTCCCACAGTTCGATGCGTGCGCGACCGGCGCATGCGTCGATCCGGACGAAGCGCCCGTGGTCGCGGTGCGAGGAACTCGCCGTGCGGGTGTCGCGGATGACGGGCGCGTCGTGCGACTCGCGGGGATGCCCGCGTCCGATGCATGGACCGAAGAGACCGGGACCATCGTGGCTTCTCCCCGCTGGCCCACCGCCGACCCCCGCGCGGGCCGCGAGCATCGCCACGGGATCGGCGCCCCGCTCGAGCGTGCTGTCCCAGCAGGAGGCGTGGATGTCGATGTCGCGCACCGCGACGCCGTGCTCGCGCGCGTCGCGGAGGATCTGCGCGGGCGCGTAGAAGCCCATGGGCTGGCTGTTGAGAAGCGCCGTCGCGAAGGCGGCGGGATGATGGCGCTTCAGCCAGGCGCTCGAGTAGACGAGGAGCGCGAAGCTCGCCGCGTGCGATTCGGGAAAGCCGTACCCCGAGAACCCCTTGATCTGCTCGAAGACCTGATGCGCGAAGGCCGTGTCGTATCCGCGCGCGGTCATGCCCGCGACGAGCGACTCGCCGAAGGCGGCGATCCGGTTGCCGTTGCGCTTCCATGCCGCGATCGCGCGGCGCAGTTCGTCGGCCTGCCCGGGCGTGAAGCCTGCGGCGACCACCGCGAGCGCCATCGCCTGCTCCTGGAAGAGCGGAACGCCGAGGGTCTTCCCAAGCACCTTGCGAACGGCCTCGTCGGGATAGCGGATGGGCTCCTGCCCGTTCCGACGGCGCAGGTAGGGATGGACCATGTCGCCCTGGATCGGACCGGGACGGACGATCGCGACCTCGACGACGAGGTCGTAGAAGGTGCGCGGCCGCAGGCGCGGCAGCATCGACATCTGGGCGCGCGATTCGATCTGGAAGACGCCGACGGTGTCGGCGAGGCAGATCATGTCGTAGGTCGCGGGATCCTCGGGTGGGATGCGGTGCAGGCGGAGCGGCGTGAGCGCGGGGGCTGTTGCCGTGGCGGGTCCTGATGCCGGTGCCGTTGCCGGGGCCGATGCTGCTGCTGGCGTGACGGCGGCGGCGCGTGGCGTACCGGCTGCGGTGTCGTTCACGGGTGCGGCGTGGGTGCCGGTGTCGGTCGTGGCGCCCCGGCGCCTCGCGACCGGCGCGCCCGCGACGGGGGGCGGCGCGTGCGGAATCCGTGCGTTCGCGTCGGGGCTCACCGCCGCGAGATCGCGGCGAGGCGCCGGCGCGTCGGGCGCACGACCCGCTGGCGCGCCCGACGCGAGCGCCAGACGGTCGGCGTTGACGAGCGCGATCGACTTCCGGATCGCCGTCAGCATGCCGAGCGACAGGAGGTCGATCTTGAGCATGCCGAGCGCCTCGATGTCGTCCTTGTCCCATTCGATCACCGACCGCGCGTCCATCGCGGCGTGCTCGATGGGAACGCTCTCGGAGAGCGGGCCGCGCGAGATGACGAAGCCGCCCACATGCTGCGAGCGGTGCCGCGGGAATCCGAGGATCTCGCCCACGAGACGGACGAGGAGCGCGGCGCGCGGCGCCGAGGGGTCGAGTCCCGCCTCGCGGAGGCGCGCGACGGCTTCGGGTGGAAGACCGCCCCCGCCGCCGCCGACGCCGCCGACGCCGACATGGAGGGATGGATCGGACGCGGCCCCGCTTCGCCCCGCGTGGTCGCGAGGCGGGCGCTCCGATGCGCGTGGGTGTGCGCGAGGCGACGGCTCTTCCGAACCGGGATGCGCATGCGAACGCGAGTCGCTGGCGGCGTGCACTCCATTCGCGACCCCTTCGTTCGTCTTCGAACCATGCGCGTCCGAGCCATATTGGTCCGATCCATGTGGGTCCGATCCATGTGGGTCCGAGTCTCGCGACCCTTCGCCGTGGACGCCCGCGAGATCGTCGCGGCCACCGAGCCCACCGCCGCCCCAGCGGTCGACCGATGCGGCGAGACGCGCCACGGTGTCGGCGGAGAATCCGAGCGCCTTGGCGACATCGCGCACCGCGCTGCGGCCGC
>JBJOHC010000223.1:0-5662 GCA_046047955.1 Planctomycetota bacterium
CTGACGACATTCGCAAGCCGCGCGGACTTCAACGCCGCCTTCCCCATCCAGTCGCTGGAGGACTTCGAGGAAGCCCGCGTGGGTTCGGGAGGCTTCGGCCAGATGGACGGCCCGCTCGACCAGTTCACGGACAACTCGATCTTCCACGCGGGCGAGATCGTCGCGGGTCTGCGGATCGTGACGCCGGCATTCGGCGGTCCGGGGAACATGTTCATCCACGGCGCGGGATTCGGCAGCTACACCTCGAAGGGCGTGAGCTTCAACGATGGAGGCACGCCGTCCCCCCAGCTGAGCGTCTCGCTCAGCGGAGGCGACTACCGCGGCTTTGCGATGGACGTCACCTGCAGCCCCTTCGATGGCTGCCTCGTCGTGGTCGAGTACTGGAGCGACCAGACCCTCCTCGGCACGACGACCGTGATCGGCACTGGCCCCGGCGCCTTCGTCGGCGTTTCCTCCGACCAGCGCATCACCCTGGTCACCCTCTCGAGCCCGAGCACCTTCTTCGGGCTCGACAATGTCGCCTTCGCGGTCCCGGCGCCGGGTGCCGCGGTCCTTCTGTCGCTGGCGGGTTTCGCAGGCTCGCGACGACGGCGCGCGTGAGCGGTGCGGCCTTTCCTCGGGGCGCACGCCCGCGGGCGGGTCGCGACCTTCAGGTTCCGCGCGTCATGGCCGCGTGGAGGCCTCCGCTCGTGGGTGGCACGGACCGCGCACGAGCGTCCGTCGGAGTCTGAAGAACGCCATTCCGCCCCGTCGCGGTAGAGTGCGCGGGTGCCAGTCGTTCTGCAACCGACCCCCGAGAACATCGCATCGTGCGCCGAGCGCCTGCGTCGCGGGCTCCCCGTCGCCTTTCCGACCGAGACCGTCTACGGGCTCGGGTGCGACGCGTCGAACGAGGCGGCGATCACCGAGGTCTACCAGCTCAAGCGCCGGCCGGGCGACAACCCGCTCATCGCGCACGTGACCGACATCGCGATGGCGAAGCGCTGCGTGCTCGGGTGGGATGTGCGCGCGCAGCGGCTCGCGGAGGCGTTCTGGCCGGGACCGCTCGCCATCATCCTCCCCCGCCGCCCCGAGATCCGCGCGCTCTCGGTCGGTGGACGGACGACGGTCGCGGTGCGCGCGCCCGCGCATCCCGTCGCGCAGGCGCTGATCGCCGCGTTCGGCAAGCCCGTCTCCGCGCCGAGCGCGAACCGGAGCGGCCGCATTTCGCCGACGAGCGCGGCCCACGTCGCGAGCGAGTTCCCCGACGCCGCCGAACTCTCGATCCTCGAAGGCGGCCCCTGCGAGGTCGGCCTCGAATCGACCGTCATCGACCTCTCCCGCTCGCGCCCCACGGTGCTTCGCCCGGGCGCGGTCACGCTCGCGCAGCTCGGCGAGGTGCTCGGCGAGGGCGTCGAGGCGCCGCATGTCGTCACGCAGTCGGCGAGCCCGGGCACGAGCGCCTCGCACTACGCGCCCGAGACCGCGTGCGAACTCGTCGCTCCCGACGAACTCGCCGCGCGCCTCGCGGCCGAACCCGAACCCGTCGCGGTGGTCGCCGCGTCGGGAACGGCCGTTCCCGCGCCGCACCGACTCTTCGGGCTTCCGTCGCACGACGCCGCGTACGCGCAACTCCTCTACGCGACGCTGCGCGAGGCCGATGCCGCGCGACTCGCGCGCATCCTCGTCGTCCTCCCGCCTTCGCGGGGCGGGCTCTGGGATGCGGCGCTCGATCGCCTCCGACGCGCGTCGGCGCGGCGCGGCTGAGTTCGGGCGCATTCCTCTCCGGCGCGCCGCTCTGGTTTCCGCATCCGTCGGCGGCGTCGCGGGAGTCACGGCGGGACGCGCGGAAAGACACGGATCTCGCGGGGACTCGCGTGACCCACCTCGCACGGAATCACGCGAACGGCGCGGCTCGCGGCGCATCGCGCGGCAACCGCCCTTCCGCTTCGCGTGCTCCCGAACGCTCCGTTCGCCGCCGCGCCCGCGTCAGAAACCCGGCCACTGCAGTCGGTCGCGCCACGCCTCGCCCGTCGACTCGGCAGGCGCCACGACTTCGATCCCGCGCGATTCGAGCCCCGTCCCCATCGCCTGCTGGAGCCGCGCGAGCGCGCCCTGGTAGCCGACGAGCGACGCGAAGTACTGGTCCTCGGCCTGCGCCAGCCCGTTCTGCAGCTGGAACTTGAGCTGGAGGAACTCGGGCGTGAGCGCCGCGAGCGTCTTCTCGTCGACGAGGAGCGCGCGCAGATTCTCCGCCTGCGCGAGACGGAAGACGCGGTTCTGCTCGACGAGCTCGCGGAAGGCGACGCAGTCGACGAGCGCGTTCTTCACCGCGAGGACCGTGCCCTGCACGGCGCGGTCGTACTGGACGACGGCCTGCGAGCGCTGAAGCCGCGCGCGCGCGTACGACGCCTCGGCGAAGCGGTTCCCGAGCGCCTGGCTGAAGCGGAGCGCCGCGAGGTAGTTCACGAAGTCGCCCTCGCCGACCTGCTCGTACGACTCGCTCCAGCTCTTGTCGAGGCCGAACCACGCCACCGACGCCTCGAGGTCGAGCTGCGGAAGGAGCGCGTTGTCGGCGACGGTCACGCCGATGTCGGCGCTCTCGATCGCGACGAGCGCCTGCGCGACCGCGGGCGACTTCGCGAGCGCCGTCTCGATCGAGCCGCGGAGATCCGCCTCGAACGCCGACACCGAAGGCAGGTCGGCGGGCACGACATCGGCCTCGCCGCCGATCGGGAGCGCGGGGTCGTTGAGAAGCGCCTTCAGCTGGTTGCCCGCCTCGGAGAGCGCGCGACGCGCCTGGATCACGAGCGCCTTGCGCGCCTCGACGGTCGCGACGGCGTTCGCGTACTCGGCGAGCGTCGCGTCGAATTCGCGGCGCTTCGCGAGGATGTCGCGGACCTCCTCGCCCGCACTGACGAGCCACTCGGCGCTCACGAGCCGCGCGCGCGCGCTCACGAGGTTCCAGTACGCCTGCTCAACCTGCGCGACGACCTCGAGAAGCCGCGCGCGCACATCCTCGGCGGCGATGCGCCCGTTGTTCGCGGCGAGCCGGACCTCGGCGAGCGAGACATCCTCGCCGAACCCGCGGAGGAGCGGCTGCGTCACGCCGAGCGTGACCGCGGTCGACCATGCGGGATCGGGCGTGAAGAGGTTCTCCTGCAGATTGTCGATCCGCTTCGAGCCCACCGAGAGACTCACCGAACCACCCGTCGTGAGCGGCTTCGCGAGGCTCGCCGAGTAGTCGGCGTTCTTCTGGAGCGTCACGTTCGGGATGACGGGCGTGCTGCCCGCTCCGGGAAAGAGGATTCCGATCGACGGCTGGTCGAGGCGCTCGAAGCCCACGCCCGCGCCCAAGACCCAGTCGAAGGCGGCGACGGCCTGCGCGAGCTCCTCGTCGCGGATCGAGCGCGCGAGCCGCGCGGTCTCGGCGTCGAGGTTGTTCGCGACCGCGGCGGCGATCGCGTCGCCGAGGGTGAGGAGGACGCGGGACGGCGCCTCGGCGGTGAGCGGCACGACGCCCGAGACCGTCGCGCCGAGCGCGCGCGACTGCGGGCCGATCGCGTCGAGTTCGCCGCGCCGCGCCGCGAGCACGCGCTCGACCTCGGACTCCTGGCCATCGACCGTGCGCCGCGAATCGGCGGGCAGCTGGTCGATCTGCCGCGACGCGGCGGCGCGGGCCACGGCGTCGATCCGCTGGCCGAGCGCCTCGTCGGCGGGAACCGCGAGCGGCGAACGGCAGCCCGTCAGCGCGGTCGCGAGCGTCGCGATGAAGATCGGAGAGAGCCGTTGCGCGGTGCGGAGGAGTGCGCCGGAGGAGTCGGAATCGTGCATGGGTCTTGCGTGCGGCCGGTGGTGATGGTCTCGCCTCTGGCCCTGCCTCCGTTCCTGTCTGCGGCCGCGCCTGCGGACCGCTCGCGCCGAACGGAGGCCTGACCCTCGGCGGAGTCGGCCGAAGCGAAATCGGATGGTATCCGTCGCGACGCGCCGTTGCGGAGCGAAGGGGGCTCGTCCGACGCGAAGCGGCGCCGATCCTTCGGAGCGAGCCGGGCGAGGGCGCGATGCGAGCGCGCCGCATCGCGCAAGGTTGCGCCGTTCACCGCGAATTCCCGCGCTTTCCGCTTCTCCCACGGACCGCGCGATGGGATACCATGCCGCCCCATGAACCGCCGTCCGAACACCGCCGTTCGCCTGTTCGCCATCCTCCTCCCCGCCCTCGCGCTCCACGCGCCCACGGCCCTCGGCCAGGCGGCGCCCGCGCCCACGGGCGCGCAGGCGAAGACGCCCTACACGGCGACGGTCCGCGAGGAATCGGCGCTCGTTCGCGCCGCGCCGAGCGTCGAGAGCGGCTACCCCTTCGGCCGCCTCGCGAAGGGCCTCGCGGTGCGCGTCGTCGAGGAGCAGGTCGGATGGGTGCGCGTCGCGACCGAAGGCGAGGCGTTCGAAGGCTGGTACGGCTTCGTGCAGGCCGGCCCCGGCGTGACGAAGTCGGCCGATGGATCGAAGCTCCAGATCGCCTCGCGCGCCCAGGTGAACGCTCCGAACGCGGAAGGCGGATTCGAGCCCGACAACAGCTGGAAGGCGATCGGCTTCCTTGCCGCGGGCGACGAGCTCGCGCTGATCGATGAAGTCGCGGGCAAGCGCGACACCTACTACCGCATCGTCCTCGACGGCCGGACCTCGGGCTGGATCGCGGCCTCGGCGATCACGCGCGAAGGCGGCGCGGCGACGACGCCCGCGCCCGTGACCGCGCCGACGCCCGCCCCTGCGCCGACGGAGCCCGCGCCCGCGCCGACCGAAGGTGCGGCGGAAGCGCCCGCCGCCGCGGAGACGGTGACGGACACGGAAGTTCCGCCGACGAACACGGACCCGGCGACCGCGGCCCCGACGACCGAAGCCCCGAAGCCCGCGACCGGAGCACCGGCCGCCGAAGCGCCCGCCACGCAGGAGGAGGCCCGCGCGCAGGTCGTCGAGCAGGTGAAGCGCGTGCGCTTCAGCGACATCGACGCGATCTGGAAGCGCATCGCGAAGGCGCCCGTCGAGACCGCGGAGCTCGAGCAGCTGCGCGAGCGATTCCTCGCGCTCGCCGAGGCCGAGGCGACGCCGCGCGGCGAGCGCACGCTCGCCAACGCGCGCGCCGAGCAGATCGCGCTGCGCATCGAGGTGCAGAAGTCGCTCCTCGAGATCGCCGCGCTCCGCAACAGGAAGAACGCGGACTCGAAGGGTGTCGCGGACCTCGAGCTCGCGATGCGCACGCGCCAGCCCTACGACGTCGTCGGGCGCATCAACGCCTCGGCGGTCTTCAACGGCGAGCGGCTCCCGCTTCTCTACCGCCTCCAGGATCCCGGAACCGGCCAGACGATCGCCTACATCGTCCCCGGCCCTGGCTTCGATCTCTCGTCGATGCTCGGACTCCTGATCGGCGTGAAGGGTCCGATGCGCTACGACGACAGCCTGCGGCTCAACACCGTGACCCCCGCGTCGATCGATGTCCTCGGCTCGTCGCCTGCGCCGCAGGTCGCGACGCCGGGCGCGTCGGAATGATGGCGCGACTGTCGATTCCCGCTATACTCGCGGCTGTATTGGGGCGTTAGCTCAACTGGGAGAGCGATGCCTTTGCAAGGCATAGGTTACCGGTTCGATCCCGGTACGCTCCATTTGGAGCGGTCGCGGCTGCGGCCGC
>JBJOHC010000224.1:0-13669 GCA_046047955.1 Planctomycetota bacterium
GACCGCGAGATCCACGCGAAGATCGAGCGCGCGATGGAGGCGGAGTTCCCGCGGATCAACCGCTACATGTGGGATGACCGTTGGACCGAGCTCGACCGCGCCGCGATGGGCTGGATCCTGAGCGGCGGGCTCGTGCGCAAGCCGAGCTGAGTCGAGCGGCGAGCCGTTTCCCGAGGGGTGATGCTAGTGCGGCTGTTCACGACAGCCAGCGTGATCGCAGCGCCTCGCGTTGACGGTCGTCGTAGAACGCACGCGCGGCGGGCAGGTCGAGCATGCGGTCGACGTACGCGGGTTCGCCGCGGATCGCGGATTTGAGCCGCTCGTAGACGCCGGGTGCGGCCTGCGTGTCGTTGAGGTTCTCGCGCTCGACGGGGGCGACGGCGCAGCCGAGCCACAAGGCAAGCGCCGCGTGCTTCTCGGTGTCGGCGATGTCGGCGCGCAGCACCAGGCAGTCGAACCGTCCGCGCTGGTAGCGCTGCCAGCCGCGCGTCGTGTCGAAACCCTCGCGGAGCGGGTCGATGCCGGTCGAGCGGGCGAACTCGCGTGTCCACCACAGGCTCGACGACTCGTGCGGGAAGGTCGCGAGGAAGTGCGCGAGGATGCGCGAGATCGGGATCCACGGCGCGGACCGCCAGAAGGTGCGCATCCAGTAGGCGCGGCCGAAGTAGGTGTAGTTCGAGAGGTTGAACGCGATCGGATCGCGGAAGACGGAAACCACCCGCAGCGGGCGGTCGCCGTCGAGGAGCAGCCGCCGCGACGGCCGCTGCTCGATGGCGCGATGGCGGAGCAGTCCGTCGGGCGCGACCTTCGCCTGGAGCGGACCTGCCCAGAAGTGCTCGGGGTGCAGGAAGTGGACCTTGACGGTCTCGATGCCCGCGGTTCGATCGAGTGCGGCGGCGACGGCCGTGGAGGCCGTCTTCGGGGCGCTGTAGACGAGGATCGGCGTGCCGCGCGCGAGCTGCGACTCGATCCGGCGCGTCATGCGCGCTTCGCTGCGCGGGAAGCGGATGGCGTCCTGCGCGAAGCGGAAGGGCGTGTTCGCGATCTCGAGCGCATCGCGCAGTCGCGCAGCGAAAGGGGCAGGGGTGGTCGGTTCGTCGGACGCGCGCACCACGCCATCCTATCGGTGCCAGGCACCACCCTGGCACCACCCGCGGACCGCCCTGGCGTGCCAGGAGGCAACCGGTTACCTCAGACGTGGCGCGCAGGGCCCGTCAGCAGGCGTCCAGCGCATACTCCGCGTGGGTGCTCGGCACCCTCCTGGCACACCTGGCACCTCTCGGGGAGGTGCCAGGTTGGTGCCAGGTACAACACCGCCCCGGACGTGGGTCCGGGGCGGTGGAGCGATGCGGGAGATCGCACGGACCCGCAGACTTCCGCGGGGCCGTGCGTGCTGGTTCAGTTCTGGTTCCAGCTGTTGAGCAGGATGCCGAGGTCGCTGCCGTCGGTCGTGCCGTCGCGGTTGATGTCGGAGGCGCCAGCCTGGCCCCATCCGTTCAGCAGCACGGCGAGGTCGTCGCCGCCGATCACGCCGTCGAGCGGGGTCGAGAGGTCGGCCATCGACGAGCCGACGCACGCCGGGCAGTAGTAGGCGTAGAGCTGTCCGCCCTGCACGAGCTCGCCGGTGATGTTGTAGTGGGCCTGCATGTTCTGGATGAACCAGCCGAGGCCGAGGGTGTCGCGCGCGTCGATGACGCCCGAGTTCTCCTCGTCCTGGTTGAACGGAGCGACGGCCGGAACGCCGAACCAGTCGCCGAAGCGGGCGCGGTCGCTCTCGAGGATGACCTCGAGCGTGTCGGTCGCAACGGTGTAGAGGAGGGTCTTCGCGTTCTGCGGGCTGTTGCCCGGATCCTCGGTCAGGATGACGCGGGTGCCGCCCTGCAGGTCGTTGTACACGGTGAGGTTGTCACCCATCTCCATCACGTCGGTGCCGTCGAGGAGCGCCTCGATGGTGCCGCCGGCGAGCGGGTTGTTCACGTCGCTGAAGCGCATGCGGAAGAGGCGCGAGCGACCGACCTGCGTGCCGCCGTAGTTCGTCGAGTCGACGCGGTCGGTGGTCACGAAGTAGAAGTCGGCCGGATTCGCGGGATCCCACGCGCCGTCCTCGGGGCGGAGGAAGGTGGTGCCGACGTTGCCCTGCACGAGGGTGAAGGTGCCGGTGTAGCGCGGCTTGCCCGCGGCGTTGAAGCAGAAGTCGCGGCTCTCGGTCGCGACGGCGGTGCCGTTCACCGAGACCTGGACGCCGTAGCCGATGCCGTTGGTGAGGCCGGCCTTCTCCATGAGCGTGCCGGTCGCCTGCTTGTCGCCGACGTAGAGGAACACACGGTTGGCGTTGCCGTCCGAGGTGCCGATGACGACGGTCTTGTCGCTCGCCATCGGGCGCACAATGATGTTCTCCCACGCGCCGACGAGCACGTTGAAGGGAACGAGCTCGACGCCGATGCGCTCATTGACGCCGGTCGCGATCACGCGGCCCGCACCCGAGGCCTCTTCGCCCGAGAAGAAGATGCGCTCCGTGGCGCCGAGTCCCGAGGCCGGGTTGTAGAGGCCCGACATCTCCGCGAGGTCGGCCGAGCAGAAGCGCTGCAGCGTGTAGAGCGAGCCGCCCGAGCCGTTGGTCACGGTCTGGACGGAGTTCATCATGTCCTCGCCGTTCACGACCTTGAGGAAGTCGGCGCCGGGAGTGGTGTTGATCTTCCACTGGCTGGTGAACGCGCCGTTGGAGAAGCCTGCGGGGTGGTGCGCACGGGGAACGCCGCCGCCGTTGGTCGTGGTGTATTCGTGCGTGACGAGCACGGTCATCGTGCCGTCGTTGTTCTTGTAGGCGCCCATGCCGTCGGGGATGCCGCAGAAGTAGTAGGGCGAGACGCCGTCGGGCTTGTAGTTGACGAAGTCGCCGACGGTGATGATCGACACGACATCGACCGGGTATCCGTTGTGCGGACGGACGTACGGCGTTGCCGACGAGCTCGGGCCGGTAATGACCGACTGCGCGGTCGCGGCGACGGTGGTCGCGAGGGCGACCGACGAAGCGAGGGTGATGATGCTACGGGACATACTGAGCAGCTCCAGGTTGGATCACATCGCGAGGTCAACGCGACCTCGCATGGACAGCACCATCCCCATCCCGTGTCAATCGCGGGTTGTGCGATGGTCAGGAGCCCTTCTGTCTTATGCGAGGCGAGCGCAAGCGCTGCGTGAACGTCGCGTTCAGCGCCTGTTCGCGTCCGCAGGACGCGTCTCGATGCGGATCATGAGGTCGAGCGTCTTGCCTCCACGCCAGACCTTGATCTGCACCGGCGTTCCGCCGAAGTTGTAGTAGAGCGCCTGCTGGAAGTCGACGACGTTGACGATGCGCGCGCCGTTGACCTCCATGAGGAAGTCGCCGCGCTGCACGCCTGCCTTGGCGCCGGGACCCGTCGTGAACATGTCGTCGACGTAGATGCCGTGCTCGGGCTTGGTCATCGCGTTGTACTCGGCCTCGCCGACGCGTGCGCGCAGCTCCTCGCGCGAGAGGACGGAGAAGCCCATCCACGGCGAGTCGTTGGTCCGCTTCTTCTTGAGCGCCTCGGCCACGCCGAACGCGGTGTCGAGTGGCATCGCGTAGGTCACGTACGGGAGCGGCTCGGTGCGAACCTCAGGCTTGAGCTGGGGTTGTGGCACGAGCATGCCGACGACCTTGCCCGAGGCGTCGACGAGCGCGCCGCCGATGGAGCCGGGTGCGATCGACATGCTCGCGTGGATGAGCGAGCCCGTGAGATCGGACTGGTAGCAGGCCGTCGCAGGCAGCGCCATCACGACGCCGGGCGCGAAGGTGCGTGCCGATCCGAACGGGTCACCGATCGCGATCACGCGGTCGGCCGGGCGCAGCGCATCGGAGGACCCGCGCTCGATGACCGTCAGCTCGCCGGGCGCCGTGGTCCCCTCCGGCCACTTCACCCTGAGCACGGCGAGGTTGATGGTGGGCTCGCTCGCAAGGATCTCCGCCTCGTAGCGGGTGCCGGTCGAGAGCTCGACGTCGACGATCTCGGCGAGGCCGCCCTCGTCGGTGATCAGCGGCGAGCGGCAGCAGAGGATCGTTCCATCGGCTGCGACGACCATGCCCGTCGCGACGACATTGCGCATGAAGCCGGGGAACGGCGACTCGTCCGCGATCTCCCAGCGGCCCGTCGGCGACGGCGTCGTGGGCACGCGGCGGTAGCTCGTCACGCTCACGACCGAGGTGAGCATCCGCTCGGCCAGCGCTGCATCGGAGGTCTCTCGCGCAGCCGCCATCGCGCCCGGAGCGGATGCGAGGGGTGCGGAAGCCAGCATCGGGACAACGAGTGCATGCAGGAGGGACGGCATCATGGCGCGTAGGGTGTGCGTCTTCCATGGCGGCTTCGTGAGCGGCGCATTCAGAATCGGTGAGAGGCGAACTTGGTGCGAACGCTCCGCGCTGCCGCGTGTTGAGATGACGACATGCTCGCATCGTGTGTCGTCATGGCGTTCCTGTCCCTGCAAGCTCCCGCCGGCTCGCCTGCCGAGGCCTGCGTTCGTCGTTACGCGGAGATCGTGGCGCGTGAGTACGCCGACAGCCTCAAGCGCGCCGAGGAGATGCGCGCGGCGATTCGCGCCTTCTGCGAGGTGCCGAGCGAGGCGGGTCTCGCGCGTGCCCGCGAGTCATGGGTCGCGGCGCGCGACGTGTACGGCCGTACCGAGGCGTTCCGCTTTGGCGATGGACCGATCGACACGCGGCGCGGCGGCGTCGAGACGTTCGTGAATGCATGGCCGGTGGACGAGTCGTACATCGAGCCCGCCGACGCGGCGTCGCGGACGGGCATCATCCGCGACGCTGCGAAGTACCCGGCGCTTGGCGCGGCGATCCTTCGGCTTCACAACCAGCGCGGCGGCGAGACGAACGTGTGCACGGGCTGGCACGCGATCGAGTTCATGCTGTGGGGCGCCGATGCGTCGGAGGAGGGCCCGGGCGACCGCAAGGCGACCGACTTCACGGATGGCAGCGACCCGTTCGCGGCGCGTCGCCGCGAGTACCTGCTCGAGGTCACCGACATGCTCTGCGCGGACCTCGCCAAGCTCGACCGTGCGTGGAAGGCGGGCGAGGACAACCATCGCGCGCGCTTCGAGAAGGACCCGCGTGCGATGCGGGCGATCCTGATCGGTCCTGCGCTGCTGGCTGGCTTCGAGATGTCCGGCGAGCGGCTGGCGGTGCCGCTCGAGACGCGCGATCAGGAGGAGGAGCACAGCTGCTTCAGCGACACCACCGACCGCGACTTCAAGGCGAACATCCGCGGGATCGCGCTCGTGCTGCGCGATGCGGGTGCGATCGAGTTCGTGCGCAGCAAGGACCCGGCCCGCGCCGACGCGCTGGGTGCGGCGCTCGACGCAGCGCTCGCGGCGGTGGAGGCGATGCCGGCGCCGTTCGATCGGGCGATGCGCGCTGCGGACGGCGATCCTCGGCGGGCGCAGCTGATGGCGGCGCTCGAGCCGCTCGAGACGCTCGGCGAGGAACTCGACCTGGCGGCACGGCTGTTCGGATACGAGTTCCCCGAGGAGCCGCAGGGATGATGACCGCCGCGATCCTCGCGCTCTCGGCGCTGCTCGAGGCCCCGGATCGTGCGCGGCTCGGTGGCCCCGCGACCGTCGACGCCATGGGGCCGCACGCGTTCAGCCTGCCGGTCCCGGGGCTTTCGCGCGAGGACCGCCGCGCGTTCAGCGTGGGCAACTCGTTCTTTCGCGACAACTGGGTGGTCGCCCCCGCGAGCGCCGCGGGTCGCGACGGACTCGGACCGCTCTTCAACGCCAACTCCTGCAGCGCCTGCCATGCCGACGACGGCCGTGGCCGTCCGCCGCTCGCTGCGGGCGATGTGGGTGTCGGCGCCGTGGTCTTCATCAGTCCGCGCGATGCAGACGGCGCGCCGCATCCGGTGTACGGCGCGCAGATCCAGGATCAGGCGATCCCCGGCGTCGCGCCCGAGGCGGCGCTTGTCCTCGAGGAGCGCATGGAGCCTGGCCGCTATACGGACGGTGCGTCCTACGAGCTGGCGCGGATCGTGCCCACGCTCGCGCGGCCTGCGTATGGCCCGCTCGGTGAGCTGCGGCTTTCGCTGCGCATCGGTCCGCAGCTGATCGGTGGCGGGCTGCTCGAGGCGGTCGACGACGCGACGATCCTCGCCATGGCCGATCCCGACGACGTCGATGGCGACGGCATCTCGGGCCGCGCGCACCTGGTCGCCGGGTCGGAGCCCCGCGTGGGGCGGTTCGGCTGGAAGGCGTCGCAGCCGACGCTCGATGCGCAGGTGATGGCCGCGCTGCATGAGGACATGGGGCTCACGAATCCCGCGCACATGGCGGAACCGACGATGCCCACGCAGGCGATCGACGCGCCGTCGGGAGGTGATCCCGCAACCGGCGCGCCTGAGGTCGATGCGCACAAGGTCGCTCGCCTTGCGCACTACTGCCGCGTGCTTGCGGTTCCCGCGCAGCGCGGCGCGGGAACGCCCGAGGTCGAGCGCGGTCGCGCGCTGTTTGCCGAGGCGGGATGCGCCCGCTGCCATGCGCCGACCCTCCGCACGGGCGACCGGTCGCCGATCGAAGGCCTGCGCGGCGTCGAGTTCCATCCGTACACCGACCTCCTGCTTCACGACATGGGCGACGGACTCGCCGACGACCGCCGCGACGGCGATGCGACGGGGCGCGAATGGCGCACGCCGCCGCTCTGGGGGCTCGGTCTCATCGAGACGGTCAACGGCCACACGCGGCTGCTGCACGACGGCCGCGCGCGCTCCATCGAGGAAGCCGTGCTCTGGCATGGCGGCGAGGCGCAGCGCGCGCGGGATGCGTTCGTGGCGATGCCTGCAGCGGAACGCGCCGCGCTGCTCGCGTTCCTCCGGTCGCTGTGACCATTCGATCGACGCCCCACTCCCTCGCCGTCACCTCGCCTTGGCGCGGACGCGTCCGATCTCGATCAGGCCCAAACGCACGACCGTCGCCCCGGGCCGGGACGACGGTCGTGACTGAAAGGCAGAGCAGGATGCTGGCTGCTCGCGGACGGATGTTCGCGCCGCCGTGTACGCGCCGCACGAAGCGGCTGTCAGCGTTGCGCGAATCTCAGCGACGCCGGCGGCCGACGAGGCCCGCGAGTGCGACGAGCGCGACTGCGCCTGGCGCCGGCACCAGCGACACGCTCATGCTCGAGATCGACACGCCCGACTCGAACGCCGTCGACGAGGCGAACTGCGACAGCAGCATGCCGCCCACCGAGATGTCGGCGACGGTGCCCGTCGTGTAGCCCGCCGTCGCGTGCAGCGCGAGGTTGGCGAAGCTGTCGCCGACGTACAGGTTGATGTAGTCGTTCGCGTTGCCCGCCACGAGGTGCACCTCGGCGCGGAGCGCGTACATCTGGTTGAAGTTCAGCGCCGAGCTGCCGTAGCCGAAGGGGTAGCCCGTCTGGCCGTTGAGGCGCGAGCCGAACACGAAGCCCGTTCCGCTGGCCTGCACCGCGAGGCGCACGTTCTGGAAGTTGCCCGCGGTGGCGCTGCCCGTGTTCTGGTTGAGCGCTGCGAAGTACGACGGCGCGGCGCCGGCGCTCGCGATCGACATCATGATGTCGAAGTGCAGCACCGTCTCGCCCGAGAGGGGCTGGGTGATCTGGCTTGCGAACGAGAGGACGGCGTCCTGGTTGTTCACCGCGGTGTTGCCGTTGCCGGCCCACTGCACGCGTCCGCCCGACACCGAGATGGGTGCGGTCGACTGGGTGTTGTACTGCGCCCAGCCGTTCTGGCCGACCAGCGCGCCATCGGCGTAGGTCGAGAAGTCGGCGGAGACGAGGACGGAGGCGCTGGCTGCGGAAGCAAGCGCGGTGAGGGCCAGTGCGGCCACGATCGAGGTGTTGCGGAGGGACCTGTTGCGGGCTTCCGAGGGACTCGCCACGGTCGGACCACCGTGGCAGAGGGACAGCGCCGTCGCCCGCGTTCGACGGCAGCCGAAGGGTGCCGCGGAGAGCCACATGGGCAACCCGATCGCGGCGAACTTGCAGAAGCCTCACACGCTCGGGCCGCAACGGGTGCGGCGTGCTGCACACGCACCGCGGCCTCGGAGTCGCCTCCGAGGCCGCGGTGGTGGCATCGACAACTGGTTCCTGTGTGGCGACTTAGCAATCGCCCCAGTTGCCGAGCAGCAGGCCGAGGTCGTCGCCCTCGACCGCGCCGTCGGCGTCGAAGTCCGCCGGGCAGGCGCCGCCACCGCACGCGCCCCACGCGTTGAAAAGGATCGCGAGGTCCGCGCCGTTCACCGTGCCGTCGCCGTTGAGGTCCTGCGCGCACGCGCCGGCCGCGGGATCGAGCACGATCTGCTGACGCACCGTGATCGGCCGCGCGATGATCGCGGCCGGATCGGCAGCCGCCTCGGCGGGCGTGTACCAGTCGACGCCGTAGGTCGTGATGGTGAGCGCCTTCGACTGCGCGTCGATGTCGAACTCGCTCCAGCCGTAGTGGTGCGCGGCGACCGGGCCACCGACGGTGAAGTTCGCGCTGATCGACGGGTCCTGGATGCCCGTCGGCGAGTAGCCGTAGCCGGCGATCACGTTGTCGAGGAGGCCGGCGATGAACGTGTCCTTCGCCGCGTTCGGCAGCGACTGGTAGAACGCGTACTGCGCGGGCGTCAGCGCGCCGGTCGAGAGGCCGAGCTGCGCGAACGTCGGGCCGGCGGGCGCCGAGTACGCGACCGAGCCGGTGATGATCTCGAACATGCCCGTGAAGAGCTGCTGCGCCGGGTTCGCCGGATTCGGCACGGTGATGTCGTTCACGATCGTGCCGTGGAAGTCGGCCGTGACGAAGACGACGTTCCGGATCCCGAGCTGGACGATCTGCGAGAGGAGGTACGCGCGCTCGGCGGCGTATCCCTCCCAGCGGTCCTCGCCCGCGAGCGGACCGAAGTTCTGCATCGGCATCGAGGTCATGATGAACTTCCACGTCACGCCCGCGGCCTCGGCGCGCTGGAGGTCCTGGAGCAGCAGGCCGAGCTGCGGGTAGCCGAGCATCGTGCGCGCCGGGTTGAAGCTCGCCTGGATGAAGGCGCCCACCTGGACCGGGTCGAACGGATTCGCCACCGGCGGCAGGTTCGCGTCGCGGAAGCTGCGCGCGTCGACCATGAAGGTCGCGGCGTGCTGGCCCCACTGGAACGAGCGGTAGAGGTTCGGGCGGCCGTCGACGCGCGGGTCGCCGAGCGCGGGCCAGGTCGTCGGGAACATCGGGTTGTGCTCGACGAAGGCCTGCAGGCCGTTCACGTAGAGCGAGCCCTGGTTGTACCAGCCGTTCACCGCGTCGAACGCGCCGCCGTCGAAGTCGTTGGTGACCTCGTGGTCGTCGATCATCGAGAAGGTCGGCGCGCTCGCGGCGAGCTCGCCCCACGGGTCGATGCCGTGCGTGGGCTGGTAGTTCTCGATGTGCTTGGCGCGGTACTCGTCGAGCGTGGTCGCCTGCGGCACGGGCACCGCGGGGCTCGCGACGTCGGCGTAGATGGTGTCGCCGAGCTTGACGAAGTAGTCGAGGCCCCGCTCGTCGGCGTTGAGGATCGCGTTGTAGATGCCGACGTCGCCGCGCCAGTCGCCGGTGACGCCGAAGCGCACGCCTGCGGGGGCAGCGTTGGTGCCGAGCGCCGTGGCGCCGGTCTCGAAGGTCGCGGTGCGGGTGAGCGCGCCGTCGGTCACGCGCGCGTAGTAGCGGCGGCCGAGATCGAGGCCCGCGAGGTAGATCTTGCCGGGAACGAGCGGGTTCTTGATCGAGAGGTTGTGCGTCGAGACGATCTTGCTGATCGCGGGATCGGTCGCGATCTCGACGGTGACGCTGCCGGAGCCGGCTGCTGGACGGACCAGGACGACGGCGTTGCCGTCGATCGCGTCACCGACGCCGATGCGGGGAAGGGCTTCGGACGGAAGGCCCGCGAGCGCGGGCGGGACAACAGCGAGCGTGGTTGAGAGAAGGGCGATGTGAGTGCGCATGGGTGCTCCGAGAAAGGCTTCAACACAGGAGTGGGGGGCGGACGCTGCGCGCTCGGATGGAGGCGCGAGCTGCCCGACGACGCGGCCGAGACAACGGGGCATTCGACGGACGGGGCGTGTGGGCGAGGTGAGCGCCGTGTCGGGATCGTGCGAAACAGCTGGGAAGCGCAGCGCGGCGCCCAGAGCACATCTGGGCGCCGCGCGCGAGGTCAGGTGATGCCGCAATCTCAGCCGCGGCAGTCGTTTCCGAAGGCGGCAAGCAGGTAGCCGAGATCGTCGCCGTTGGTGGCGCCGTCGCCGTTCACATCGCCGGCGGCGGTGCCCCATCCGCTCAGGATGACGGCGATGTCGGCCGCATCGACGAGGGCGTCCTGGTTGAGGTCGGCCTGCGCGCAGGTCGGCTCGAACGCGACGGGCCGGAGGTTGTCGGCGGGACCTTCGAGCACGACGCGGTTGCTGTACGGACGCAGCTCGTAGCCGGTCACGGTGAAGTCCGAGTCGCCCGCGTTGAGCGGGAACGTGTGCCAGTTCTGGTAGGTGATGCGGAACGCGCCGCCGGCGAGGCGCTCGATGTCGAACTCGAGGAAGCCGTAGTGCTTTCCTCCGCCGACGAGCTGGTTGCCGTTCCAGGTCTCGGGCTCGCTCTGGTCGGCGCACCAGCGGTGGTACGGATTCGCGGTCCACGCCGCACCCTCGCTGTTGAGCGGGTTGGCGCGCCACGCGGTGATCGCTGCCGCCGTCAGGCCCGGCGCGTCCTCGACGCCGCGCAGGCCATCGCCCGCGGCACCGACATCCCACAGATGCACGCCGAAGCCGTCGTTGTCGAGGTCGAAGTAGCTCATCTCGGCGACCTCGCTGTGGCCCGTGAAGACGCCCGCCACGCGGTACTGCTCCATCAGCGGCGCGTAGATGCGCATCGCCTCGCCCGACTGCGTGCTGGTCACGCTCGTCCCGTGGATGCCGCGGCTGAACGGCGTGTGGTGCCACTGGACAAGGATGATCTGGCCCGCGGCGCGCGCGGCGGCGAGCTCCTGTACCGCCCAGTTCCACTGCGCCGTGCCGATGTTGAAGTCGGGAAGGTCGCCGTAGGGGTAGTTGAGAAGCCAGGCGCGGTTGGTGTCGCGGTTGTCGGGCGAGGTCGCGTTGATGTACTGGCCCTGCGCCGGCGCGACGTTGTCGTTGGCGCCGAGCGCTCCGACCGAGCACAGGGTGATGATCGTGACCGGGCCGTAGTCGGTGCGGTAGTAGAGGTCCTTGGCGGCGGGGTCGTTGTTCGCAGGGAAGTCGAAGTACGACGACCACTGCTTGCGCGCGTACTGCACGAGCGGGTTGGCCGAGCCGTTGCTGCCGCCGTTGTAGATGCAGTTGTTGCCGATGGCCGCGACGAACGGCATGCCGCTGAAGAGATCGTTGTACTCGCCGGCGTTGTGGCGCCAGAACTCGTCCCACCGCCGCTGGCACTCGTTCGAGGTGCCTTCGATGAGGTCGCCCGCGAAGATCAGCATGTCGGCGCCGCGCGACTTGATGTTGGCGATGTTCTCCTGGTAGCCCTTCGTCTCGGTGAGCAGGTACTGGTCGCGGCCGCGGCCCGTGCCGGCGGGGCGGCCCGTGCTGCCGGGAGTCTGCGGCGTCGTGCGCGCCCACTCGCGGAAGCGCGTGCGGCCGAGGACGAGCGTCTCGCTGTCGGAGATGGCGATGAAGCGCAGCGTGCGGTTCGTCGATGCGTCGGGCGCCGTGCGGAAGGTGTTCGAGTAGCTCGATGCGCCCTGCGTGACCGTGTACGTGTACTCGGTGTCGGCCTGGAGGCCGCTCACGTTGATCCGGTGGCGCCAGTTGCGCGCGGGCACGCCCGGCGCCTCGAAGACGGCGGTGGTGCTGAAGGGGAACGCACCGCCTGCCGTGAGCTCGGCGTTGATCTGGTAGTCAAGGACGGGATCGAGCACCGGAGCGCTCGTGTAGACGAGCGGGCTCTTGAGCCCCGGGCCGGTCACGGTGAGGGTGCCCGGGGTCGATCCGATGGTGAACCACGTGAGGTTGATGCCGTCGAGGACGGGGTTCATCTGGTAGGGGAGGACGCGGAAGTCGGCGGTCGACTGCGCGAGGCTCGGGGCGCCGAGGCAGGCCGCCGCCGCGAGTGCGAGCGTGAACAGGGACTTGGTGCGGAGAATCATGGGTTCCTCTGGATGCGGACTCGTGTGATCGGACGGACCGCAACGCTGCGGTCGGGCGGAAGCGTCGACCGCGCGTGTTCAGGTTCGACGATGGCTCGCGAGTGGTCCGCGTGATTGAGTCGCTCCGGTGGCATGTGGGTGGCCGGCTCGCTTGCACGGACTTTGCAATGCCGCGGTTGTGAATCTCACATCGCTGCGACCGCCGAACCGGGCGAGTACGCTCTCGGCATGCACTTCATCTGCCTTGCCGTGCTTGCATTGGGATCGCTCGTGTCGCCTGGGTTTGCCCAGGCGTCGGACTCCCTCGACGACATGCGCACCCGCATCGCCGCCGCGCGCGCGCGGATCGACGCGCAGACGAAGCTCTACCACGATCCCGTCGGCCCGCGCACCTGGATCGACGGCGCGCGGCTCTGGTACGCCGAGTCGTCGCCGTCGGGCGAGCGCCGCTGGTGGCTCGTCGACGCGCGCGCCGAGGGCGCCGCCGCGAGGCGTCCGCTCTTCGATCACGACGAGGCCGCGCGTCTCCTGCCGCCGCCGAACGGCGGGGCGGTCTCGGCCACGCGCCTGCCGGTGCAGGGCGTTGCCGTCGAGGACGGGATGGTCGTCGTGTCGTTCGAATCGGTCGCGCGCCCCAAGGTGTTCGACCTCGAGACGGGCCGCCATCGCGCCGACGCGGAGGCCGGTTCGGACGCGGCGGCGGCGCTCGAACTGCGGCTGTCGCCCGCGCGCGCGCGCAGCGTGGGGCAGGGCGCCTCGAGCGGCATCACCTTCGTGAACACGCTCGACGAGGAGGTCGAGATCCTCTGGGTCGACGCGCGTGGCCAGTCGAAGCCGTACGGCCGCGTGCCCGCGCGCGGCGAGCGCCGGCAGCACACCTTCGGTGGGCACGCGTGGATGGTGCGTACCGCGTCGGGCGAGGAGCTCGGCTTCGCGGTGGCGTCGGACGTCGAGAAGACGCTCCGCATCGCGCGCGCGCCCGCGACGGGCAAGGCCGGCGCGAACGCCGCCCGCGAGCCGGAGGCGGTCGACCAGACCGACGGCCAGAAGGAGACGCAGGACGGCGAGTCGCAGCCTGCGGCGGCGGGCGTCGAGGTCGGTCGCGATGGGCCGAATCTCGTGATCCGCGCGGATGGGCGCGAGATCTTCCGCACGACCGACGGCGTCGAGGGCGACGCGTACACCGGCGGCGAGTGGGTCTCGCCCGCGCGCGATGCGGTCGTTGCGATGAAGGTCAAGCGCGGTGCGCGGCACCCCGTGCACATCGTCGAGGCTGCTCCGAAGGACCGGCTCGAGCCGAGGCTGCGGACGCTTGACTACACGAAGCCGGGCGGCGAGATCGACCGGCCCGTGCCGCGGCTGTTCAGGATCGAGCGTGCTCCCGGCCCGGGCGCCCCGATGGTGCGCGAAGTCGCCGTCGACACGGCGCTCGTCCCGCATCCATGGTCGCTCGATCGCGCGCGCTTCCTTTCGGACGGGCGCGAGCTGGCGTTCCTGT
>JBJOHC010000225.1:0-5150 GCA_046047955.1 Planctomycetota bacterium
AGCTGGATCGGCTTCTACCTGATCGAAGCGCCCGATGGGACCCTGGCCGATTCGATCGCCGCCGAGGGCGAGGTCGACCGCAGCCGATCCTCGATGGAGGCGCCGCAGGCCTCGGGCGAACCGCACCTGATCCTCGCGGCGCGCCGCGACAAGCCCGCGTGCTCCCCGATCGGTCTGCACGGGGTCTGCGGGCAGGCGTTCCGCGAGGAGGCGGTCCGACTGGTCGACGATGTCGCCCTGCTCGGAAACGCCTACGTGGCCTGCGATCCGCGCGACCGTTCCGAGATCGTCATTCCCGTTTATCGGAACGGCGTCCTCTGGGGCGTCCTGGATGCCGACAGTCACGAGGTCGCCTGCTTCGGTGAATCCGATATCGACGGGCTCTCGGGCGTCCTTCGCGTCGCCGGACTCCTGCCACGCGAGCTGACGGTCCGTGCCGACCGCTTGCGCAGCGCGCCGCCTTTGCTATAGTGCGGGGCTCGCCCTCGAGCGCATCTCCTTTTTCCGAGAATCGAACCATGCCACGCGTCTGCCATTTCACCGGTGCCTCCACTTCCTCTGGCTGGGTCTGCAAGTACCGCGGCAAGGCCAAGTACCTCGGTGGCGTCGGCATCAAGACGACCTCGCGGAAGAAGCGCATGTTCAAGCCGAATCTGCAGGATGTCACCGCGATGGTGGATGGCGTTCCGACCCGCGTGAAGGCGTCGGTCCGGGCGATCCGCCAGGGCCTGGTCGTCAAGCCGATCAAGCGCAAGTACGCGTACACCCGTCGCATCAAGGCGGGCGAGACGGTCGGCTGAACGACGGTCCCCCCCTGCTCTCAGGCGCCGCCCCGGTGGAGAATCGGGTGGCCGGTCTCGGAGACGGGTGGCGACGCACACGAACGATCCTGCAGGCGCGCCTCGGTGCGCCTGCGGTGCTTTTTCGGTGCGCCTGCGGTGCTTTTTCGGTGCGCCTGCGGTGCTTTTCCCGTCCGTCGGCGTGAGCAGACTCCCGAGTCGAAGTCAAGGGGCAACGGTGAGGGTTTTTGTGTGCGTTGCGTTGACGAGGGCGGAAGTCGGGCTATTCTCCGTCTCGGCAGAAGCAACCACCGCCCCATGCGCCGCCGATCGCGGGCTGGGCAAACTCCGACCGCCTTCTGCCGAGCACAGTTGAACACAACGTTCGTGTCTGCGGGTCGTGCGTGCGCCGACGGCGCCTGTCCGGCTCTGCTGTGTTGCCGTTCAACCGCATCTTCAGGAAAAGAGCCGGTGGCCTGTCTGTTGCCACGGGGTGAAGCGGTGTCGCACCGCGGATTCCTCGGGACCAACGCCATGCGGTTGTCTGTGCATCGATCGATACGCGCGTCCCGTTGGGGCGCGCGTGCGTTCCGTTTCCGAGTTCCGCTTCGCGCCTCTTTCGCACCGTTCACTCCCCGCGTCCCAGCCGTCGGCGTCTCCAGCCACCGTGACCCCCATGTCCGCCACCAACGATCGCGACCGTGTCCTCGCCGCGACCGACATCCTGTCGGTCATCGGTGAGGTCGTGGCCCTGCGGCCGAAGGGGCGCGAGCATGTCGGACTCTGCCCCTTCCATGACGACCGGTCGCCCTCGATGGCGGTCGTGACGCACAAGTCCGCGATGGGCGGCAACGGCTTCTACAAGTGCTTCGCGTGCGGCGCGGCGGGGAACGCGATCGACTTCGTCATCAACTACCACAAGATGGAGTTCCCCGAGGCGCTGCGCTTCCTCGCCGGCAAGGCGGGAGTCGAGCTCACGCCCTGGGAACCGCGGGCGCGTGGCGCGGGCGATGGCGAGCCGACCCGCGACGAGGTGCTCCGCGCCAACGCGATGGCGTGGCGCTACTACCGCAAGGTCCTCGCCGACCCCGAGGCGGGCGCGAAGGCGCGGGCCGAGGCGGCGCGTCGCGGCTACGACGAGGCGGTCCTCGAGGGCTTCGGTCTCGGCGCATCGCCCGACCGCTTCGACGCGATGGTCGAGGGCGTCCGCAAGGCCGTCCGGTCGGGCGGCGCGGACTATCCGCCCTTCGCCGCGTTCGTCGCGGCGGGCGTCATCCGCGAGGGGCGCAACGGCGGGCATGTCGATCTCCTGCGCAACCGGCTCGTCTTCCCGATCCTCGACGAGCTCGGTCGGCCGATCGCGTTCGGTGGGCGCAAGCTCGACCCCGAGCAGGAGCCGAAGTACCTCAACAGCCCCGAGTCGCCCGTCTTCCACAAGTCGCGCGCCCTCTACGGCATCCACGCCGCCAAGCGCCCGATCATCGAGAAGGGCGAGGCGATCATCACCGAGGGCTACACGGATGTGATCGCCTGTCACCGCGCGGGCTTCACCAACGCGGTCGCGACGCTCGGCACCTCGCTCACCACGCAGCACGCGCGACTTCTGCGCCGGCTCGGCGAGCGGGTCGTCCTCCTCTTCGACGGCGACGAGGCGGGTCAGAAGGCGGCCGACCGCGCGATCGAGGTCTTCTTCGCCGAGCCGATCGACATCCGCATCTGCGTCCTGCCCGACGGACTCGATCCCGACGACCTCCTCCGCAGCGAAGGTGGCGCCGACCGCTTCACCGCCGCCCTCGCGGCGAGCGAGGACGCCCTGCCCTTCATGGCGAAGCGCATCGCCCAGCGGCTCTCGGGGCGCGGGCTCTCGGGCCGCCAGCAGGTCATCGAGCAGACGGTGCAGAAGTTCGTCGACCTCGGACTGAACGCGATGGGCGGTCTGCGGCGGCAGCTCGTGTTCCAGACGATGGCCGAGCTCTTCGGCCTCCAGTCGGCCGAACTCGAGCGCCTCGCGCGATCGCTCCGGCCGCGCGGAACCGGCGGTGAACGGATCTCGGACGAGCCGCCCTCCGTGGCCTCCCCGACGAACGCGGGCGAGCCCATCGAGCCGTCCGGCGCCATGCTCGAGGTTGCGCCAGGCGACGCCGCCCGACGGCGCGCGCGCGTCGAGGCCGAGCGCCGCCTTCTCGCCCTTCTCTGCGTCGAGCCGGGCGCGGCGTCGGTCGCGGTGCCCGTCGAGGGCTGCGGCACGCTTCCGCTCTCCGAGGCGCTCTCGCCGGCCGAGCTCGCCGATCGCGGGCATTCGGCAATCTTTGCCGCCATCCGCGATGCCGCGGAGGCCGCGCGAAACTTGTCCTTCGACGCGCTGCTAGCCGACATAGACTCCCCTCCCTTCAAGAGTCTTGCATCCGATCTTTACCTGTTCGGAACGGAACTTCTCCGCGCGGCCGCGCAGTCGTCGGTCGGCGGAGCCCGCACCCCCGCCGAAGAGATCCTCGACAGCTGGCGCGACCTCGAGGACCTCGAGCGGCGTCAGCGCTTCAGAACCAGCGCGCCGCGAGCCGCCTCGCCGAACGCATCATCGTCCGAAGATCCGCACGATCCGACCCGAACCGCGAACGCGCGCGTCGGGATCGGCGTCGAATCGAGTCCCCCCGCCGCGAACGATGCGGCATCGGCGCAGGAGCGCCTCGCCAGACTCCGCGAACGCGGACACGACGCCACCGCAGTCACTTCACTCTTCCGCCGTCGTCCGACCCCGACGGCCGAGCCAGGACGGAGCAGCCAACCGTGAGCATGTCACTCGACACCCTTGAATCCTTCTCGCCCGTTCTCCGTGAACTGGTGGAGCACGGCATCCGCCGGCGGTGGATCAGCTACGAGGAGCTGAACACCTGCCTGCCCGACGAGTTCGTCGATCCCGAGAAGATCGACGAGCTGCTCGTCTTCCTCGGCGAGCACTCGATCGAGATGGTCGACGAGGTCGAGATCCGCCGCAACAGCTACATCTGCTTCGAGGCGCCGCTCCAGACGAACCTCAAGTTCCAGCGCGACGATCCGAAGCGGTCGTCGCGCCCCGACTCGCTGCTCGGCGGGCCCGCGCAGCCGTCGGCCGCGGCCCTCGCGGCGGCGGAGCTCGAGATCAAGAAGAAGAAGCGCAAGAAGAAGGCCGCCGAGGGCGAGGCCCGAGGCGACGAGGACGGCCCCGAGCCCGATGATTTCGATGTCGAGGAGGACATCCTCGACGACTCGGAGATGCAGGCCGCCGTCGAGAAGGCGCTCGCCGAGCAGGGATCGAAGCGGATCGACGATCCGATCCGCATGTACCTCACGCAGATGGGCACGATCCCCCTGCTCACGCGCGAGGAGGAGATCCGTCTCGCGAAGAAGATCGAGACGACGCGCATGATCTTCCGTCGTCGCGTGCTCGAGAGCGACTACGCCGCGAGCGAGGCGGTCAAGATCCTCAAGGACGTGCACGCCCAGAAGCTGCCGTTCGACCGGACCATGCGCATCTCGACCGCCGAGCCGCACGCGAAGCAGAAGATCGAGCAGCGCATTCCCGCGAACCTGCCCACGATCGAGCGGCTCCTCAAGCTGAACCTGCAGGCGTGGGAGACGCTTGAGGCGGGCGGGCTCTCGGCCGCGCAGCGCGCGACCGCGACGCGCGAGATCGCGCTCCGCCGCCGCCGCATCGGCACGCTCCTCGAGGAGTGCTGCCTGCGCACGGGCCGCATCATCCCGCTCTACCGGAAGCTCCTCGGCATCGTCAGCAAGATGCGCGAGATGCAGCGCAACCTCGCCAAGGCGGAGAAGCACCCCGACCGCTACGACCCCGAGGATGTCTATGTGATGCAGGAGGAGTTCGACGGACTCCGCAACCTCGTGCTCGAGCCGATGGACGAGTTCGAGCGCCGCATGCGCGACATCCAGCGCGTCTTCGGCGAGTACGAGCAGGCGAAGCGCGACCTCTCGGGCGGCAACCTCCGACTCGTGGTGTCGATCGCCAAGAAGTACCGGAACCGCGGCCTGCCCTTCCTCGACATCATCCAGGAGGGCAACACGGGCCTCATGCGCGCGGTCGACAAGTACGAGTACAAGCGCGGCTACAAGTTCTCGACCTACGCGACCTGGTGGATCCGCCAGGCGATCACCCGCGCCATCGCCGACCAGGCGCGCACCATCCGGGTGCCGGTGCACATGATCGAGAACATCAACAAGCTGGCGCGGACCACGCGCTCGCTGGTCCACGAGCTGGGGCGCGAGCCGACGGCGGAGGAGATCGGCAAGGGCATGGACATGCCGGTGGCCAAGGTGCGCAAGATCATGAAGATCGCGCAGCAGCCGATCTCGCTCGAGACCCCGATCGGCGAC
>JBJOHC010000226.1:0-10014 GCA_046047955.1 Planctomycetota bacterium
GCGAGCATCGCCGCGTCGTCGACATCGGTGCAGACGGCCGTGATGACGCCGTCGGTCATGCGCAGGCAGACGGGCGTCTGGAAGAGGTAGTTCGGCGAGCGCCCCTCCTCCTTCGCCTTCACGCGGAAGAGCGAGGTCTCGACGCAGCCCTCGCACGGCATCGCGAGCGGCTTGCCGACCGTGTCGAGGATGGACACCTTGAGGACGCGTTCCTTTCGCGGCGTCGCGAAGTGGGCACGCGCGAAGGACTGGCAGTGGTCGCAGTCGGGGCGCGAGAAGGCGACGATCCAGGTTCCCTTCTCGAGGTCGTCGGGAACGGGGCGTTCGATCGCGAGGGCGAGCGGCTGGTCGCGCAGGCGCTTGCCGACCCAGTCCTGCCACTTCGGGAAGTAGTTCGCCTCGTACTTCGCGGGTGCGGCGGGCCAGGCCTCGGCGACGGCGGGAGTCGGCTCGGTCGACACCTGCGATCCGCCCTCGCCCGAGCCACCCGCGACACCCGGCTTCGGGATGGCGACGACGGCGATCGCGCCGAGGACGAGGGGCGCGAGGACCGCCGTGGGCGAACCCGCGCGGCCGCGCGGGGCGAGGAAGATCGCCGACGCGAGGAGAAGCCCGTCGATCGCGAGCATGACGCTCGCGGGAAGTCCCTTCTCTCCGAAGCAGCCGCAGGAACCGGTGAGCGCCGCGGCGACGCCGTCGGTGAGCCCCGCCTGCACCATCGCGACGACGAGGATCGCGCAGAAGAACCCGAGGGTCGCGATCGCGATCGTCCGCGCCCAGCGCGCCGAGAGGAGGATCGCGAGCGCGAGGAAGATCTCGGCACCCACGATCGCGCGGAAGGACCACTCGAGGAACGGCCCCGCGGCGAGCGACGACGACTGCGCGAGCCAGAGCAGCGACTTGAGGATCGGCGGCGGCAGGAGCTGCGGGTTGAACTCGACCGCCTTCACGACCGCGCCGTAGCCGATCCAGAGCGCCGTCGCGCCGTGGAGGAGAAGGAGCCCGATCGTGTCGAACGGCGGGCGGCTCAGGGCGGACGCGGGGCGGGCGTTGGTCATGGTCGGTTCTCGCTGGAACGGCGCGGTCGACCTGCATCGGCTCGATGGGCAGGCTGGCGGCAGCGGCGGGGCGATTCTACGGGCGAAGGCGGTGCGGGCTTCGGCGATCCGTCGCGGCGTGCGCGCATCGCATCCGCAGCCCGAGAAGGCGCGAACGGGCGGCCGTGCCTGCCCGCCGACGACCCGAGGTTCCGCCGATTCCCGCATTCGAGGCGGAGCTCGCCGCCCGCATCCGACCCGATGGCGATGCGGCTCCCTCCGTGCGGCGCACGATTCTCGCGCTGCCCGACCAGCTCTCGGTCGAGATCGGACCGTTGCGCGGGGCGGTGCCGGCCGAGACGCGCGTCCTCCTCCTCGAGAGTGGCGAGTGGCTGAGTCGCCGGCCCTACCACCGCCAGCGGCTCGCGTGGATCCTTCTCAGCCAGCGCACCTTCGCGCTCGAGCTCGCCGAGCGCGGGCATCGGGTCGAGCTGCTGCGCGGCGATGCGCCGATGATCGAGCTGCTGCGCGCGTGGCTCGAGCGTGCGGATGCCGATGCGACGCTTCCGATCGAGTGCATGGAACCCGCCGAGCGGGAGGTGCGGGCCGAGCTCGCGCCGCTCGTTGCGGAGGGGCGGATCCTGCTGCGTCCGCATGACGGATTCCTGACGACCGCGGCCGACCTCGAGCCTGCGCGCGTCGAGGGCGGCTGGCGCATGGACCGCTTCTACCAGGCGGTCCGGCGGCGGACGGGAATCCTCATGGCCGACGGCAAGCCCATCGGCGGCAAGTTCAGCTTCGACGCCGAGAACCGCCGGCGATGGGATGGCGATCCCGCCGCGCCCGAGCCGCCGGCGTTCGTCGCGTCGCTGGTGCGCGAGGAGATCGTCGCCGAGATCGAGTCGCGCTTCGAGGCGCATCCCGGTGCGCTCGACCTCTCGACGATCCCCGCGACGCGGCTCGAGATCGAGCGCTTCTGGCAGTGGGCGGAACGGCATTGCCTTCCGCGCTTCGGGCCCTACGAGGATGCGATGAGTCGGAAGAGCCGCGGCCTCTTCCACACGCGGCTCTCGCCGCTGATGAACCTTCATCGCCTGCTGCCGTCGCGCGTGCTCGCGGACACGCTCGCGCTCGATCTGCCGCTCGCGAGCAAGGAGGGATTCGTGCGTCAGCTGATCGGCTGGCGCGAGTTCGTCTACCGCATCCATCGCGAGACCGACGGGTTCCGGTCGGTCGTGCGCACCGACGAGGCGCCGCTCGCGTCGCCCGGGGACGGCGGGTTCTCGAGCTGGTCGGGGCGCGCGTGGACGCCGAAGGCGCCACCGCCCGCAGGCGTCGACGGCGGGGCGCGTCCGAACGCGCTCGATGCGCGCGAGCCGCTGCCGGCGGCGTGGTGGGGGACCGAGAGCGGACTCCAGTGCCTCGACCATGTCGTCGGCGATGTCTGGGAGGAGGGGTGGAGCCACCACATCACGCGGCTGATGGTGCTCGCGAATCTCGCGACCCTCGCGGGCGTTGCGCCGCGGGAACTCTGCGACTGGTTCTGGGCGGCGTACATCGACAGCTGGGACTGGGTCGTCGAGCCGAACGTGCTCGCGATGGGAACCTACGGCTTCACGGGCATGACGACGAAGCCCTACGTGAGCGGCGCCGCGTACCTCGAGAAGATGGGGGATTCATGCCGCAGCTGCCGCTTCAAGCCCGGCGTCGACTGCCCGGTGACGCCGATGTACTGGTCCTTCCTCGCCCGCAACCACGCGGTCCTGTGCGACAATCCGCGCATGAAGCTTCCGATCGCGAGTGCGGTGCGCCGCAGTGCCGAACAGTCCGAATCCGATCGCGCGGCGCTTGAACGCGTGCGTCGGGCGCTGCACGCGGGCGTGCCCGTCGAGGGCGGTCGTGCCGTTACCGCGGCGCCGCGCGCGCGTGAGGCGGGCCTGCGCGACCCTGGACTCTGGGAGGACCGCTGATGGAACCCGTCCGATTCGAGCGCGCGTCGCCGATCGATGCCGATGCGGAGGCGCTCGGCGCCTGGCATTTCCGCGAGGGCGCGATCGTGCGCCTGATCCCGCCGTGGGAGCGGATCGCGATCGATCAGGAGGCGTCGCCCCTCGTCGATGGCGCGCGCGCGGTCATCCGCATTCGAAAGGGCCCGCTCTCCGTGCGGCTCGTCGCGCGTCACGAGGCCGTCGATCCGCCGCGCGCGTTCACCGATGTCCAGGAGTCGGGCCCGTTCGGGTCGTGGCGGCATCGACACTCGTTCGAGCCCGCGGAGTCGGGTGCGGGCTCCGTTCTCCGCGATGCGATCGCCTTCACGCCGCCGCTTGGATTCGTCGGGCGCGCGCTCGCGACGCGGCCGCTCCTGCGCGAGATCGAGCGGCAGTTCGCCTTTCGACACGCGCGTACCGCCGCCGATCTTCGGCGCCATGCGGAAGTCGCCGCGCGATTCGGCGGCGCGCCGCTGCGCGTCGGTGTGACGGGGGCGAGCGGCATGCTCGGGCGGCAGCTTTGCGCGTTCCTCTCGACCGGCGGTCACGAGGTCGTGCGCTTCGTCCGCGGTCGGGCTTCGGCGGCGGGCGAGCGGCCGTGGAATCCGACCGATCCGAAGGATGGACTTGCGCCCGCCCTCGTCGAGGATCTCGATGCGATCGTCCATTTCGCGGGCGCGGGGATCGCCGATGGGCGCTGGAATCCCGAGCGGAAGCGGCTCATTCTCGCGAGCCGCGTCGACGGGACGGGCGCGGTCGCGCAGGCGGTCGCGCGCGCGGAGCGCAAGCCGGTCGTCGTCTCGGCGAGCGGCGTCGGCTACTACGGCGATCGCGGCGACGAGCGGCTCGACGAGGGAAGCGCGATGGGGAGCGGGTTTCTGCCCGAAGTCGTCGCCGCGTGGGAAGCGGCGCTGCGGCCGGCCGAGGCGGCGGGCGCGCGCTGCGTGCGGCTTCGGTTCGGCGTCGTGCTCTCGGCGTCGGGCGGCGCGCTCGCGAGGATGCGCACGCCGTTTCTCCTCGGTGCGGGTGGTCCGGTCGGGAGCGGTCGGCAGGGGATGAGCTGGATCTCGCTCGACGACGCGCTCGGCGTCATCCTGCACGCGATCCGCGATCCGTCGCTCGCGGGTGTCGTGAACGCGGTCGCGCCCGGAGCGGTCGCGCAGCGCGTCTTCGCGCGCACGCTCGGACGCGTCCTCGGTCGTCCCGCGTTCGCGCCGCTGCCGTCGCTCGCGGTGGCCGCGCTCTTCGGCGAGATGGGGCGGAGGCTTCTTCTCGAGGGCGCCTTCGTCCGACCGCGGCGGCTCGAGGAGATCGGTTTCCGATTCGAGCATCCCGCGCTCGAGGACGCATTGCGGCTCGAACTCGGCCGGAGCGCCGTCGCGCTCGCACCTGCGGGAGGCGTCCTGTGACGAAGCGCGCGATCTGGTGGATCCGTCGCGATCTCAGGCTCGACGACAATCCCGCGCTCCTCGAGGCCGCGCGCGCCGAAGCGATGCTCGCCGTGTACGTGCACGCGCCCGAGGAGGAGGAGCCGTGGCCGCTCGGCGGCGCGCAGCGGTGGTGGCTCGACAGGAGCCTCGCATCGCTCGCCGCGTCGCTCGCCGCGCGCGGATCGCGGCTCGTCGTTCTGCGCGGCGAGGCGGCGAAGGTCCTTTCGGATCTCTCGCGCGCGCTGGGGGTCTCGTCGGTCGTCTGGTCGCGGCGCTTCGAGCCGGCCGCGCGCCGGCAGGAGTCGCGCGTCGAGGCGGCGCTCGATGCGCTCGGCGTCCGCTGGCACGCGTACCTCTCGAACCATCTCACCGATCCCGAGGAGATCGCGACGCAGACGGGAAATCCCTACCAGGTCTACACGCCGTTCGCGCGCAACGTGCGCGCGCGCCCCGCGCCCGGTCGACCGCGCGAGGCGCCCGCGGCGCTGCCTCCCGCGGACGGCGCGCCCGGCGGCGTCGCGATCGCCGAGCTCGGACTCGCGCCCACCATCGACTGGGACGCGGGTCTCCGCGAGACCTGGGCGCCTGGCGAAGCGGGCGCGCGCGCGCACCTCGCGCGCTTCACCGCGGGTCCGATCGCGGCGTATCCCGAGGGTCGCGATGTTCCGTCGATCGAGGGGACGAGCCGCCTCTCGCCGCATCTCGCGTTCGGCGAGATCGGCATCCGCCGCGTCTGGCATGCGGCGTCGGGCGCGTCGCCCGCGACGAGCGTCGACAAGTTCCACGCCGAACTCCTCTGGCGCGAGTTCGCGACGCATGTCCTCTTCCACTTCGGCCACACCGATCTCGCGCCGCTCAGGCCCGAATACGCGCGCTTTCCGTGGCGCGACGACCGCGCCGCGCTCGAGGCCTGGCGCCGCGGGCGGACGGGCTATCCGCTCGTCGATGCGGGCATGCGCGAACTCTGGCGGACGGGCTGGATGCACAACCGCGTGCGCATGGTGGTCGCGAGCTTCCTCGTGAAGCACCTCCTCCTTCCATGGCAGGAGGGCGCGAAGTGGTTCTGGGAGACGCTCGTCGACGCCGATCTCGCGAGCAACTCGCTCGGCTGGCAGTGGGCGGCGGGAAGCGGCGCCGACGCCGCGCCCTACTTCCGCATCTTCAACCCGACCTCGCAGGCGGCGAAGTTCGATCCGGACGGCGCCTACATCCGCCGCTGGGTGACCGAACTCGCGGCACTCGACGCGAAATCGGCGCGCGAACCCGCCGAGGCGGCGCCGCTGACGCTGCTGGCGTCCAATGTCCGGCTCGGCGAGAACTATCCGCGGCCGATCGTCGCGCACGCGATGGCGCGCGAGCGGGCGCTCGCGGCGCTGGCGGCGGTGACGGCGGGGAAGCGGGGGACGCCGTGAATTCGAAGGATTTCCGAGGCACTCTCGGGCGCGCGACGACTCTCGCGCTCGCGGCGCTCGCGGTCTCCTGCGCGTTCGCGCTCGCCCCGCGCGCGACCCACGCCGCCGACCGTGCGGGCGCGGGACGCGTCGTCGCCTCGATCCCGCCCGATCGCGGCGATCTCGCCCTCGCCTACCTCCGCTTCGATGCGGCGTGCGCCGCCGCGCCGCGCGACACCGCAACGCGCGAGCGACTGAACCGCGCGTTCGACGCGCTGACCGCGGACTTCTTCGCGGGTCGCACCGCGGCGGTGCTCGCCGCGCTCGCGCGATTCGGCTGCGAGGTCGAGCCCGACGACTGCGGGCTCGTCTCCTTCGTCTCGTCGCACCGCGTGGGGTTCGAGCCGCGGATCGTCGGGCGGAAGGAGGGCGCGGCCGTCACGATCTCCTGTCGGACGCTTGAAGGCGTAGATGGTGCGGACGGCCTCGTGCGCGCCGCGCCGCCCGAGGGAACGGTCTGGACGCTCCGACTCGCGGACGGCACGATCGTCGACGCGCCCTTCGCGGCCGAGGCCACGCTGCGTCTCGGTGCGGGCGTCGCCACGGGGCCGTTCGAACTCGCCCTCCGCGCGCGCGACGGCCGCGCGCGCATGGTCGGACGCGGCGTCGTGCTCGCCGAAGGTGCGGAGGCGCTTCTCGCGCGATTCCGCGCGCGCCTCGACGCGCTCGTCGCGGGCGGAACGCTCGACCCGTCGACGACCGCATCGCTCGCCGCGCGCCTCGCGGTTCTCGCAGGCGACGCGCCGACGACGCGCGGCGCCACGATCCGGCTCGACCCCGCGCGCCTCATCGCCGAGCTCGACGAAGACCTTGCGCGCGCCGAGCGCGGCGAGCGGCCGTTCGCGGCCCCGGGCGAACGCTGGCGCATCGTGCGCGCGCTCGGCACCGAACTGCCCGTCCGCCAGTTCGTGCCCCCGCCGCGGGCCGAGGCGGACGAGCCCGGGCCGCTCGTCGTCGCCTTTCACGGCGCGGGTGGCGACGAGAACATGTTCTTCGACGGCTACGGCGCGGGCACGCTCCTCGCGCTTGCGAAGCGCGAGGGCTTCACCGTCGTCTGTCCGCCCACCGTGCCGTTCGGGATCAGCCCGACGCTCCTCGAGCGCTTCCTCGACGAACTCGCGAAGGATGTCGCCTTCGACCGCGCGCGCGTCCTTCTCGTCGGGCACTCGCTTGGAGCGGTGACGGCCTCGCGGCTCGCGGTGCTCCGCCCGGATCTCGTCGCAGGCGCCGCCTGCATCGCGGGCTTCACCGATCTTGCCCGCGAGGGCCGCGCGGCGCCGCGTCATGTCTTCGCGGCGCGGCTCGATCCGCTCTTCGACGCCCCGTCGATGCGTTCGACCGTCGACGAGGCGCGCGCGCGCGGCCAGCCGCTCGAATGGACCGAACTTCCGCACGAGGGCCACACGCTCGTCGTCGGCGAGGCGCTCCCTCAGGCGATCGCGTGGCTCTTCGCCCTGCCGCCGCGGACGGCCGCGAACACGAAGCCGACCGCGAGCGCCGCGAGCACGAGTCCGATGAAGACGGGCGTGCCCGCTCCCGACGCGAGCGTCGCGAGTCCGAGTCCCGGTCCGACGAAGTAGCCCGCGCCGACCAGCGCCTCGTGCGTGCCGCCCGCGTCGACCTCCGCCGCGCCGACCGCGAGTCCGTAGTAGATCGCCGTGTAGTAGAGGACGCCCTGTCCCGCGCCAAGCGCCGCGAGCCCCGCGGCGAGGAGCCACTCGCCGGGCGCGGCCACCGCCACGGCGAATCCCGCCGCGAGCAGGAATCCCGCGACGACGAGCGTCGCCGGACGCCCGTGCCAGAACGCCGTCCGCCAGAGAACGACGACCGCCGCGAGGCGCGCGAGCTGCCAGATCGAGCCGATCGGCGCCTGCAGTTCCTCGGCCGTCCCGAGCGCACCGAAGAGGTAGGGGAGGATCGGCGACAGCGCGCCGAGGACGAGATAGCCGAGCGGGTGGAGAACGCGCGCCGCCGCGAGAAGCCCCGTGTAGCTCGCGGGCACATGGCGCGCGTGCGCTTCGGCGCAGTGCGGCGCGGGCCTGCGCGGAAAGCGTGCGAGGAAGAGGAGCGCCCCGAGATTGATCGGAAGGAGCGCGGGAATCGCCCATCGCATGAGACCGAGCGATTCGAGCGGTCCGGTCGCCGCAAGCGCGATCGCCGTCGCCGCCATCCACGAGGTGTTCCACCAGCCGACCGCCTGGCGCATCTCGCGGCCGTGCCTTCCCGACGCGAGGAAGTGCTCGACGATCGGCCACTGCAGCGCGCCCATCGCGCTCAGGAAGACCGCGATGAACCAGAGCATCGCCGTCGACGGCACGAGGACGACAAACGGTGACAGCACGGCCTGGACGAGGAGGACGACCGCAAGCACCGCCCGCGTCGACATGCGGCGCTCCATCGCGCGCACGACGCGCCCCGCGGCGACCGCGACCAGCATGTAGAGGATGCCGTTCACGAAGGCGAGCAGGAGGCTTTCCGTCTCGCTGAACCCGTACTCGCTCTTCGCGATGAAGTAGATCGCGTTCCAGAGCACGCCCGTCCCCAGCGAACAGAGGAAGGTCAGGCCTCCGAGGGGAAGCGCCGCGACGGGACGGATCGTGGTCGTGGCGGGCTCCATCGTGGCGTTCGCTGCAGGTTCCGCGGTGGGCGTCTCCGGACCCCGCTGCGAGGGCGCGGAGTGTACGGGTGCGGTCGGGCGGCGGTGGGCGTGGCGCGCGCAGAGGATCTCGCTAGAATCCCCGCTTCGGGTCCACGTAGCTCAATTGGATAGAGCATCGCCCTCCGAAGGCGAAGGTTGCAGGTTCGAGCCCCGCCGTGGACGTTTGCCTTCCGTCGTCCGTGCGAGACGGGCGGGCTGGGATCATCGGCTCGAGGCCAGTTCGAGGTCGGATCGCGACCCGACCGTCTTCGCCCCATCCGACGATCGGACCGCACGCGGCTGGCGCCTTCGATGGATGCGGAACGGTCTGTCAGCGACGGCCACCCCGAGGCGAGCCGCGCGCCCGTGGCGCCCATCCCGCGACGAACTCACCCGCCATTCGCCCGCGGTTGCCTCCGCGAAGAGCCCCCTCCCATGACCATCGCCGAATTCCAGACGCTCATCCGCGACAAGTACTTCGCCACCGACAACGCACGCGGAGCCGCGGGCACGCATCTCTGGTTCATCGAGGAGGTCGGCGAGCTCGCCCACGCGATCGCGAATCGCGAACGCGGGAAGCTCGACCAGGCGAACCTCGAGGAGGAGTTCGCCGATGTGCTCGCCTGGCTCGCGACGCTCGCGAACATCTGCGGCGTCGATCTCACGGCGGCGATTCATGCGAAGTATGTCGAAGGCGGGGGGCCTGAGGGCTTCAAGGTTTGAGGGGCTTCAAGGTTTGAGGGGCTTCAAGGTCTGAGGGGCTTCAAGGCCTGAAGTCCTCGAAGTTCTCCCGGGCCTCACGCCTTCACGGGCTTTGAGATCTCAAGCGGTCTGAGGTCCGACGCGATCGAGATTGGCCCCCGATCCGGTCCCGAGCGCCGTTCGGCACCGAGACCGCGCAGTTCGAATGCGGCGCGGGCCGCGTTCGCGCGGTTCCGCCGTGATGAGGATCGAGTGCGAGGATTCCGACGCCATGACCGACGCGCCCACTTCCCCCTGCACCCTCTGCGGATCCACGCTTCCCTCGCTCGCCGAGAATCCGCGCTGGCGGCTCGTCCGCTTCGCCGACCCGTGTCCCGTCGTGGGCTGGACGATGCTCGTCTCGCGGCTCCATCGCGCCGGTCCGTGGGAACTTTCCGGCGAGGAATCCGCGGAGTTCGGCGCGATCGTCGCGGCGGTCTCGCGTGCGACGCGCGAGGCGACCGGTTGCGAGCGGGTCTCCCTCCTGAGTTTCAACGAGGCCGTGCCGCACATGCATCTCCATCTCGTGCCGCGCCATGCGGCGACGGCCGAGACCGCGGGATGGGCGGTCGCGGATCTCGCGCGCGCGGTCATCCGCGGCGAGCGCGCCGGGGTGGCGACGGCCGATGCCGACGCCGCCGCGGCGCGCATCGCCACGATCGCCTGCGCGGAACTTCGCGCGCTCGGCTTCGTCGCGGCGGGCGATCCCGCGGCGGGTTGACCGTATCC
>JBJOHC010000227.1:0-20144 GCA_046047955.1 Planctomycetota bacterium
TCCGGCGCGCGCGCGGGCGGTTCGTCTACTGCCTGAACCCCGACACGGTCAGCCATGAGGGCTCGCTCGACGCGCTCGTGCGCGTCCTCGAGGACGACGCCCGCATCGGCTACGCCGGACCGAAGCTGCTCTACTCGGACGGCACGCACCAACTGTCGGCCTATCGCTTTCACACGGTCTTCTCGGGGTTAGTGAGCTGGTCGATGCTCGGGCTCGACGGACGCTTCCCCCACTCGCGCCACGCGCTGAGCATGCACCACGCCTACGGCTGCGACGAGCGCATCCAGGTCGACTGGCTGCTCGGGGCGGCGATCCTGACGCGGCGCGAGGTGATCGCGGCGGCGGGCGGATTCGACGAGGGCTTCTTCCTCTACGCCGAGGAGGTCGAGTGGTGCCAGCGCATGCGCGACGCGGGCTGGTTCGGCTGCTACGCGCCCGAGGCGGTGGTCACGCACATCCGGAGCGCGAGCACCTCGCACCTCGATCACGCGAGCGCGTTCAACGGGCACAACCCGAGGCTTCTCGTCGAGAGTCACCGGCGTCTCGCGCGGAAGACGCTCGGCCCCGCGGGGCTCGTCGTCTCGCAGGTGGCGCACCTCGCGGGCGTGGCGCTCGCGTGGCTTCGCAACATGCCGGGCGTTCCCGGGCGCGATGCCGGCAAGGCGCGCAAGGCCGCGCTCTGGATGCGCTACCTTCTGGTTCCGTCGTCCTTCCGTCCGAGGCCGAAGGCGGGTTGACGCGGCGATTCCCGCGGTTTCGACCATCGCTTCCCTCCTCCGTCCCTGCGTCCATCCCTCTCCGCATGAGCGTCCCCGTCGCCATCGTCGGCATGCACCGTTCGGGCACCTCGCTCGTCGCGGGGCTGCTCGCGAAGGCGGGCGTTCCGCTCGGCGACGAGCTCCTCGGCGCGAACATCCACAATCCGCACGGGCATCACGAGGACACCGCGTTCCTCGCGCTGCACGACCGCCTCCTCGCGGCCAACGGCACCGACTGGACGCTCGCGGGCGCGCCCGCCGACCTCGAGATCCCCGAGGCGCTGCGCGACGAGGCCGCGCGGATCGTCGCGCGGCGGGCGGGCGCGGCGCGGGGAGCCGCGTGGGGCTGGAAGGATCCGCGCACGACCGTGTTCCTGCCGCTCTGGGAGGAGCTCCTGCCCGACCTGCGCGTCGTCGTCGTCTTCCGGCGCGCGGCGACGGTCGCGGCGTCGCTGCGCAGGCGGCGCGATCCGCCGCTCGTCCACCGCTTCCGCGGCGCGTGGCCGCTCGCGCGGCTCGGCCTTCCGATGACGAGGGACGGCGCCATCCTCGCGATGTGGCGCACCTACAACCTGCTCGCGCTCGAGGCGGGCGAGCGGCTCGGTGAACGGCTCGCGTTCGTCGACGCCGACCGGCTGCCCGAGTCGTGGCCCGCGCTCGTCGCGTGGCTCGGCGATGCGGGCGTGCCGCTCGCCGAGATCGATCCCGCGGAATCGCTCGACCCCTCGCTCCTGCGCCGACGCGCGCCGATCGACCTCGAGTTCCGCGCCTCGCGCGGGCGCTACCGCGCGATGGAGGCGGTGCTGCGGGCCTCGGCGATCGCGTAGCCGAAGCGCGCGAGATCGACGCCCGTCATCGCGGCGAGGCGCGCGTTCGACTCCTCGTAGCGGCCCGCGCAGACCTCTTCGACCGCGCGGGCAAGGCGCGACTCGTGCCAGCCCGAGAGGCGCGCGAGCACCGCGCGGTCGGCCGCCTGTACCGCGTGCGAGACGCGCCACCAGCGGAGCGGCGCGCCGGGGTTCACATCGTCGCGCATGAAGAGGCGGTTCGTCCGGCGAAGGATCGCGGTCGCGAGCGCGGAGCTGCCCCGGTTCTCGACGAGGGGCGAGAGCGTGGCCGGCGGCGCGGTGCCCGCGAACGCCGCGATTTCGGCGGCGAACCGCGCGGGATCGGCGGCGAGCGCCTCGAAGGGCAGCACCTTCACGCGCGCGCCGCCGAAGAGCGCGCGGTAGCGCTCGACGAGGAGGTCGTAGCGCCAGTGGTCGGCGCGGAAGCCGGGCATGCGGAAGTGGCCCCTGCGCTCGGCGAGGTAGCGCCGCGCCGAGAGCGTCCCGCCGCGGCGGACGAACTGCCGGTAGGTGCTCGCGATCGCGTCGGGCTGGCGGCGGACGACGACGAGGATGCGCGCGGCGGGCGCGACGCGGGCGAGACGCGCGGCGATCTCGGCGCTCGCCATGCCGCCCGCGTGAGGATTTCCCGAGAGTTCCTCGCACGAGAGGACGGGCGTGCGGCCGCGCGCGCGCGCCGCCTCGACCGCCGCCGCGAGTTCGAGGATCGCGCCTCCCGCGCGCCACTCGAGGGCGTGCGGGCGGACGAAGCGGTCGAGCGTCGCCTCGAGCCCGAGGACGGGCGCGAACCGCTCGCTCGACGGGGCGAAGAGCGTGCGCTGCAGCCAGGTGCTCGCCGCCTTGTGGTAGCCGATGTGGATGAGGAGGTCGTCGGACACGGGCGGGAGGGCGGGTTGCGACGCGACTCGTCGACCGCATTCGTCGGTCGCATGCATCGGCCGCATTCATCGGCCGCGGGGCGCGGCGGATGTGATCGGGTTTCTGGAAATGACGGGGGCGCCGGTCGAGGCGGCCCGCGGGTTCGGTCGATGGTGAGGCCATGTCGGAGCCAGGCCCCCTTCGGATCGCGATCGGCGTCATCACGCGCCGGCGGCCGCGCGAACTCGAGCGACTGCTCGGATCGCTCGCGGAGCTGCGCGTTCCCGAGGGATCGCGCGTCGAGGTCGTCGTCGTCGAGAACGACGATCCGCCCGGCATGGGCGTGCCGACCGCGACGGGCGCACTGCCCGTCCGTCACGCGTTCGAACCCGTCGCGGGCATCCCGCAGGCGAGGAACCGCGTCCTCGACCTCGCGGCCGACGCGAGCGACCGCATCGTCTTCGTCGACGACGACGAGACGGTCGAGCCCGATCTTCTCGAACGGCTGCTCGCGACCGAGGCCGCGACCGGCGCCGACGCGGTCGCCGGGCCCGCGCTACCCGCGTTTCCCGACGGCGCGCCCGCGTGGGCCGCGCGCAGCGGCGCGTACGAGCCCGTGCGCCATGCGACGGGCGCGCGCGTGCCGTACGCGTTCACGAACAATGTCATGTTCCGCAGCGCGCTCGTCCGCGGCGGCGCGCTGCGCTTCGACGAATCGATGCGCTTCACGGGCGGCAGCGACCGCGACTTCTTCGCGCGGTTCGCCGCGCGGGGCCACGCGATCGCGTGGGCCGACGACGCGGTGACGCACGAGTGGTATCCGCCCGAGCGGATCTCGCGAAGGTGGCTCTTCCTCCGTTCGATGCGGCTCGGGACGGTCGCGATGGCGACCGAAGGGCTCGGGGGCGCGCGCGGGCGCGCGACCGTCCTCTGGCGCGCGCTGCGCTTCGCGGCGCGCGGCGTCGTCCGGTTCGCGCGGCATGCGGGCGATCCCGCGGTCGGCGCGGCGCTCGCGGCGTGGGACTTCGGGCGGACCGCGGGGCTCGTGCGCGCGGCGCTCGGCTGGCGCTACGACGAGTACCGTGGACGCTGACGGGAAGACCGCATGCAGGCGAACGCGCCCAATTCCGATGCGAACGAAGCGGCCCCGGTCGCGCCGGAGGCGTTCGCGGTCGTGATCGCGATCGCGACCTTCCGCAGGCCCGAGGGTCTCGCGCGCGCGCTCGAGAGCGTGGCGGAGCAGCGCGTGCCCGCGGGTCTCCGCGTGCGGGCGCTCGTCGTGAACAACGCCGCCGACGACCGCGCGCCGCACGCGATCGCCACGCGGATCGCGCGCGAGAATGGGCTCGCGGTCACCGTCGTCGACGAGCCGCGGCCCGGCGTCGCGCACGCGCGCAACCGCGCGCTCGCGATCGCGCGCGCCGAGGCGCCCTTCGTCGCCTTCCTCGACGACGACGAGGAGGCGCCCGCGGGATGGATCGCGGCGCTCCTCGACGGGCTCGCGCGCTTCGACGCGGAGGTCGCGACGGGCACCGTCCTCAGCGCGTTCGAGACCGAGCCGCCGCGATGGGTGCGCGCGGGGCGGTTCTTCGACCGTCCCGAACGCGCGACGGGCGCGCGGCGTCCCTGGGCGTTCACGGGCAACGTCCTCCTGCGGACCGCCGCGCTCGCGCGGCTCGGCGACGACGAACGCGCGTGGTTCGATCCGTCGTTCGCGCAGGGCGAGGACCGCGACTTCTTCACGCGGCTCGCGCGCGCGGGCGCGCGGATCGTGTGGGTCGCCGAGGAGCCGCCCGTCGAGCGCGTGCCTCCCGCGCGCACGACGGCCGCGTGGCTCGTCGCGCGCATGGGCGGCATCGGACGGTCGACCGCGCGCGTCGAGCGGCGCGTGCGCGGGGCGCGCGTCGTACCGCTTCTTCTCGCGAAGTCGGCGGTCTGGATCGCGATCGGACTCGCACAGTCGGTCGCGGGACTCGCGGTCGGCCGCGCGACCCGCGTCCACGGACGGCGATCGATCGCCTACGGCGCGGGGCTCGCGGCGGGCGCGCTCGCGCCGTCGCCCTCCGCGTCCGAAGCGTCCTGAGCGGGCGGATCGAGCCCGAGATCCTCGCGCAGCCAGCCGCGCGCCCGGATCGCCTTCGCGTGGAGCGGATCGAACGAGAGCGCGCGTTCGTAGCTCGCGAGCGCCTCGTCGAAGCGGTCGAGCGCGTAGAGCGAGTTCCCCTTGTTGAAGGCGGCGGCCGCCGCGGCGGCGCGGTTCGAATCGAGCGTCGCGCGCGCGACCGCGCGCTCGAACGCCTCGGCCGCCTCGTCGTGACGGCCCTGCGCGGCGAGCGCGTTCCCGAGCATGAGCGCGTGGAGCGGCTCGTCGGGCGCGAGTTCGAGGGCCTTCCGATACGCGGCCTCCGCGTCGTCGAGCCGCGTGCGCAGCGCCATCAGCGCGTTGCCGAAGGTGAAGTGCGCCTCGGCCGATTCGGGATGATCGCGCACGACGGGCTCGATCCGCTCGAGCGCCCACCGCGCGTTGCCCCGATCGAGCTGCGCCGACGCGACCATCACCTCGCGGAGCCAGAGAAGTTCCTCGTCGGGCGCCGGACGCAGCGTGAGGAGGACATGGCCGTGCCCGCGCTTCCCGCCGACCGTCCAGTAGCGCGCCCAGACGGGCGTGCGTCCGCCGACGAGGACATGCGTGATCCCGTAGAAGCGGAAGAGGTCCGCGCGGCGGCCCTCGTCGGTCTCGGGCGAGAACATCTCGTCGACATGCACGCGGCGAAGGCGGCCGCCGGGAACGCCCGTACTGCTGCGCTCGCTCGCGACGAGCGCCGCGTCGCGCAGCATCGCCACCCAGGTTCCCGTGAGCGTGCCCGCGAGAACGGTCGCGCCATCGGGGATGACCTCGTTCATCCAGGCCTGGTTTTTCCGTAGTCCCGCGAGCTGGCGTCCGACGCGGAAGCCCTCGGACTTCATCGCCTCGGCGCGGTAGCGCGTCCAGTCGTAGGGCGCGCGGTGCGAGGCGTGGAACCAGGCGAGCGGAATCGCGAGCGCGCAGATCGCGGTCTGCCAGGCGACCGCCGCGGGCGCGCGCCAGGGCCGCAGCGACTCGACGAGCGCGGCGAGTGCGGGCAGCGAGAGCGGAATCCAGAGGACGAACGCGAGCGTCTCGAAGCGGCCGAGGATCCACACCGCGCCGAGGAACTTGAGCGCCGCGGTGGCCACGGGTGGGATGAGGACGACCGCCTCGACCGCGAGGACGGTGCCCGCGAGGAGGATCGGCTCGATCCTGCGCAGCCGCCACGCGGCGAGACCGCCGCAGGCGAGCGCGAGCCAGACGCGCCACCAGAAGAGGCCGCCGAAACCGCCGAGGAATCCGCGCCAGGGCGAGCGCGCGAGCCAGTCGGTGCTCGCGCCGCCGCGGTCGTAGAAGTCGAAGCCGTCGGTGGGACGGATGAGGCGGTGGCGGCGGACGGGCTTCGGGGCGTCGGCTCCATCGGTGGACGCCGCGGAACGGTCGTCCGCGGCCGCGGCGCTGTTCGCTTCGGCGCCGGGCGCGTTGCCTGCGGCGTCGTCGGCGGGGCCTTGCGCGGCCGCGGCCGCGGCGGCGGCGCGCGCGTCGGGGTCGGGCACGCGCTCAGCGGCGACAAGGTCGCGTTCCGTCCTGCCGAGGCCCGCGGTCTCGGTGTCGGCGTCCTTCGGCCGTGCGGTCGCGAGCGGCGCGCCGCCACCGAGTTCGCGACGCATCTCGGCGCGCATCGCGTCGCGCTTCGCGCGCCATTCGCGGTTCTCGAGGGCGCGCGCGACGACGGGATCGACGCCTTCGGCGGTAAGGGCGCGCGAGACGAGCGGAAAGGCGAGCGCGCCGAGCGCGACCGCGACCGTCGCGAGAAGCGCGGTGCGCGCAGGCCGTCGGCGGACGATCCGCACGAGCGCGGTCGCCGCGGCGACGGGAGTCGCGAGCACCGCGAGGAAGCCGCCGTACATCGGATGGAACGCGCCGACGAGAAGGGCCGTGCCGCCGACCGCGGCGACCGTGCGCCACGCGCTCCGACGACCCTCCTCGGAATCGTCGCCGCGCTGCGGGGCGAGCGCGCGCAGCAGGACGCCCACCGCGACCGGCAGCACCGCCCACGGCGCGAGCTGGTTCGGATAAAGCGAGAAGGTGTAGGGGCCGCGGTTGACGACGATCATCGCCGACGCGATCCACGGCGCCCAGCGGCCGCCGACGACGACCCACGCGAGGTACGCGAGGCCCGTCGCGATCATCACCTTCGAGACGACGAGCGCGTTGAACCAGACCTCGACCGGATCGAGCCGCAGCACCGCGCTGAACGCCGCGACGAGGGCGTGCCAGAGATTCGTGTGGTAGATCGGATACGGGTACTCGTGCGGCGTTCGAACGAAGGGGTCCGCGTTCGAGAGTCCGTGTTCGACGAGAAAGCGGATGCGCGCGATGTGGACGCGCGAGTCGTTGTCGAGGATCGCGCCGTGGCGGTAGGAGAGCCAGAGGTCGGCGGCGACGACGAGCATCGCGAGCGACGCCGCGCCCGCGACGGCGCCGAGGATCGCGCGCCGCCCCTCGCGTTCGCGCAGTTCGGGGGCGCGCGCGAGGTCGACCGCGCCCCAGACGACGAGGAGAACGAGAAGCGCGCCAAGCGCTCCCGCAGGCAGGCGCATGAGGTAGCCCGCGATCACGACCGGGAGGAGGACGACGAGAAGCGTCGCCCAGGAGACCGCGATCGAGGGCAGCAGCCCGCCGCGGAGTTCGCGTGGCGCGAGCCGCCGTGCGAGCGCGAGCCCGGGCAGGAGGAGCGCGAGGAAGAAGGCGAGCGGAAGGAGGCTCACGGCGCGGCGTTCCCTTCGGCCTGTCGGCGTGCGAGGCTGCGCGCGGCGATCGCGCCGCGACCGAGCGTGCGATCGACGACGCCGTGGACGAGCCCCGCCGCGCGCCAGACCGCGCGCACCGCGCCGAGCGGGACGAACCAGAGCATCGCGGCACCCTCGCGGCGCGCCATGGCGCGGGCCATCGGGAGCTGCGCGGCGAGGAGGAACGCGAGGAGGATCGCGAACGGCGCGAGCGCCGCGGCGAGCGCCGCCCCCCGCGCACCCGCGAGCGGCGCCGCGACCGCGGCGAGAACGGCGGGCGCGAGCGCCGCCGCCGCGAAGGGCTGCAGGTGGTCGAGGAGCCCGCTGTAGCTGTCGCCCGCACCGTGACCGCGGTGCTCGAGGTGAAGCGCGACGCGCCAGTACCCCTGCTGCCGCTGCACGCGCAGGTACTTCGACAGACGGTCGGCGTGGAAGTGCCGCACGAGCGAACCGCGGTCGAAGCGCAGTCGCCGCCCGCTCTCGAGGACGCGGAAGGCGAACTCCGCGTCCTGTCCCTTCAGGTAGCGCTCGTCGAAACCCTCGAGCGCCGCGAGCGCGTCGCGGCGGTAGAGGACATTGAAGGTCGCGAGGAAGTCGACATCGCCCTCCATGCGCGCGTGCCGCGTCACGATCTCCTCGTGGATCAGGCGCTCGAGGAGCGTCGCGTCGGGCGCGATCGCGTAGCTTCCGCCGACGCCGCCGACGGCGGGATCGGCGAGATGCGGCAGGAGGATCTCGAGCGCGTCGGGCGCGGCGACGCAGTCGCTGTCGACGAACCAGACGAGTTCGGTGGTCGCCGCGCGCCAGCCCACATTGCGCGCGGCACCCGCGCCGCGGCCGCCGCTTTCGAGGACCTCGATGCCGCGCGCGACCGCCGCCTCGCGGGTCGCGTCGCGCGAGCCGTCGTCGACGAGGAGGATGCGCGCGAGCCGCGAGCCCGGCCGCGCCGCGACGGCGAGCGCGGCGTCGAGGCAGGGCTCGATCGTGCGCGCCGCGTCGCGCGCGGGGATGACGAGGGTCACCTCGCGCGCCGCGCCGCGGTTCGTCGGATTCGGTTCAGTCCGCATGGGCCGCCTCCGCCTCCACCGCCGCCTCCTCCGCTTCCCGCAGCCACTTCGCGGCGCCCGCATGGTCGGGCGAGGCCTCAAGCGCGCGGCGGTAGGCATCGGCCGCCTCGCGGTAGCGCTCCTGTCGGAAGCGCATGTTTCCGAGGTTGAAGAGGGCCGACGCGCGCAGCGCGCCGTCGCCGGCCTTCGCCGCGACGGCCTCGGCGCGCGCGAAGCCCTCGGCGGCGCGCTCGAACTCGCCGAGTTCGGCGAGCGCGTTCGCGCGCAGGATCGGATAGCGCGCGTCGCTCGTCGCGTAGAGGCCCGCGCGGCCGTAGGCGTCGACCGCATCGGCGGGTCGGCCGAGCGCGCGGCACGCATCGCCGAGCGCGCCGAAGAGGGCGGGCTCGTCGGGAAGCGCCTTCGACGCGACCGTCAGACGCTCGAACGCCTCCTCGAAGCGGCCCGCCTTCACATCGAGGATGCCCTGGTTGAGGAGCGCGGTCGGATGTCCGGGCTGCACCCGGAGCGCGACGGCGAGATCGGCGGCCGCCTCGTCGTCGCGACCGCGCTCGAGGAGATGCGCCGCGCGATGGACCCGTGCGCGCACCGCGTCGGGATCGCGCGCGACGACCTCGTCCCAGAGGAGGATCGGATCGGCGTAGAGCGCCGCGCGCGCGGCGGTCGCGCGCGCCTCGAGGACGCACGCGACCGCCACCGCGGCGAGGACGGCCGGCGCGGCCAGCCTCGGTCGAAGTCCCGCGGAAGGGCCGAAGGAGACGGGAGAGGCAGAGGAGACGGGAGAGACGAACCGCGCGACGAGCGCGCCCGCTCCGATCGCAAGCGCCGCGAGTGGTAGGTAGAGCCGCTGATCGGCGACGGGGTCGGCGAGCGGCACCAGCGCGGTGGGTGCGAGGAGGAGGAGGATCGCGGCGGGCACGATCGCCCACCAGCGGCCGCGCCCCGCACCGAGAAGGGCGACGAGCGCCGCGAGTGCGAACGCGCCCACGACGAGCGTCCAGCCCAGCGCGAGCACCGCCCTGCCGTGATCGATCGAGAGCCGCGAGAAGTCGACGATCGTCGCGGCGTAGACGCCGAGCGCCCGCACCTCGAGGAGCCAGTACGGCAGGAGTCCCGTCGCGACGCCGGCCCCGCCACCCGACATCCGCCCGCTTCCGATGAAGATGCCGTGGACGACGCCCGTCGCGACAAGAAGCGCGAGCGACGCCCAGGCTGCGAGGTGGATCGCGCGATGCCGGCGGAATGCCGCGCGAACGCCACCGCCCGCGAGGCACGCATCGACCGCGAGGAGGAGCGGCGGGAGCGACACCGCGGTCGGCTTCGAGAGCAGGGCGAGCGGCACCGCGAGCGCCGCGACGACGCCCGCCGCGCGCGCGGACCGCCCTTCCACCGCCGCGCGCGCCGACCTCAGGAGCCCGAGCACCGCGACGAGCGAGAAGGCCGCGGCCATCGACTCGGCGCGCTGGATGACATAGGCCGACGCCGCGGTCGTCGCGGGATGGAGCGACCAGAGCAGCGCGGCCGCCGTCGCCGCGAGGGTCGCGGCGCGTTCGTCGATCGCGACGATCCCGCGCGCGCGCAGCAGCCGCGCTCCCTCGCGGAACACCGCCAGCACGAGGAGCGCGACCAGCGCATGCACCGCGAGGTTGAAGGCGTGGTAGCCGGCCGGTTCGATCGCGCCGAAGGCGTGGTTCAACGCGAGCGAGAGCTGCACGATCGGACGCTGCGTCCCGAGCAGCCACTCGGTCGGCGGCCAGAGCGCGTCGATCGACGATTCGTTGCGAAGGATGGCGATCCGGTCGTCGAAGACGAAGTCCCCGCGCCACGCGCCCGCGTGCGCCGCGAGCGTCGCGGCGACGACGACGGCGGGCGACCACCAGCCGACGAACGCGGCGCCCGCGCGCGAAGATCCGATCTCGCTCGATCGCGCGGTCTGCGCGGGTCGCGCAGGCTCGGACGGCGGGACCGCCTCGCGTGTCGGGACATCGGACTCGTGAGGTCGCATTTCCAGAAAGTCATGGTAGTGTGAGTTCGTGATCGTGGCGTCGGACACAACCTCGAGGGACGGCGACGGGGCGCATCCGCCGACCGGCCCCCGATCCGCGACCGAAGCCGCGCCCGAACTCGATCCGCGCGTCGCGGCGGGCACCTGGGTCGTGGTGCCCGTCTACAACGAGTCGCGCGTGATCGGCGAGGTGCTCGCCGCACTCCGCGCCCACTTCCCGAACGTGGTCGCCGTCGACGACGGCTCGTCCGACGGCTCGTGGGACGCCGTTCGGCGCGCGACGCCGCATGCGCTCCGCCATCTCGTCAACCGCGGACAGGGCGCGGCGCTTCAGACGGGCACGGAGTACGCGCTCCGCATGGGCGCCGAGCGGATCGCCCACTTCGACGCCGACGGCCAGCACCGCGTCGAGGACCTCGCCCGCATGGCGGCGCTCGTCGCCTCGGGCGCGTGCGACATCGCGCTCGGCGACCGTTTCGGCGGTGATCTCGCGTCGATGCCCCCCGCACGGCGGGCGCTCCTGCGCGCGGCGGTCCTCTTCCACCGGTTCGCGAGCGGCATCCGGCTCAACGATGTCCACAACGGCCTCCGCGTCCTCTCGCGCACGGCCGCCGAGCGGATGGAGATCACCGCCGACCGCATGGCGCACGCGAGCGAGCTCGTCGACCTCGTCGCCCGCAGCGGCTTGCGCGTCGCGGAGGTTCCGATGACGATCCGCTACACCGACTACTCGCTCGCCAAGGGCCAGCGCTGGACGGGTGGATTCCGGATCCTCTTCCACTACCTCGTCGCGCGCTCGCTCGGCCCGACCCGCTGACCTCCGCTCCCGCCGCGGAACCGATGACGACCTTCCAGATCATCCTCCTCTCGGTGCTCGGCGCGACCGCGGCCGCGATCGTGACCGCGGCGGTGCGGCGGCGGATCGGACGGATCGTCGCGCTCGCGTGGACCGCCGTCCTCGCGACGGGCATGGTCTTCGCGATCGAGCCCGACTGGACGACGGCGATCGCGCGCAAGGTCGGCATCAACCGCGGCACGGACCTCGTCCTCTATGTCCTCGCGGTCGCGTCGATCCAGGGCTTCCTGCTCCTCTATCTGAAGCTGCGGCGCGTGCGGCGCGAGCTGACGCTTCTCGTGCGCGAACTCGCGATCCGCGAGGCGGCCGCGCGCGCGCATGAGGACGCGGGACGAGCGCCCGAACAACCGCGGGACGCGCGATGACGGACGGCGGCGGCGATCCGCGCGGCATCGAGGCACCGCCCCGGGCGGCGGTCGTCGTCGCGTTCCACGGCCGCGCGGAGAAGACGCTCGCGGCGCTCGAGTCGCTGCTCGCGCAGCGCTTCGGCCCGGACGGCGACGAGGCGTTCGAGGTCGTCCTCGTCGACGACGGCTCGCCCGACGACACGGCGGCGCGCGTCGCCGCGCGGCTCGAACGGCGCAATGCCGCGAAGGATGGCGCGAAGGACGGCGGGCGCGACGCCGCGCGCGCGCAGCTCGTCCGGCTCCCACGGAACCTCGGCGCGAACGCCGCGCGCAACCGCGGCGTCGCCGCGACGACGGCGCCGCTCGTCGCCTTCCTCGACAGCGACTGCCGCGCCGAGCCCCACTGGCTCGAGACGCTCGTGCGCGTCTTCGACGACCCGACCGTCGGCGCCGCGAGCGGACGCGTCGAGGACACCGCGTCGGAGAACGCGTGGGAACTCGCCTTCCGCGGCACGCACCGCCTGCCGCGGCGCGGTCCCGTGTCGCGCCTCGTGATCGGAAACCTCTGCGTGCGCCGCGCGCTTCTCGCGGGCGGACTCGACGAATCGCGGCCGACGCGGCTCGATCCCGCAACGGGCCGCCCCGATCCCGCGATCTCAGCGCGCTCCGACGAGGAGGACCTCAACCTCGCGATCCGCGCCGCGGGATGGAAGGTCGTCGCCGAGCCCGACGCGCTCGCCTGGCACGACCACCCGTACACGCGGCGGAGCCTGCTCCGGCAGGCGTGGTTCGGCGGGCAGTCGGCGGCCGAACTCGTGTGGCGCCACCGGCTCGGCCCGCGCAAGGACCTCGGGCCGATCGCGCTCGCGTGGCTCGCGCTCGCGGCGGCGCTCGCCGCGATGCCGTGGACGGGCCCCGTCGCGCTCGCGGCGCCCGCGCTCCTCGCGCTTCTTCCCATCGCCGCGATCTCGTACAACGAGCTTCGGAACAAGGGGAAGCGCCCGCTCGAACTCGTGCGGGCCGCGCCCGCGCTCCTCCTCTACTACCACTGGCGCCTCGCGGGCTACCTCGTGCGGCGCGCGCAGCTCGTCGGACGGCGCCGGCCTGCGCGCGCGGGCGCGGGTCGCCACGCATTGCCCGCACCGCCCGCCGCGCGGGGAGCGACCGCGTGAACGACGCGACCAGACGACCGCATGCAGGCGAAGCGGTCGGCCGCGAGGCCGTCGCGCGCGAGACCGTGGACCGTGAGGCCGTGGACCGCGAGGCGGGCGACCGCGCGTCGCACGACACGCGACGCCGCCGCTCCGAACTCGGCCGCAGCGCCGCGCGCGGCGCCGCCGCGATGATCGGCGCGCGCGTCGGCGGAACCGCGCTCTCGCTCGTCGCGACGGCGATCCTCGCGCGCTTCGTCGCGCCCGCGGACTTCGGCACGGTCGCGATGGTGACGAGCATCCTCGCGCTCGCCCGCGCGCTCGAGGAGATCGGCTTCGGCGAGGCGATGGTGCAGCGCGAGCGCATCTCCGATGCGCAGGTCTCGGGGCTCTTCTGGCTGAACGCCGCGTCGGGGCTCGCGCTCACGATCGCGTTCCTCGCGTCGGCGCCCCTCGTCGGGCGGTTCTACGGCCGACCCGAACTCGTGCCGATCGCGCTCGCGCTCGCGCCACTCTTCCTGCTCTCGGCGCTCGGTGGCCAGCATCGCGCGTGGATGCGGCGGCACTTCCGGTTCCGCACGCTCGCCCTCGCGCAGATGGCGGGCGTCGCGGGCGGCGCGGTCGCGGGGTGCGGCGCCGCGCTCGCGGGACTCGGGCTCTGGGCGCTCGTCGCGCAGCAGCTCGCGGCCGCGACGGCGCTCCTCGCCGCGAGCTGGATCGGCTCGGGATTCCGGCCGTCGCGGCCCGCGCGCACCGAGGGCATGCGGCCGCTCGTCGCATTCGGATCGCAGCTCGCGCTCTCGCAGATGCTCGTCGCGCTCACGCGCAATGTCGACAGCATCCTCGTCGGGCGCTTCGTCGGCGCGGCGGCGCTCGGCGCATACGACCGCGCGTTCCAGCTCATGTCGCTCCCGGGCACGCAGCTCAACCAGCCGCTCGGCGCCGCGGTCGTGCCCGCGCTCAGCCGGCTGCAGGACGATCCCGAGGGCTACCGCGCGCTCTACCGCCGCGCGCTCGGCGGCGCGGCGACGAGCGCGTTTCCCGTCGCGGTCTTTCTCGGCGTCGCCGCGCCCGCGATCGTCGGGGTTCTCCTCGGACCCGCGTGGAGCGAATCGGCGACGCTCCTCCGCGCGCTCGCGCCGACCTGCCTCCTCGTCTCGCTGAATGTGGCGACGGGATGGGTCTACCAGTCCCTCGGACGGACGGGAACGCAGCTCGCGTGGACCGTCTTCGCGGCGGCCGTCACCATCCTCTCGATGGCGGCGGGACTCCGATACGGCGCGCTCGGCGTCGCGCTCTCGCTCTCCGCCTCCCGACTCGCGCTGCGCCTTCCCGCGATCCTCATCTGCTTCCGCGGCACGCCGCTCGCGCTCCGCGACATCGGCGCGGCCGTCTGGGCGCCCGCGACCGCGGCGATCGCGGGCGGCGTGGTGGCACTCCTCGTCGACGACGCGTCGTGGCCGATGGTCGCGCGGCTCCTCGCGCAGGCGGTGGCGTTCACGGCGACGACCGCCGTCGCCGCGCTCCTTCTCCCCGGCCGGGGCGAACGGCTCGAACGGCTGCGCACGCTGTTCGAGACGGTCGGTGCGCGCGCGCCGCTCCGCGTCGCGGACGAGGCGCGCTCGCGCGTCGAGAAGCCGCTCCAGCGCCGAGGCACGCTGCGCACCAACCGACTGCGGCTCCCCGATTTCCTCGGCGTCGGCGCGCAGAAGGCGGGAACGACCTGGCTCGCCGAGAACCTGCGCACGCACCCCGGGATCTTCCTCCCCGCGCGGAAGGAACTCCACTACTTCGACGAGTCGTTCCACCGCTCGCTCGCGTCCTACGCGCGCCACTTCGCGCCCGCGGGCGCGCGCGTCGCGGGCGAGATCACGCCCGCCTACGCGATCCTCGACGACGAGCGGCTCGACTTCATCCGGCGCGTGATGCCCGGCGTGCGCGCGATCTACCTCCTGCGCGACCCGGTCGAGCGCGCGTGGTCGGGGACCGTGATGGAGCTCGCGACCCTGCGGAATGTCGATCCGCACGCGATCCCGACCGCGCACTTCGTCGCGCACGCGCGCTCGCGGCAGGTCCTCGCGCGCTCGCGCCACCTCGACGCCATCGCACGCTGGGAACGCACGGTGCGGCCGGGACACCTCCACCTCGCCTTTCACGAGGAGATCGCACGCGACCCCGCGGCGATGCTCGCCGAGGTCCATCGGTTTCTCGGCGTCGAACCGCGGGGCGACGCCGCGACGGTGATCCGCGAGCGCGTGAACGCGGGACCGCGCCTCGCGATGCCCGACGAGGTGCGCGACGCCCTCGTCGGCGAACTCGGCGACGAGCTGCGCGCGCTCGCGGACCGTTTCGGCGGACACGCCGAGGAATGGAGGCGGCGATGGCTCGGATGACGGGCGCCGCGCGCGAAGGGCGGTCCGCGCAGGGCGATGGCGCGCCGCATGCCCTCGACATCCTCGTCGTCGCGCCGCGCTATCCGCTCGCGAGCGAGACCTTCGTGCGCGCCCACGCGGCGGCGCTCGCGCGGCTCGGGCATCGCGTCGAGGTGCTCGCGCTCGCCGAGGGCGACGGTACCTACACCGACGCCGAGCGCGCCGAGGAGCTCCCCGCGCGCACGCGGCTCGCCGCGATCGACGCGCCGCGCTGGCGGCGGATGGCGGCGCTCCCCCTCCGTCTCGCGCGGACGGCGCTGCGCGCACCGCGGCTCGCGGCCCGTCTCGCCTCGCCCGCCTTCGGATGGCGCGCGACCTCGGGACAGCTCGCGGCGATCGCCGCCGCGATCGGCGCGCCGCGGCGGTTCGACGCGATCGACTGCCAGTTCGGACCCGCGGGACGGGTGATGCAGCTCGCGCGCCGCGCGGGCATCGTCGACGGCGCGCTCACGGTCGCGTTCTACGGGCACGATGTCACGCGCGAACTCGCGGCGGGCGACGCGTCGCTCTACCGCGGCGTCTTCGACGACGCGTCGCTTCTCCTGCCGAACTCGGACTTCCTCGGAACGCGGCTCCTCGCCGCGGGCGCGCCGCGCGGGCGCGTCGAGACGCTCAGGCTCGGCATCGACCTCCGCGGCTTTCCGCCCGTCGACCGGAGAAGCCGGAGCGGCCACGAAGGTCCCGCGCGCGCGCTCGCGGTCGGCCGATTCGTCGAGAAGAAGGGCTTCGCGCATCTCCTGCGCGCGATGGCGCTCGCGGGCGACCGCACGGCGTGCACGCTGCGGCTCGTCGGCGACGGTCCCTTGCGCGGCGAGCTCGAGTCGCTCGCGCGCTCGCTCGGGCTCGGCGCGCGCGTGTCGTTCGCGGGCTGGCGGAGTTCCGCCGAAGTCGCGCGCGAGATGGCCGAGGCCGATCTCCTCGTCGCGCCGAGCGTGACGGCCGCCGATGGCGACATGGAGGGGCTCCCCGTCGTGATCGTCGAGGCGATGGCGACGGGACTTCCCGTCGTCGGCACGAGGCACAGCGGCATTCCCGAGATCGTCGAGGACGGCGTGACGGGTCGCCTCGTCGACGAGCGCGACGAGCGGGCGCTCGCGGAGGCGCTCGTCGAGTTCGACGATCCCGCGCGGCGCGGGGCGGCGGCGGCGGCGGCGCGCGCGCGGGTCGAGGCGGAGTTCGACGCGGAGGCGCTCGCGCGGCGATACGCGGCGCTGGTCGCGGGGCGGCGGGCGTAGGAACCGCGGCGCTTCCGAGGCGGTCGGCGCGCGTTCCTCGCGACGCGGGAGCGACGCGCGCACCTGTTCCGCGCCCCGAATCCCCCCTCGGAACGGCCGTTTTTCGAGAAATCTCACCGATCCCTTGCGCCCCGCCGATTCCCGTGTACTTTCCAGAAATACCCCGCATCACCTTCGGGGAGGACTTCACACATGCTCAAGACCAGCACCATCGCCTTCGCTTCGCTTCTCGCCGTCGCCGCCGGAGTCGCCAGCGCCGACAAGCTCGGCACCGCCGCCAAGCCCTCCGAGAAGGGCGCGGCCGAAACGACGAAGGTCGCCAAGCGCGAGATGCCCGCGAACGACGACTTCGCGAGCGTCACCTTCCGCGCCGGCGTCGGCGGCTCCTCGCCGGCCTGCTGCCCCGCCGACCTCAACTGTGACGGCATCATCGATGGCGCCGACCTCGCCGCCCTCCTCAGCGGCTGGGGCAGCGCAGGCGTCGGCGACATCAACGCCGACGGCAACACGAACGGCGCCGACCTCGCCATCCTCCTCGGCGCGTGGGGCGCCTGCCAGGGCTGAGCCCGCGGTCGGATCGGGAGGGCCGCGAGGCCGAATCCCGTGAACGACCTGAGGCTGGCGAGCATGGGTTGGCCAGCGACCCGCCCGACAAAGCCCGGCAACGCGCACGAGAAAGGCGCACCAGAAAAGCGCATCAGACAGGTCTGCCCAAAGACCAGATCGCATCTTCGCTTGACACCCGATGGAGCCGCTTCTGCGGCTCCATCGGGTTTTTGCGTCGCTCATCGGACGGTGCGCGCGACGGCACGAGACCCAAGGTCCCGGCGGCGTCCCTGCGGCCCTCGAAGGGCGATGGGAAGGACTCAACTCAACGAGTGATGCGGCTGCCGCGACATCCCGAGCAGTCACCCGAGACCACCCTTGCGACAACCTCGAGCATGCGTCGATGCCGAGGGGGTCGTCGATCGAGGATTCAATCGCCGCGGATGCCGGACTTCTCGCCGACCCGTTCAAGTCCCGCGCGCGACGACTCGAGTATCGCGTCCGCTCCTGCAAGCCCGTCGACCTGCAGAACGGCCTGGCGGTAGACCTCACGCGCGGCGTCGAGGTCGCCCCGCGACTCCTCAAGCTCGCCGAGCCGGAGGAGCCAGTCGCATTCGTCGACGCTCGGCGAGCCGCGCGCCTCGCGCACGATCGGGAGCCAGCGCCGGACGAGTGCGAGGGCGTCGTCCACGCGGCCCGCGCGCCGATAGGCGAGCGCGAGGTTGCCGTGGTCGTCGATCGTGTGCTGGTGGCGCTCGCCATGAACCCGGAGGGCGCGCGCGCAGGCGTCCTCGAGGATCGCGACAGCGCCCGCATGGTCACCCTGCCGGGAGAGATTCAGTCCGAGGTTGTTGAGCGCCGTGATCGTCTTCGGGTCGTTCGGTCCGCCGATCTCACTCCGTGTCGCCACCATCCGACGGTAGATCTCGCCCGCGGCGACGAGTTCGCCCGCCTCCTCGAGGATGCCCGCCTGCAGGGCGAGCGTGTCGAGCTGCGCGACGGGATCGCCGGCCTCGGCGGTGCGCGACGCCTCGACGGCGGCGGCCGCCGACACCATCGCGGCATTGAGGTCGCCAAGCGCCTGCTCGAGCCGCGCGCGATTGATGAGGAAGACGACCTGCGCCTTGCCGCCCGACGCGACGCCCGTCTCGTGGAAGGGCGATGCGCGGCGGGCGATGTCGCGCGCGAGCCCGAGGTCGCCGTTCAGCTTGGCCGCGAGCTGGAGGTAGCGCAGCGACTGCGCGAAATTGACATGCGCGCCGTGGCGCGGGTCGACCTCCGCGGGCGCGCGGGCGCCGTCCTCTCGGGCGGTGGGCGTCGAATCGAGCTCGGCGAGCGAGGCGCGCACGGCCTCCTGCGAAGCCACGCGATCGTCGGTGAAGGCGAGCTGCATGGCGCTCCAGGCGCGGAGTCGCGCACGCAGCTCGGGCAACGCATCGGGATCGCCCTCGGCAACGATGGCGGCGAGTCGCGAGGTGTCGGCGCTCGATCCGCGATCGCCGAGCTCGCGCTCGAGGGTCGCGAGGCGCTCGAGCGCACGCCAGACGACGCGCGGCGGCGCGCCCTTCTCGGCGACGATCGCCTCGCGCGCAGCGCGGACCTTGCCGAGCGCCTCGGCAGGCGATGCCCCCGCGCGCACCGCCGACGCCGAGTCGAGGACGGCCGCGAGGAGTTCCTCGACGGCGGAGACCGCGATCGATTCGGAGGGTGCGACGGACGAGGGCAGGGGCGCGCCCGCTCGGCGCGCATCCCCGCGCGTCGAAAGGGCGGCGACGGCGAGCAGACCGGCTGCGGCCGTGACGGCGGCGAGCAGCGCGACCTGGCGCGCGCCGCCTCGCGGCGCCGCGAGCCGCGCCAGGCGCTCGGCGAAGAACGCTGCATCCGGCCGTCGCGCGCGCGCCGGCGCGCCGGCCTCGTCGGCGAGTCGCGCCATCGCGGGCGGCGTCTCGGGAACGAGCCAAGCGAGTAGGCGGCCGAGCGCATGCACGTCGTCACGCGGGTCTGGCGCCTCGCCGGCGGACTGCTCGGGCGAGGCGAAGCCGGGCGTCCCCTCGAGCGTCGGATGGTCGTCGAGCGCATGCAGCGCGCGACCGATGCCGAAGTCGATCACACGCGGCCGACCGTTCGCTTCGACGGCGATGTTCGCCGGAGAGATGTCGCGGTGGACGAGCCCGATCGCATGCCCCGCCGCGATCGTCGCGGCGACCTCGGCGACGAGCCGCGCGCGCGTCGCGACCGACGCCTCGCGGCGCCCCGCCCACTCCGCAAGCGGAACGCCCGCGATTCGCTCCATCGCGATCCAGGCGACAGGCCGCCCGTCGCGCTCGGCGACGCCCGAGCCGTAGATGTGGGCAACTCCGGGATGGGCGAACCGCGCGAGATGCTCGGCCTCCGCAAGGAAGCGACGGACCTGTCCGGGAGTGCCGTGCCGCGCGCGCCGGATCTTGAGGACGACCTCGCGGACGGGCGAGCGCTGCCGCGCGAGGTAGATATCGGCGGTGCCTCCCGTCGCGAGGAGCGATGTCACCGTGAAGTCGCCGAAGGTCTCGCCGACCCAGCGCCCGGGCACGGGCGCGCGCTCAGGCTCGCGATGCGGTTCGGGCGGAAGCGCGTCGTGGGCGGCGAACAGCCGCTCGAGCTCGGCGCGGATCGCCGGGCCGGCGGACGCGACGGCGCGACGGCGGGCGTCGGCATCGCCCTCGATGCCGGCGAGAAAGCGTTCGCGCAGTTCCGATTCCAGCGGACCGCTCGCCTCGGAGAGGTCGAGTGCCGCGCCGTCCTCGGAACCCGGCGACGAATCCCGCGCGGCGGAGAAGGGTGAGGGACGAGGTCCGTCGGGGTCGGTCATGGCGCCACCGCCAGGCGGTTCGCTCCGTGCATCGGGGTCAGCCCTTCGGCGCCGGTCCACCGTCGTCCATTCCGTCGGAAGGCGGGACCGATTCGACCGAAACGACCTCGCCGGAAGGCACGCGCTCGTCGCGTCCGTCGCGCGAGAGCCGGTCGAAGAGCCAGGTCCGCGCGAACTGCCAGTCTGCCTTCACGGTGCGGTCGGCGATCCCAAGAAGGTCCGCCAGTTCCGCGTTGCTGAACTCGTAGGCGCAGCGCAGCTCGACGACCGCAGCCGCCCGCGGATAGCGGCGCGCGAGCTCGTCGATCGCCGCGTTCAGCGCCTCGAACTCCT
>JBJOHC010000228.1:0-7083 GCA_046047955.1 Planctomycetota bacterium
CAAAGATTTCGTGCTCGTGTGCGCCGTCGAAGACCGGCGTGGTCGCTTGGAATCCAAGCACCTGCGCCGCCCAACCAAGGTGCACTTCGAGAATCTGACCGACGTTCATGCGGCTCGGCACGCCGAGCGGATTGAGGAGCACCTCGACGGGGGTGCCGTCCTCCATGAAGGGCATGTCCTCCTCGGGCACGATGCGCGCGATGACGCCCTTGTTGCCGTGGCGACCCGCCATCTTGTCGCCGACCGAGAGCGTGCGCTTCGTGGCGAGGTAGACCTTGACCATCTCGAGCACGCCCGACGAGAGCTCGTCGCCGCGCTTCATGTGGTCGAGCTTGCGGGCCTTCTCGGCGGCGAGCGCCTCGATGCGCGGCCAGAACTGGCCGTACACGACCTTCGCCTGCTCGCGCGCCTCGGCCGAGCCCTTCATCCACTTCTCGGAGAAGTTCTCGATCTGCTCGATGATGACCTCGGGGATCTCGCTCGCGCCGACCTTCTGGCGCGTCGAGGTGTCGATCATCTCGGTGCCGAGGATGCGGTTGAGCTCGCCGACCATCTTGCGGAAGAGGTCGATGCGCTTCGCGTCCATCATGGCCTCGTAGTCGGCCATGTCCTTCTTGAGCTGCTTCTTCTGCTCGTCGCTGAGGTGCATGCGGCGGCTGAAGCGCTTGGCGCCGATCACGACGCCCTCGGTGCCCGCGGGCACCTCGAGCGAGTCGTTCTTCACGTCCTCGCCCGCGCGGCCGAAGATCGCGTGGAGGAGCTTCTCCTCGGGGCTGAGCTCGCTCTTCGACTTGGGCGAGACCTTGCCGACGAGGATGTCGCCGGGGCCGACGCGCGAGCCGATCGCGATGATGCCGTTCTCGTCGAGGTTGCGGAGGGCCCGCTCGCTCACGTTCGGGATGTCGCGGGTGAACTCCTCGCGGCCGAGCTTCGTCTCGCGGATCTCGACCTCGAAGCTGTCGATGTGGATCGAGGTGAAGACGTCGTCCTTCAGCAGGCGCTGGTTGATGACGATGGCGTCCTCGAAGTTGTAGCCGTCGAAGGTGTTGAAGGCGACGAGGATGTTCTTGCCGATCGAGAGCTCGCCCTGGCGGGTGCTCGCGCCGTCGGCGAGGATCTGGCCCTCCTTCACCTGCTCGCCGAGGCGGACCACCGGCTTCTGGTTCTGGCAGGTGCGCTCGTTGAGTCCGACGAACTTGCGGAACACGTACTCGTCGGCGTTGTCGATGATGACGCGCTCGCTGTCGACGAAGGTCACCGTGCCGCCGCGGGTGGCGCGGACGATCATGCCCGAGTGGAGGCCGACCGCCTTCTCCATGCCCGTCGCGACGCAGGGGGCGTCGGTCCGGATCAGCGGCACCGCCTGGCGCTGCATGTTCGAACCCATGAGCGCGCGGTTGGCGTCGTCGTGCTCGAGGAAGGGGATCAGCGACGCCGAGACGCCGACGATCTGCTTCGGGCTCACGTCGACGTACTCGACCTCGCCCGCGGGAACCTCGGCGAGGTCGCCGTCAATGCGCGCGAGGACCGTGCCCTCGAGCGTCTTCGAGCTGCCCTTGAGGACGTCCGAGGTCGCGAGCACGCGCTTGAGCTCCTCGTCGGCGCGGAGGAGCTGGATGTCCGGCGTCACCTTGCCGCCCTTGACCTTGCGGTAGGGCGTCTGGAGGAAGCCGTAGTCGTCGATCTCGGAGTAGATGCCGAGCGACGCGATGAGGCCGATGTTCGTGCCTTCAGGCGTCTCGATCGGGCAGATGCGGCCGTAGTGCGAGATGTGCACGTCGCGCACCTCGAAGCCGGCGCGCTTCCTGTTGAGGCCGCCCGGTCCGAGCGCCGAGAGGCGCCGCTCGTGGACGAGGGTCGAGAGCGGGTTCGTCTGGTCGACGACCTGCGAGAGCTCGCTGCGGCCGAAGAAGAACTCGATCGCGCTCGAGATCGACTTCGAGTTCACGAGATCGGCGATCTTCGCGAGGTCGCCCGGCTCGCGGGTCGACATGCGCTCCTGCACCGTGCGGCGGAGCTTGAGGAAGCCCTTGCGCATCTCCTCGGTCGCGAGCTCGTCGAGCGTGCGGAGGCGGCGGTTGCCGAGGTGGTCGATGTCGTCGACATGCGCCTTGTTCCGCTTCGCGCGGAGGTCGAGCACGTAGCGGATGACGGCGAGGAAGTCCTCGGCGCGGATGTGCTGGCACTTCTCGTCGGGCACCTGGCCGAGCTTGCCGTCGACGCAGTACGCCGCGTCGTGCTCGAACTTGCGGTTGATGCGGAAGCGGCCGACGCGGCCGAGGCGGTAGCGGTTCTCGTCGAAGAACTTCTCCTGGAAGAGCGCCTTCGCCTTGTCGATCTGCGGCGGATTGCCCGGACGCAGGCGGCCGTAGATCTTGAGGAGCGCGGCCTCGTGCTCGGTGACGCCCGCGAGGAAGTCGAGCTTCTCCTCGGCGAGGGTGTTCAGGATGAGCGGATCGCTCGCGTTCGTGATGACGCGGATCGTGCCGAGGTTCGAGGCCTGGATCGTCGAGACGAGCTCGCCGATCGGCGCGCCGACGCGGCAGAGCTCCTCGCCCGTGTCCGAGTCGATGACGAGTTCCGCCGCGTAGTGCTCGGGCTTCAGCTTCTCGACGTTGATCTCCTCGACGTCGTAGAAGAGCTCGAGCAGGCGGTCGGTCGAGGAGAAGCGCTCGTCGAGCGCGCGCAGGAAGGTCGTCGCGGCGAGCTTCGTCGACTGGTCGATGCGCATCGCCAGGACGTCCTTCTTGCTCACCTCGAGCTCGATCCACGAGCCGCGCTCGGGGATGATGCGCGCCTGGTGGAGCGGACGGTCGCCGAACGAGCTGACGATCGAGAAGTCGACGCCCGGCGAACGGTGGAGCTGGCTGACGATGCAGCGCTCGGCGCCGTTCACGATGAACTCGCCGCCGCCCATCATGATCGGGATCTCGCCGAGGTAGATCTCCTCCTCGGAGATCTCGCTGGTGCCCTCGCGGATGAAGCGCACGCCGACGCGGAACGGCCGACCGTAGGTCAGGCGCAGCTCGCGGCACTCGTCCGAGGTGTAGCGGGGCTCCTCGAGCTTGTAGTAGAGGTACTCGAGCTTCATCGAGGCGTCGTAGCTCTCGATGGGGAACACTTCCCGCATGAGCGCCTCGAGGCCGAAGCTCGCGTCGCGCTCGTCGTACCTCCGGTCAAGCTGGAGGAAGCGGCGGTAGGCGTCGGCCTGCACGCGGGTGAGCACCGGCACGGGAAGGGCATCACCGCGCTTCGAGAAGTCCCGAATCGACTTGGACGACATCAACGAGTCCCCTAAATGGAAAGACGCCCGACCGGCGGCGGTTCCGGTGTGGCGATTGTGGCTCTCAGAGTGTGATCGACGGAAGGTTCAGCAAGCGTACGCCGAGCCCGAACGGGGGATCACGAGTGTAGACGGGTTCCCGGGAGGTGGCAAGCCCACGCACATCCAGCCCGCGGCGGCCGCCCGGGAGGCGACTTGCCGCAGTGAAGCGGGGCGCGGCGCCCGGACCGAGGCCCCCGGAGATCCGGGGAGCCTGCGGTCCTGGGCGCCGCGTCCGCGACTTCTTGCGTCACTCGGCGACGGCTTCGGCGCCGGCGGCCTTGAGGGCCTCGACGAGCTTGGCGGCGTCTTCCTTGCTGAGGTTCTCCTTGACGGTCTTCGGAGCACCGTCGACGAGCGCCTTCGCTTCGGCGAGACCGAGGCCGGTCGCCTCGCGAACCGCCTTGATGACGTTGATCTTGCTCGCGCCGGCGGCCTTGAGGACGACGTTGAACTCCGTCTTCTCGGCGGCGGCGGGGGCGGCGGCGGCGGCGGGGCCGGCCATCATGACGGCGCCACCGGCGGCGGCCTCGATGCCGTAGGTGTCCTTCATGTAGCCCGCGAGATCGACCGCCTCCTTGAGGGAGAGGGCGGCGATCGAGTCGCCGAGGGTCGTGATCTTCGCGTCGTAGGTCTTGGTTTCGTCGGACATTGCTGACTCCGTTGGCTTGCGCCTGCTGTCGCCGCCGAGAGGTGCCGCAACGCGCGGCATTTCATCCCCGAGGGGACCAGTCGGTCGACGGACTGGGTTGGTGAGGCCCCGCGGACGCGGGGCGGATGGTTGGTTGAATCACGGACGATCGGCGGGGGTACGACCCGCCGGACGCCCGCTCGGGCCATGGATCAGTCGATCGCGAGCGAGGGCTCGAGTGGGGGCTCGAGGGCAGTTCAGGCGATCTTGGCGATCGTCTCGCCCTTCTCGAGCTTCTCCTCGATCGACTTGACGATGCCGAGGACGCGGCCGCCGGGGCCCTTGACGGCGCCCATGAGGTTCCGCGCGGGCGAGAGGACGAGGGTGACGACCTTCGCCTGCGCCTCGGCCTTCGTCGGGAAGGTGCCGAGGAGCTTGACGCCGTCCTCGCCGTCGAAGTACTCGCCGTCGAGGACCGCGCCCTTGAGCACGATCTTCTTCTCATCCTCGGCGAGCTTGACGATCTCGCGGGCGACGTCGACGACGCTCTCGGCGCCGTGCAGCATCGCCGACGGACCCTTGAGCGCGCGCTCGAGCGCGGCGAGCGGACCGTCGCGGAAGGTGCGGCGCGCGAGCGCGTTCTTCACGACGGTGATGCGGATGCCCTTCTCGCGAAGGTTGCCGCGCATCGAGGTGGTCGCCTTGGCGTCGAGACCACGGATCTCGACGACGACCGCGCCCGACACGCCTTCGAAGCGGCGGAGGTACTCCGACGCGATCATGTCCTTGACTGGCTTGCTCATGATGGAATCCCCTAATGGGTTCTCAGCTTGGATTTCGAATCGGCGAAGGGTCGCGAATCAGACGGACACCTGGACGCCGGGCGTCATGCAGGCCGAGATCACGCACTTCTTGATGTACTGGCCCTTCGCGGCCGAGGGCTTCACGCGCAGGATGTTCGCGACGAAGGCCTCGAGATTCTCGACCAGCTTCTGGTCGGCGAACGAGAGCTTGCCGAGGACGCCGTGGATGTTGCCGCCCGAATCGTTGCGGTACTCCTGCTTGCCCGCCGAGTAGTCGCGGACGGCGGAGATCACATCGGGGGTGACGGTGCCGGCCTTCGGCGAGGGCATGAGGCCCTTCGGGCCGAGCACCTTGCCGAGCTTCGACACGACGCGCATCATGTCGGGGCTCGCGACGGCGACATCGAAGTCCATCCAGCCGCCCTCGATCTTCGCGACGAGGTCGTCGGAGCCGGCGTCGACCGCACCCGCCTCCTTCGCAGCGGCGATCTTGTCGCTGTTGCAGAAGCAGACGACGCGGGCGGTCTTGCCCGTGCCGTGCGGAAGCGAGATCGAGCCGCGCAGCGCCTGGTCGGCCTGCTTCGGATCGATGCCGAGGTGGAGCACCACGTTGACCGTCTGGTCGAACTTCGGCGCCTTGAACTTGCGGAGCGCGACCACCGCGTCGGCGGGGGTCATCGACGACTTGGTGACGAGGGCGGAGTTCGCCTTGCGACGCTTGGAAAGCACTGCCATGGGTTCAGCCCTCCACCGTCACGCCCATCGAGCGCGCGGTGCCGGCGACGACGCGCATCGCGGCTTCGATGTTGCTGGTGTTGAGATCCTTGAGCTTCTCCTCGGCGATCTGCTTGACCTGCGCCATGCTGATCTTGCCGACCTTGTTCGAGTTCGGCTGGCCCGAGCCCTTCTCGATCTTCGCGGCGGCCGCGATGAGGACCGAGGTCGGCGAGCTCTTGATCTCGAAGTCGAAGGTGCGGTCGGAGAAGACGGTGATCACGCAGCCGACGACGCGGCCGTTGAGGGCCTTCGTCGCGTCGTTGAACTTCGTGATGAACTGGCCCGGGTTGACGCCGTTGGCACCGAGGACGGGGCCGATCGGCGGAGCGGGCGTGGCCTTGCCACCAGGGGCAAGGATCTTGAACTGCTTGGTGACTTTCTTCGCAGCCATGGTTTCCGTGACCTCCCACCGGACTCAGCGCGTCGGGCGCACGCGGCCCTGTTCGCTGCGGACCCTTCGTCGCCGAAGGGGCCCGGTAGTTCGAGCGGTTTGAAATGTCGAGTCGAGCAATGTAGCGGGACGCCCGCGTCGCCGCAAGGGCTCGGCGGGGCAATGCGGGGCTCGGGCGGCGCCGGATCGGTCGCACCGCCGGAGGCGTCGCGGGACGCCCGAGAACCGCCGCGGACTCAGCTCCCCCAGAAGGAGAGCAGGATCCCGAGGTCGCCCGCGTCGACCGTGCCGTTGCCGTCGAGATCGGCGGGGGTTCCGGCGGGCGCGGCGCCCCAGGCTCCGAGAACGACCGCGAGATCGCCCGCACCGACCGTTCCATCGCCGTCGAGATCGACGGTGTAGACGGTTCCGCCGTGTCGGAACAGGCCCGCGGGGATGATCTTGCGCGCGATCCCCGGGCCCTCCCAGCGGACGACGAGGCCCGCGCCTCCGCCATTCTCAAAGAACTCGACGCGGATGCGGTGGAGGCCCTCCTCGAGCGCGATCTCGCCGGTGCGGTCGACCATGCCGTGCAGGCCGTCGTTCTCGACCACGAGGACGCCGTCGATCCAGAGGCGCGAGCCGTCGTCCGATTCGGAGGAGAGCTTCCAGAGTCCGCTCGTCGGGATCCTGAGGTATCCCTCGAAGACGGCGCCGATCAGGTCGGCGCGACCGCTCGAGGAGAACGCGCCGCCCGTCGAGGGAATGTTGATGTTCCCGAGGACCGCCTCGCCGTAGGAGGCGAGCGCCGCGAAGTCGGGGAGCACCGCGGGGCTCCCCGAGAGTTCGTACCACTTCGCGACGACGCCCGGCAGATCGTCGACGACGCGGAGGCTGTCGAGAACGGGGCGCACCGTCACGCGGACGGTCGCGGTCGAGGTCGCGCCGGTCGCGTCGACGATCGTGTAGCCGAAGGAATCGGTTCCCGAGAAGCCGGCGGGAGGCGAGTACGCGAGGATCTCCGCGCCAGGGCCGCCGCCGACCGAGGCGACCGCGCCACCCGCGATCGAGCTCGTGTCGAAGGAGAGGAGCGTGGCGGCGCTGCAGTTCACGAACGCGTCGTTCGCGAGCGGCGTCACGGTCGCCCCGACGCCCTCGAGGGTCGAGACCGCGTCGTCGA
>JBJOHC010000229.1:0-6975 GCA_046047955.1 Planctomycetota bacterium
ACGTGCTTCAGGCCGCGGCGCTGGTCGCGCAGGCGGCGGCTCTTGCCGAAGCGGTCGCGGAGGTAGTAGAGCTTCGCGCGGCGGGCGTCGCCGCGGCGGATGACCTCGATCTTCGCGAGGCGCGGCGAGTGGACGGGGAACGAGCGCTCGACGCCCTCGTTGGCCACGATGCGGCGCACGGTGATCATGCGGTGGATGCCGCGGCCCGTGTCCGAGAGCAGCACGCCCTGGAAGACCTGGACGCGCTCCTTGTCGCCTTCGATGATGCGGTAGTGGACATCGATGGTGTCGCCCACCGAGAACTTCGGCATCTCGGCCTCGTTCTTCATCTGGCCGGCGACGATCGATTCGAGCACTGCGGTACGGTTCAGCTTTGCCATGGGAGGAATCTCATGCGCCTTCGGGCGCGGTTGGTCCGTGCAGATCGGAGGCGTCGGCCTCCGGTGCCCGCGTGGAGCTCGCGACATGCGCGGCGGCGTTGTTGGTGGGTGCCGCCGGCAGGGGTCGCTCGGTGTTGGACGGTGATTGGAAGGAGGGCTGCCGCAGGAGGTCGGGCCTGCGCGCCGCGGTGCGGGCGAGCCGCTCGGCGTGACGCCAGCGGTCGACGGCGCCGTGGTCGCCCGAGAGCAGCACCTCGGGCACCTCGCGGCCCCGCCACTCGCGCGGACGCGTGTAGTGGGGGCAGTCGAGGAGGTGCGCGCCGGAGGCGTCGCGCACCGAGAAGCTGTCCTCCGCGGCCGACGCCTCGTGTCCGAGGACGCCCGGCTGGAGGCGCGCGACGGCGTCGATGAGGACCATCGCGCCGAGCTCGCCGCCCGAGAGGACGTAGTCGCCGATCGAGATCTCGAGGGGCGCAAGCTCCTCGATCACGCGCTCGTCGATGCCTTCGTAGTGGCCGCAGAGGAGGAGGAGGCGCGGCTGCTGTGCGAGCCATTCGACGCGCGGCTGCGCGAGCCGCTCGCCCTGCGGGGTGAGCAGCACGCGCACCGCCGGGGTCGGGTCCATGGACTCGACCGCCGTCACGGCGTCGTGGATGGGCTGGCACATCATCACCATGCCTGGTCCTCCGCCGAACGGGCGGTCGTCGACCTTGCGGTGCCGGTTCTCGGTGTACGCCCGGATGTCGTGCGCGTGGCACGACAGGGCGCCTGCTTCGATCGCGTTCGCGGGGATGCTCGTCGAGAGGAAGCCCGTGAAGAGATCGGGGAAGATGGTGAGGACGTCGATTCGCATCGGAACTCGACGGCGGTCACCGCGTTCGCCGCAGGAGAGTCCGGACACGCGGAAGGGGCGACGCCGCGCGGGGCGGAGTCTCCTTCGCGGTCAGGCCTTCTTGCCGGGAGTCGGGTCGACGCCGACCTTCTTGAGGAGGTTCGCGGCGGTCTCCGACGGCTGCGCGCCGACCGAAAGCCAGTACTGGACGCGCTCGACGTTGAACTGGTACTGCGCGCCCGGCTTGCCGAGCGGGTTGTACCAGCCGAGGTTCTCGATGACGGCGCCGTCGCGGGGCGAACGCTTGTCCATCGCGGAGAGGCGATAGAACGGGGCATGGGCGCGGCCCATGCGCTTCATACGGAGGACGACCATGGTCGCCTGCCTTTCGAAAGGCGCTCCTCGGTCCCGTCCGTCTCATGACGGACTCGTCAGGACTCCGACGCGTCGTGGGGCGGGAGTGACCGCCGTGCGACGCGCCTTCGGAGCGCGGTTGCGAGCCGCACAGGGTAGGGGAACGGCCGTCCCGACGCAATGCTTCGCGTGGGTGGGGCCCTGGGCGCGATAACGCGTCGCGCCGGCGTCCGACGCTCAGCCCCCGACGCTCAGCCGCCGACGAGCCGCCCGACGACGCCCGCCCAGGCGATGCCCGCCGACTGCGTGACGCCCGAGATGATGCTCAGGACGCCGCTGAACATGAGGACGAGGACGACGAAGAACGCCGCGCTCTGGACCCGCGGGTCGTGCATCCAGCGGTAGTAGGTGCGCGAGAAGCCCGCGAGCACGCTCGCGCCGTCGAAGGGCGGCAGGGGCAGCATGTTGAAGAGGGCGAGCATGCCGTTCAGGCTGCCGCCGATGAAGGCGAAGCCGAGGATGCGCGCCTGCGGCGTGTCGGCGTCGAGTTCGCTGCCGTACTTCGCGGCGAGGATTCCGACGGCGCTCCAGCAGACGAGGGCGAGGACGACATTCATCGCGGGACCCGCGCCCGACACCACGATCCGGCCGCGGCGGCCCCAGCGGTACTGGCTCGGATCGGTCGGCATGAGGCCCCAGGCGATCCCGACGAGCGCGAGGCAGAGGATCGAGTAGGGCCCCATGTGGACCATCGGGTTCCAGGTCATGCGGCCGTAGCGGCGCGGCGTGTCGTCGCCCTGCCAGAGCGCGGCCCAGCCGTGCGCGAGCTCGTGCAGGGTGATCGACGCGATCGCCCAGAAGGCGAACGCCGCGGCGCCCGCGATCCCGAGCCGGTTGTAGATGCCGATGATGCCGATGTCCATCGGGGAGGCACGATAGCGCCCGAGGGGCGCGGGCGATTCAGAACGCGAGGCGGAGGCGCATGCCGAGGACGAGCGCGTTCTCCACGCCCCCGAGGAGCGGGTCGGCGACCTGCACATCGAAGGTGAGGTCGGCGGCGGGCGTGATCGAGAGGTCGTAGTAGGCCTCGAACCGCGAGGTCGACTCCGCGATGAAGCGCGTCGTCACGAGCGGCAGTTCGCTCGTGCGCGAGTGCGCGTAGCCGACGCCGATCGTGTCGCGGTCGCGGCCCGGCAGCAGGCCCTTCGCGGCGACGCCGCCGCTGACGATCCAGCGGATCGGGTTGGTGTCCGGATCGGCGAAGCCCGCGCGCAGGAAGAGGCCGACGCCCTCGAGATCCATGCGGCCGTCGCCGACCTTGAGCGGGCCGGTCGGAGCCTCCTCGGTGAAGAGGTACTGCCATGCGTTCGCGAACGCGCACCAGCTGTCGCCCGTCACGGGGATCGAGACGCCCGCCGGCGTGATGAGCGAACCCGTGAAGTTCACGAAGTTGCGGTCGAAGGCGTACTGGTAGGTCGCGCGCACGCCACCGGGCAGGTCGCCGAGGCGGTACTGCCAGGCGACGGCCGTCGACCAGACCAGTCCGTCGTCGAGGGTGTCGAAGCCGCTCGTCGTCGACGAATCGGTCGAGGCGTACACCGAGCTCGAGATGGAGAGCTCGGGCGTCGGCAGGACGCTGACGCCCGCGCCGAGCGTCGAGTAGGGGTTGAAGAGCGAGGTCACCGACGCGCTCGTGAACGGATGCCCGACGAACTGGCTCGTGCCGTCGCCGCCCGCGAACTCGTTCGCGTCGGCGCCGAGCACGGTGAACTTGCCCGCGAAGAGCGCGAGTTCCTTCGAGAGGAACTGCGTGTACAGGAGCTCGGTCACCGTCGCGGGGATGTTCTCGTCGACGGGGCTCGTGAGCGGGAAGTAGAGGAGGTCGGCGACGGGAAGCACGGCGCCCGACGCGCGGTTCACCGAGTTTCCGTAGCGCGACTCGACGCGCATGGTGACGAGGCCGCCGGGAAGCGCGCCCATCCGGTCGAGGTCGAGATTCACGAGCGCCTCGACGCGGCCGCCGTAGCGCGTGGTCCCGTCGAGGCCGCCGCTCGCGACGCCCTGCACGAGCTGCGTGAGGGCGAGGTCGAGCGTGACGCCCGCGTTCGCGAGTTCGGTGCGCGCGCCGCCCCAGTCGCCCGTCAGGTACGGCCGGAGCTCGAAGCGCTCGGCGGCGTAGGTCGGGATCGGAACGATGCCGTCCGCCGTCGCGCTTCGGGCGGCGGCGAGGGCGGCGAGGAGCGCGGGGAGCGCGAGGGGGGTGGCGAGGCGTGCGATGGGGCGTGCGTGCGTCAAGGTCGTCTCCGTTCCGCTCACTGGCCGAGTCCGATGTTCTTGGGCGGGTAGGCCTTGAAGGTGGCCGCGTGCGCCTTCAGCTCCGATCCGAGCGACGCGAGGAACGCGTTGAGGCGGTGCCCCACGGGGTACTCCTCCTTCGGATCGATATAGAGGTTGAAGAGCCAGGGCGCGAGGCCCGTCTTCACGGTGCGCGACATGTCGATGTCGAGCCACTGCGCGCTCGGCTCGACGACGGCCTGGTGCAGCTTGTACTCGTACATGCGCACGGCCATGAGGTCCGCCTGGCACCACATGAACACCTTCTCGCGGTTCGACTTTCCGTCGTCGGCGAGGAGGAACGAGGTCTGGTCGATGCCGTCGATGTAGCGGTCGGACGGGATCGCGGCGGTCGCTCCGGCGAGCGCGGCCGCGGTGTTGAAGAGGTCCATCAGGTCGAAGAGCTGGTCGCTCACGCGGCCGGGCTTGATCATGCCCTTCCAGTAGGCGATGCCCGGGACGCGCACGCCGCCCTCCCACGCCGAGCCCTTGCCGCCGCGGAAGGGCGTGTAGCCCGTGTCGGGCCACGAGTCGCGCTGCGGGCCGTTGTCGGAGGTAATGAAGACGAAGGTGTTCTCGAGGACGCCCGCCGCGTCGAGCGCCGCGACGATCTCGCCGATATAAGCGTCGACCTCGACGACGGCGTCCTTGTACTGGAACTTGCCCGACGACTTCCCCTTGAACTCCTCGTAGGCGAAGTTGTCGGCGTGGCACTTCGCGAAGCAGTGCTCGAGGAAGAAGGGCTTGCCCGCCTTCGCGAGCTCCGCGATCTTCGCGATGGAGAACTCCTTGAAGAGGTGGTCGCCCTTCGCGATGTCGTCGAGCGAGTCGACCGTCATGACGGTCTCCGTCCTGCCACCCTTCCAGCCGTGCACGAGCGAGTCGCTCGAGCCGGTCGCCGCGAGCATCTTCAGGCGCTCGGGATTGAGGACGAGGTCGGGGTAGCGGCGCTCGTCGACATGCTGCGAGATCTCCTTCTGCGCCTCGTAGAAGCCGTAGTACTCGTCGAAGCCGACATCGTGCGGGCGCATGCCGACGGCGCTGCCGACATGCCACTTTCCGCTGAGGACGGTCGAGTATCCGTGCGCCGAGAGGAGCGCGGCGAGCGAGGTCTCGCCCTGCCACGGGTTCACGGTGAGCTTGTCGCCGGCGAGGATCGGGCGCGTGAGGCCGGTGCGCACCGGGAGACGACCGGTCAGGATCGCCGAGCGCGTGGGCGTGCAGGTCGGCTGCGAGTAGCACGAGGTGAGCTTCAGTCCCTCGCGCGCGAAGCGGTCCATGTTGGGCGTGGCCGCGCCGACGATCTCGCCGCCGCCGAAGCAGCCGGGATCGCCGAAGCCGAAGTCGTCGACGATGAACCAGACGATGTTCGGCTTCCGACCCGTCTTCGCCTCGAGCGCGGCGAGCTTCGCCGCGGCCTGTGCGGCGTCGTCGGGGTGGACGAGGGCGGGCTCCATGTTGGCGGCGGTGCGCCTGGCGAGGCTCAGGACCGACGGGGGCTCGAAGGAGATCGACGGCGCGGGCGCGGACTGCTGCGCGTGCGTGGCGATCGAGAGGGCCATGGTGGCCGCGGCGGCGGCGAACGCGTGGATCATGTCGGGCTCCTTTGGACCGCGGGGTGCGTGTGCGATCCTGCGCGCACTCTCGCACAAATCAGTGCGAGGCGTGGTGCACGGTCGCGCCGCCGACGATCGTGCGCACGACGCGGGGCGTCTCGCGCGTCCAGTCGACCTCGAATGGCGAGCGGTCGAGGACGACGAGATCGGCCGCGCGACCCTCGCGCAGGACGCCCGAGGGCAGGTCGAGCATCTCTGCAGACGAACGCGTGTACGCGACGAGCGCGTCGTGGACGGAGATCGAGTGCTCGGTCGCGAACGGGCGGCCGTCGAGGTCGAGGCCCGTGACCGCGGCCTTGATGCCGAGCATCGGATCGGGCGAGACGATCGGCCAGTCGCTTCCGAACGCGAGGCGCGCGCCGTGCGCGAGGAGCGCGCGGAACGGGAAGAAGCGCGCGAGGCGCTCGGCGCCGAGGCGGGCGGGCGCGAGGCGCGCGTCGTCGGCCTTGTGGAGGGGCTGCATGCTCGCGAAGCGGCCCGCGAGGCGCGGGAGGTCGTGGGGGTGGAGCGTCTGCGCGTGCTCGAAGCGCGGCGCGGGCGCGTCGGCGCAGGCGTCCATCGCATCGAGGATCGCGCGGGCGGCGCGGTCGCCGATCCCGTGGACGCTCGGCGAGAGGCCGAGCGCCTGCACGGCTCGCATCCACGCCGCGAGCTCGCCACGGAGCGCGTGCTCCATCGCGAGGCCCGCGGTGTGCGGCGCGTCGGCGTAGGGCTCGAGCATCCACGCGGTGCGCGAGCCGAGCGTGCCGTCGGCGAAGCTCTTCATGCCGATCACGCGGAAGAACGCGTTCGAATGCGTTGGAAGCGCGGGCGGCGCGTCGAGCGGCCAGTCGCGGTCGAGGACGGTCGCGTGCACGCGGAGCGTGAGTTCGTCGAGCACCGATCCATAGACCGCGCTGATATCTCGCAGGTATTCCATCGATCCCACGGATGCGACGCCGAGCGAGTGGAGGTAGGTGACCGCCTTCGCGAGGTTCGCGCGCTTCGCGGCCGCAGAGGGCTCGGGAATGCGGGGAATCACGCGCTTCCACGCGGCCTGTTCGCGGAAGACGCCGGTGGGCGCGCCATTCGCGTCGCGGTCGATCTCGCCGCCGTCGATGTCGGTCGCGTCGATCCGGGCGAGCGCCGCGTCGTTCACGACGCAGGCGTGCTGGTCCATGCGCCAGGCGACGGCGGGTCGGTCGCCGGCGGCGCGGAGCCATTCGCGCGTGGGCGCGTCGCCGCGCCAGTCGGCCTCGTTCCAGCCGAAGGCGACGAGCCAGGCGTCGGCGTCCGTGTCTCCATTCGTGTCGGCGTCGCTCGCACGCCCTGCGTCGAGGCGCGCATCGAGGCGCGCGGCGTGGCGCGCGATGCGCGCTTCGAACTCGTCGCGCGAGCGCGCGCCCGAGAGGTCGCACTGGGCGAGCGTCGTCGCGCCGAGCGTGAGGTGGAGGTGCGCGTCGATGAAGGCGGGAAGGAG
>JBJOHC010000230.1:0-7529 GCA_046047955.1 Planctomycetota bacterium
CCATTCGGCGGCCTCGGCCTCGGCGAACCACGCCTCGAGCGGCGCCTTCGCCCGAGGATGCGCCTCGGCGAACGCACGAAGCGTGCTGCGGGCGATGATGCGCATGGGAGTCTAGCCCTTCCCAAGACGAGAACAAGTCAAAAGTTCCCAGATTGGGAACTCCATGAACGGCCGCGACCTTCGCGCGCCCTGTGTCACGGTAAACCTGTCCCGACGCACCTCCTCGGGTGAAGTCGCGCTGCCAATCCGCCGCCCCACGCCAAAAGTGCCACCGGCGCGCCGTTTCCGACGCGCCGGTGCACGATTGTCAGCGGTTGGCGCGCTCAGAGATTCCCACGCCGCCCCTGCTCGATCTCCAGGCTCTCGAACAGCGCCTTGAAGTTCCCCTTGCCGAAGCTCTGCGATCCGCGCCGGCAGATGATCTCGAAGAACAGCGTCGGCCGGTCCTGCAGCGGCTTCGTGAAGAGCTGCAGCAGGTATCCCTCGTCGTCCGCGTCGACGAGGATCCCGAGGTCCTTCACCGCCTTATGGTCTTCCTTCACGACCTGGTGGCCGTGGTCGGAGAGCATCTTGTTCACGCGGTTCCAGACCGTCTCGTAGTACGCGTCGGGGATCGTGAGGAAGTCGACGCCGCGGCGGCGGAGCTCGGTGATCGAGTGGAGCTCGTCGTCGGTGCGCAGCGCGAGGTGCTGCACGCCCGCGGTGTTGTCGTGCCAGTCGAGGTACTCCTGGATCTGGCTCTTCTTCTTGCCCTCGGCGGGCTCGTTGATCGGCATCTTGATGAGGTGGTTGCCGCTCGCCATCACCTTCGACATGAGCGCCGAGTAGTCGGTGCCGATGTCCTTGTCGTCGAAGTGCTTGAACATGGCGAAGCCGAGGACCTCCTCGTACCACTTCACCCAGTGGTTCATCTTCCCTTCCTCGACATTGCCGACGCAGTGGTCGACGTACTTGAGGCCGCAGGGATTCGCCTTGTTGTAGGCGTTGAGCGCGAAGTTCTCGATCTTGCGGAAGCCGGGCTGGAAGAGACCGCCGTTCTTGAGGTTGGGCAGGCTGTACGCGCCGGTGCGGGAGACGAACGAGTGGATCGCGCGGCCGTAGGTCTGGATGCCAGCCATCGTGACCGAGCCGTGCTCGTCCGAGTAGGTGACGGGCTCGTAGGCGCTCTGGCCGCCGTTCTTGACGGCCTGCTTCCAGGCCTTCTCGGCGTCGAAGACGGTCAGCGCGACATCCTTCACGCCGTCGCCGTAGCGGAGGGCCTCCTGCGCGGCGACGCCGTCCTTCGTGAGCGAACTCTCGAGGAGGATGCGGATGTTGCCCTGCGTGAGGAGGTACATCGCGCGGTCGCGGCTGCCGGTCGTGAGGTCCGCGATCTGCTCGACCTGGAAGCCGAAGGCGCTCGCGTAGAAGAACGCCGCCTGCTTGGCGTTGCCCACGTAGAAGCGGACATGGTCGACATCGATGAGCTGCAGCGGGTCGGTGGCCGTTGAGGTCGCGGCCGAAGGGGTCAGCGTGGTCATGGCGCGATCATAGTCCGACGGGGCGCCGAGGCTCAACCGCGTCGGATACGCTTCGCCCATGTCCGAATCTCCCGTCGCCGCACCCGCCCGCCCCGATTTCGCGCCCGAGAATCGCTCGCGCGGCGCGGGCAAGTTCATCGCGGTGTCGGTGTTCGCGCTGCTCCTCCTCGGGGGGCTGGCGACGCTCGCCGTGGTGATGACGCGCGGTCGCTCCGGGGTCGATGTCGAGCGGCTCGACCCGCGTGGCGCGGGCGCGGGCGACAACGCCTATGCGCCCGAGACCATCGATGGCGATGGTGCGCGGGCGCCTGCGGTTGAATAGGCGTCCCCGCGCGCGGCAGGACCATCCGCTCAGTAGCGAAGCAGCGCTTCCGTGCGCAGATCGCCGAGCGCCGCGCGTCCCTTGAGGGACTCGAGCTCGATCAGGACGCTCGCGCCCACGAGCGTCGCGCCGAGGCCGCCGTGTCCGAGGAGCCGCGCCGTCGCCGCAAGCGTGCCGCCCGTCGCGAGAAGATCGTCGACGAGAAGAACGCGCGTCCCGGGCTTCACCGCGTCGACATGGACGTGCAGCCTGTCGGTGCCGTACTCGAGGGCGTACTCGATTTCGTGCGTGCGGTAGGGAAGCTTGCCCGGCTTGCGGACGGGAACGAATCCCGCGCTGAGCGCGGTCGCGACCGCGGTTCCGAAGATGAACCCGCGGCTCTCGGGGCCGACGACGACGTCGACGCCCGCGCCCCGGAACGGATTCGCCATGAGCTCGACCGCGAGCGCGAGTCCCGCGGGATCGGCGAGGAGCGGCGTGACATCCTTGAAGACGATGCCTGGCTTGGGGAAGTCGGGGACATCGCGGATGAGCCGTTCGAGCGCTGCGTGCATGCGCGGGAAGGTAGCGGAAGGTCGCGGTCGGCGAGCGCCGCGCGGCGCGGTGCGCGGCGTGGCCGGCCGCGGACGGGCCTCGCGACGCGATATGCTTCCCGCATGCCCGACGCCGGCGACAGTGCGAAGAAGAAGGTCCTCGAGACGGTCGAACCGATCGGGAAGCGCGTTCTCATCCGGAAGGACGAGGACAAGAAGATCACGAAGGTCGGTCTGCACCTGCCCGACAAGATCGAGATTCCCACGATCACGGGGCGGATCGTCGCGGTCAGCACCGAGGTCGAGCGCGACGAGAACTACCCCATCCGGCAGTACGACCGCGTCCTCTTCAATCCGAAGCACGCGATCCCCGTCGACTTCGAGGGCGACAACCGGCTCTTCGTGATTCCCGTCGAGGATGTCGTCGCGGTGTTCCGGCGGGAGCCCGCGTGACCGCGGCTGGTGCGGGCGACGCGCGCGTGATCGAGCCGTTCGGCGCGCCCGTCGATGCCGCGATCCGCGTTCCTGGTTCGAAGAGCCTGACGAATCGGCACCTCGTGCTCGCGGCGCTCGCGCGCGGGCGTTCGACGCTGCGCGGAGCGCTCGCGTCGGACGACTGCGATCGGCTTGTGAACGCCCTCGAACTGCTCGGCGCGCGCATCACGCGATCGGCGGACGGCACGGTGCTCGAGATCGAGGGCGTCGACGGAAGGCCGCGTGGCGGCGCGCGCCTCGATCTCGGCGATGGCGGGACGCCGTCGCGGTTCATGCTCGCGGTCGCGGCGCTGGCGCGGGAGGAGACGATCGTCGACGGGAGCGCGCGGATGCGCGAGCGGCCCGTCGCCGAAGGCGTCGCGCTCCTCGAGGCGCTCGGCGCGCGGGCGCGGATCGAAGGTCCCGCGGGAGGCTTGCCCGTCGCGATGCGGGGTGCGGCGGACGGCGGGCTCCCCGGTGGCGCGGTCGAGGTCGGGCGGACCGCCTCGAGCCAGTTCATTTCGGCGCTGATGCTCGTGGCGCCCTGGACCGCGCGCGGCGTCGCGATCCGCTTCCGCGAGGAGCCGACGAGCGCGTCGTACCTCGCGCTGTCGCTCGCGGCGCTCGCGGCGTGGGGGGTCGACGCGCGCGTCGCGTACGGCCCAACGCCGCTCGGCGCGGGGCCCGGCGCGGGGCTTCGTTCGATCGAGGTTCCCGCGGGACCGCCCGCCGCGCGCAACCTCGAGGTCGAGCCCGATCTCTCGAGCGCGGTCTATCCCGCGGCGCTCGCGGCGCTCGTCGGAGGGCGCGTGCGGCTCGAGGGCATCGGACGGCGCAGCGCGCAGCCCGATGCGTGGTTTCTCGACGATCTCGCGCTGCGGGGGGCGAAGGTCGCCGAAGTCGTGGACGACGCGTCCGACGGTCTGCCCCGCGGCGACGCGGCGGCGAACGGGAGTCCGTCGATCGAGGCGTCGCTCGAGTTGTCGCTCGAGTCGTCGCTTGAGGTGAGGGGTAGCGGCCGCATCGTCGCCGTCGACGCCGACTATTCCCGCGCGCCCGACGCGGCGGTGATGGCGATGGTGGTTGCGGCGTGCGCCGACCGACCGAGCCGCTTCACGGGGCTCGGGACGCTTCGGGTGAAGGAGTCCGACCGCATCGCCTCGGTGGCCGCGGGGCTCGAGGCGCTCGGCGGCCGGGTCGAGTCGGGACCCGACTGGGCGGTGGTCCACCCCTTGCCGAAGACGCTCGTGCCCGCGACCATCGACACCGCGCGCGACCATCGGATCGCGATGGCCTTCGCCGTCCTCGGCGCCGCGCGCGCGGGCGTCACGATCGCGCGCCCCGAGGTCGTCGAGAAGAGCTGGCCCGGTTTCTGGGCCGCTTTCGAGGGACTGCGCGGCGACTTGCCCCCGCAGGGCGTTTTCCCGCAGAATGCCGAGCGATGAAAGTCCGCGGCGTCTTCTGGTCCTTCGCGCGGCGGATGCTGCGGCACCGCGCGCTCGCGACGGGAACGCTCGTCTTCTCCGTGCTGTCGGCGGGCGGCCTCGCGGCGGGGCTCCTCGCGGTCGGGCCGATGCTCGAGATCATCCTCGGGAGCGATCCGACGGCGAACCTGCGAACCGCGATCGAATCGCTCGTCGCCGAGCGCCCCGCGATCGCGCCGCTCGTTCCCGCGGGGCTCCTCGAGCTCCTGCCAACCGATCGCTTCGCGGGGGTCGCCCTGATCCTCGGCGGGCTCTGCATCCTCACCGTCTTCGGCGCGCTCGCGAACTTCCTCCACCAGTACTGCTCGCTCACGCTCTCGACGGCGACCGTCGCCGAGATCCGGCTCGAGACCTTCCGCCACGCGCTGCGCCTGCCGCTCTCGACGGTCCTTCGCCGCGGGCCCGCGGAGATCGTCTCGCGCGTCGCGCGCGACACCGCCGAACTCGAGCGCGGACTCTCGGCGCTCACGAGCAAGGCGCTCGCGCAATTGACGAAGGGCATCGCGGCGTTCGCCGCCGCGGTCTGGTTCGACTGGCGGCTCACGATCGTCGCGGTCATCGTCGCGCCCGCGATCGGCGCCGTGCTTCGGAAGTTCGGAAAGCGCATCGTGCGCGGGAGCCGCAACACGCTCAAGGCGCACGAGGATCTCCTCCGCGCCTCGAACGAGGCGATGCAGGGACTGCGCGGCCTGAAGACCGCGACCGCCGAGCGCACCGCGCGGCGGCGCTTCGGTCGCGCGAACCGCGCGGTCGTCCGCGAGGACCGGCGCGTGCGCATCGCGCGCGCGATCGCGAGCCCGCTCGTCGAGGCGATGGCGATCTTCGCGATCGCGGGGCTCGCGCTCCTCGCCGCGCACGAGATCCTCTCGGGCCGGATGGATTTCGAGCGCTTCCTGATGTCGCTCGCCTCGCTCGGCGTCGCGGGTGGAAGCCTGCGGCCGCTGACGGGGCTCATGAACGACATCCAGGCGAGCGAGGCGCCCGCGCAGCGGCTCGCCGAGATTCTCGCGATTCCCGCCGAAGGTCTGCGCGAGCGCGATCTTCCGGCGCTTCCACGGCATGCGAAGTCGATCGAGTTCGAGGCGGTCCGCTTCCGCTACGAGGGCGCCGAGCGCGACGCGCTGCGCGGCGTCGATCTCGCGATCCGGCACGGCGAGTTCATCGCCATCGTCGGTCCGAACGGCTGCGGCAAGACGACGCTCGCGAGCCTCCTCGTCCGTCTCTTCGACCCGAGCGAAGGCGCGGTGCGGATCGACGGGAGCGACATCCGCGGCGTGAACCTGCGCTCGCTGCGCGGGCAGATCGGCGTGGTGCCGCAGGAGCCGCTTCTTCTCGGCGCGTCGATCCGAGAGAATCTCCTGCTCGGCGCGGGCGAGGTGCCCGACGGCGCGCTCGAGCGCGCCCTGCGGCTCGCGCATGCCGACGGATTCGTCGGCGCGCTGCCGGCGGGCGTCGAGACGGTGCTCGGCGAAGGTGGTTCGGGGCTCTCGGGCGGGCAGAGGCAGCGGCTCGCGATCGCGCGGGCGCTCGTTCGCGAACCCGCGATCCTCGTCCTCGACGAGGCGACCAGCCAGATCGACGCGGAGAGCGAGGCGCAGATCTCGGCGGCGATCGACGATTTCCGCGCGGGTCGCACGCTCATCGCGATCGCGCACCGCCTCTCGACCGTCCGATCGGCCGATCGGATCGTGGTGCTCGAGGATGGCGCGGTCCTCGATGTCGGCCCGCACGCCGAACTCCTCGAGCGCTGCGACCTCTACCGCCGGCTCGTGCAGACGCAGCTGGTCGGGTAGCGCCGCCCGCGGAGGTGGCGCGGCGGCGGCGCCTGCTACATTTCCGCTCCCGCGGAGAACCGCGCCACGGTGCCCGTGCGCGCCGCCGAGGCGCGGTCGAGGCGACCTTCCGCGCGAGAACCTCCGCGTCCGCTTCCGTCCGCGCTCCGCTCCCTTCCGCATTCCGTCACGAGGCACTTCGCTTGGGACTCGCCCGCATCCTCCGCCAGGCCATCGGAGCCGCGCCACAGTCGGAGATCGATCTCGCGCAGGCGGTGGCCGCGTCCTCGGCCGACGCGCGTCGGGCGGCCGAGCTGATGCAGGCGCTCGCCGACGCATCGCGCGCCGATCACGCGGCGCTCCTCGCGGCGACGCGCGACGAACTCGCGCGGCTCTCCGCGCGTGTCGACGCGATGCCCGAGATGCGCGCGCAGCTCGAATCGTTCGTCGGTTCGCTTGGACGCACCATGCACGGCGCCGCCGAGCGGCTCGAGTCGGTCGACGATCGCATGGAGCGGCTCGAGCAGGCCGCGCGTTCGCAGACCGAGATCCTCGCGATCTCGCGCGGCGAGGTCGATCGGCAGGGGCGTCTTCTCGCCTCGCTCGATGCGCAGGCGAAGGCGCTCGAGGCGGCCGTCGCGCGGCTCGCGGAGGCGACGGTGGCGACCGAGACGCTTGTGCGCGACTTCGAGGGCCGCAAGGTGCGGCTCGCGCGCGCCGCATGGACCGCGGTGGCGGCGGCGGTCGTCGCGGTGGCGGCGGCGCTTGTCGCGGTGGTGGCGCTCCTCCGTTGAACCATCGGCGTCCCGCCGCTTCCGCGTCGCGCGACGCTCGTGCCCTGAAGTTCCGCCGCGGCCGCTCGCTCACCACCATTCGTTCACGATGAGGCCCGTCTTGATGCTCACGATGACACTCATGACGGCGCCCTCGACCACACCCTCGCGATGATCCTCTTCCGACGCCCACCCCGACCCGAACCAGGCGAGACGCCGGTTCCGCCCCTTCAGAAGATGATCGGGCTTGCGATCGTGACGGCGTTCCTCTGGCTCCTCTGGGGGCCTGGCTCGCCCTTCGCGTCGCGACGGGACGAGTCGACGCGTGCGCCCGCGGTCGTGGGCGAGGTCCCCGCGCCGCGCCTCGCCTCGACGAGCCCCGCGATCACCGACACCCTCGTCGACCTCGGGCTCATCGAGCATCTCGTCGGTCGCAGCGCCTACTGCACGAGCGTGCCGCGTGGGATGCCCGTCGTCGGCGACCTGCGCGCGTTCGACGCCGAGCGGCTGGTGGTCGTCGACCCCGCGGTCCTCTTCGTACAGACGCCGCTCGCGGGAGTCGACCCCGCGCTCGCGTCGTTCTGCGAATCGCGTGGAATCGCGCTCGTCGCGCAGCGGATCGATTCGCTCGCGGATCTCGCGGCGCTCGTC
>JBJOHC010000231.1:0-12101 GCA_046047955.1 Planctomycetota bacterium
GAGGCTCGGAAGTTCATGGCGCTGATCAAGCCGACATCTCCGCGCGCGAACGCCGCCACCGGCGGGGTCTTCGACCTCTCCGATCTGCGCGAGGGCGCCGCGCGCGCGCTGCGCGAGGCGAACGCGGAGGCCGCGTCCATCGTCGCCGCCGCGCGGCGCGAGGCCGATGCGCTGCGCGCGCGCGCGCGTGAGGAAGGCTTCGCCGAAGGGCGTGCGGCGGGACTCGCCGACGGCCGCGCCGAAGGGCTCGCGGCGGGGGAGGCCGACGGGCGCGCCGCCGCGCACGCTGAGCGCGCGCAGGCGCTCGACGCGATGGTCGAGACGATCTCCGCCGAATTCATGCGCTGGCACGCCGAGCGCGAGTCGGTCCTCCGCGCCGCCGAACGCGACCTCGCGTCGATCGCCGTCGCGATCGCCGAGTCGATCGTGCGCGCCGAGGTGCGGCACGATCCGACGATCGTCGCGCGCGAGGTGGCGGCCGCGATCGCGCTCTTCGCGGGCGCGACGCGCATCACCGTCTCGATCGCGCCCGAGGACGAGGCGCTCGTCGCCGAGGCGCTTCCCGCGCTGCGCGCGTCGCTCGCGCAGGGTGCGGAGATCGCGCTCGAGGCCGATCCGCGCGTCGCGCGCGGCGGCTGCGTCGTCCGCACGGGCGACGGCAGCGTCGATGCGAGGCTCGAGACGCGCTTCGCGCGCATGCGCGAGGCGCTGGTGGGTGAGGCGCAAGTGGTCGGGGCGCAGGCGATCGACGCTCACACGGTCGAGGCTCATGCGGTCGAGGCGCGCGCGAGCGAAGCGCAGGTCGCCGCGGTACACGCGCCCGACACGCGCACGGCCGACGCAGCCCGCGCGGAGGAAGCGCGTGTGGACGAAGCGCGTGCGAACGAAACACGTGCGAACGAAGCGCGTGCGAACGAAGCCCGTGCGGAAGAACCCCGCGCGGACGAAACGCCCGACGCGGAGAACCGCCCATGAGACTCGCCTCGATCCGCCCCGCGCTCGCGGCGATCGAGCCGCGTCGGATCGCGGGCACCGTGCGCGGCGTGCGCGGCCTCGTCCTGTCGGTCGAGCAGCTGCCGCTTCCGGTCGGGTCCCTTGTCCGCGTCGAGGTGCCCTCGCGCCGCGTCGCACCGCGCGGCGAGGTCGTCGGATTCGAGGGTTCGCGCGCGCTCGTCATGCTTCTCGCCGAATCGGACGGCGTCGCGAGCGGTGCGACCGTCGTCGCCGAGCAGCCCTACGCGACGGTCGGCGTGAGCGAGGCGTGGCTCGGCCGCGTCGTCGACGCGCTCGGCCGCCCGATCGACGGGAAGGGCGCGATCGCGCCGGGAACGCCGCAACCGCTCTGGCCCGAGCGCACGAGTCCGCTCGAGCGCGGCGTCATCCGCGAGGTCCTGCCGACGGGCGTCCGCGCGATCGACTCGATGCTCACGGTCGGCAAGGGGCAGCGGCTCGGGATCTTCGCGGGCCCGGGCGTCGGCAAGAGCACGCTCCTCGGCTCGATCGCGCGCGGGACCGCGGCGCATGTGAATGTGATCGGCCTCGTCGGCGAGCGCGGTCGCGAGGTGCCCGAGTTCCTCGAGCATGTCCTCGGTCCCGAGGGACTCGCGCGTTCGGTCGTCGTCGTCGCGACCGGCGACGAGAGTCCGCTCATGCGCGTGCGCGCGGCGACGGTCGCGGCGAGCGCCGCGGAGTACTTCCGCGACCAGGGGCTCGATGTCCTCCTCATGCTCGATTCGGTCACGCGATTCGCGCAGGCGCAGCGGCAGATCGGCCTCTCGGCGGGCGAGGTCCCCGCGACGAAGGGCTTCACGCCGAGCGTCTTCTCGACGCTGCCGCGGCTTCTCGAGCGCGCGGGCGCGATCGCGGGCGGCGGCTCGATCACGGGCTTCTACACCGTCCTCGTCGAAGGCGACGACATGACCGAACCGATCGCCGACGCCGCGCGCGGCATCCTCGACGGGCACGTCGTCCTCTCGCGCAAGCTCGCCGAGCGCGCGCACTTCCCCGCGATCGATGTCCTCCAGTCGATCTCGCGCGTCGCCGACCAGATCTCCGATCCCGCGCATCTCGCGGCGCGGCGGCACCTCTCGCGGCTCCTCGCGGCGTACAAGGGCGCCGAGGAGCTCGTGCAGATCGGCGCCTACGCGCGCGGCTCGAATCCCGATGTCGACGCGGCGATCGCGCTCCGCCCCGCGATCGACGCCTTCCTCCAGCAGGATGCGCACGAGCGCGCGGCGCTCCCCGCGACGCTCCGATCGCTCGTCGAACTCTCGGTCGCCGCGGGAACCGCGGGGCGCCGACCCGCGACGGGCGCCGCGAACGCAGGCGCGGCCGCGGCCGCCGTTCCGAACGCGACGGGAGGCGCGGCGCGCTAGCGCGATCCTCCGATGGCCCGCTTCCACTTCGCGCTGCAGCCCGTTCTCGAACGCCGCCTCGATGAGGAGGAGGCGAAGCGCCGCGCCGTCGCCGCGCTCGAGTCGCGCCGTCGCGCGCTCGAGGACGCGCTCCGCGGGCGGCAGGCCGAACTCGCGGGCGGACGCGACGCCTGGCGCGCGGAACTCGTCGGCGAGGTCGACGCCGCATCGCTCCGCCACCACGCCGCCGCCGGGCTCGGCATCGTGCGGAAGGCGCACCGCACCGTGCTCGAGATGGCCGCCCTCGAGAAGGGACTCGCCGCCGCGCGCGCCGAACTCGTCGAGGCCGCGCGCGCCCGGCGCGCGCTCGAACTCCTCCGCGAGCAGCGCCTCGCCGCCCATCTCGCCCTCGAGGCGCGCCGCGAGCGCGAGGCGCTCGACGAATTCGCCGCCACCGCCCGCATCGCCGGGAGAACCGCATGAAGACCGCGTTCAAGCTCCTTCTCGTCCTCGCGATCGCGAACCTCTTCGCCTTCGGCGGATTCGTGGGATGGCTCGTCGGATCGGGCCGCCTCGACGCCGACCGCGTCGAGCGCCTGCGCGCGATGCTCGCCGAGACCGTCGCCGAGGAGAAGGCCCGCCTCGCCCGCGAGGAGGAGGACTCCGCCGTCGCCGCGACCGCCGCGGCCGACGAACGGCGCCTGCGCGAACTCCCGATGGCCCGCGCCGAACAGATCGTCGCGTCCGAGCGCTTCGAGGAACGCGCCGCGCGCGCGCTGCGCGCCCTCGAGGACGAGCGCCGCCGCATGGAGGCCGACCTCGCGGGCCGCGAGGAGGAGATCACCTCCCGCGAGGAGGCGCTCGTCGCGCGGCAGGCCGAATGGGAGGCCTCGATCGCCGACGCGAAGGCGCGCGAGACGAGCGAGCAGTTCCGAAAGGCCGTGCGGCTCCTCGAGGCCGCGCCCGCGAAGCAGTCGAAGGAGTGGATCCTCGAACTCATCCGCTCGGGCCGCGGCCAGATGGCCGTCACCTACCTCGACGCGATGAACCAGGCGAAGTCGGCCGCGCTCCTCAAGGCCTTCAAGGGCGAGGACGAGGCGGCGGTGGCAACCGATTTGCTCGAGCGGCTCCGCGTGCTCGGCCTCGAGAGCGAGGTCGGCCGGGAGCGAACGAATGCCGCCAATCCTGCCGAACCAGACGCCGTTTCTGCCCGTGCCCCGTCCTCCGGCGGAGGCGCGCCCGGCGCCGCAGGCGCAGGACCGACCCCGAACGGAGCGCTCGCGCTTCCAGAACGAACTGGATCTCGGGCTGGCGAAGGCTGACAGGGCGGCGCGGTCCGAGCGCCCCTCGCGCAGCGATCGCGCCTCGGACCTCGGACGCCGCGAGGAGCGGGAGGGCCGCGCGAAGGAGACCTCGGTCGACGAGACCCGTCGGACGCGCCGCACCACGACCGAAGCGGGCGCGGGCGACGATGGGACCGCGAGGGACGCCGCGATCGGCACCGTGAATGACGCGGCGAACGACGCGACGAACGTCGCGACGGTCGACACGACGAACGACATCGCGAACGAGGCGAGCGACGCCGCCGGCGATCTCGCCACCGACGCCGCCGAGGCCGGCGCGACCGCGTGGACGAGCGGCGGGGCGGCGGCCTCCGATGCGCCGATCGGCGGAACCGCGGCAACGGTCCGCGAGGGCGCGCTCGGCGGAAACGCGACCGATGCGCGGGCGATCCTCGCGAACGCGATCACCGCGGAAGGCGCGGTCCTCGCCGACCCCGACGCGGCGCGCACCGATGGCGCGCCCGCGGCCGACGCGTCCCCCGAGACGCGCGCGACACTCGCCGCGAGCAGCGACCCCGCGACCACCGGCCTCTCCCCCGACTCGACGATCGTTCGCGGCGACGCGAACGCCACCGACCTCGCACGCGCGGCACTCGACGCCGCACGCACGGGGGCCAGCGCCGACGACGCCCGCACCCTCGCGCGCGACGCCGCGAATGCCGCCACCGACCGTGCGCGCCGCGCGGCGAGCGCCGCCGATCGGGCCGCGCAGGACCCGCTCGCGCGACTCCTCGAGGGCGCCGAACTTCCCGAACTCCGTCCGACCCGGCCGACGAGCGCCGTGGCGGGCCGCCTCGCCGAGGTCGAAGGCGCGATCGCGCGCGATCGCGTGGCGGCCGCGCTCGAGCGGGGCGCGCCGTCGGGCGATCCCGCGCCCGTGGCCGCGTCGGGCCCCGACGCCGCGCGTTCGGGCGCGCTTCCCTCCGCAATTCCCGCGGCCGCGACGCCGCCCACCCTCGCGACCGCGAGCCCCGCCGCGTCCCTCGGCGCGATCGCCGACGGCACCGCGCGCGCGCCCGCATCCGATCTCGCCGCCACGCTCGCCGCCGACGACGCGGGCCAGTCGCCCGCCGCCGCGCGCCTCGCCGCGAAGGGCATGGAGCTCCTCGCGAGCCAGCGCGGCGGTTCGATCACCATGCGGCTCGAGCCGCCCGCGCTCGGCCCGCTGCGCATCCAGCTCCATGTCGCGCAGGGCGCAGTTGTTGCCGACTTCTCCGCCGCCACCGCCGAGGCACGGGCATTGCTCGATGCGAACCTCGGCATGCTTCGCGAACGCCTCGAGTCCCAGGGTCTTTCCGTCGAGCGCCTCACGGTGCACGGCGGACGCGGTACGGACACCGCGGCCGCGACCTCGTCGTCCCAGCAGGGCGACGCGCGGCAGGACGGCACGGACGCACGGGACCGGGGCGATCGCGGAGCGGGCGAGGGGCGTCGGGATGCGGCGGACGGCGAGAGCCGCGGGCGCCGCGACGGCGAACCCCGCCGCGACGGGCAGGACGACGCCGGCGCACGGATGCGCGGCGGACAGGGCGGGGAGCGTCGCGGATTCGCGAGCGTCCTCGCCGGTACGGCGGAATCGCGTCGCGCGGGCTGAGCCGCGCGCGACGAAGGAAGGAGTCCTCGAATGAGCGCCATCAACGCACTCGGCGGAAGCCCGGCCGCGGCCGGCACCAACCGGTTCACCGAGCTCTCGAGCGAGGACTTCATCAAGATCATCTTCACCGAGCTGCAGAACCAGGATCCGTTCCAGCCGAACGACTCGGCGGCGCTCCTCGAGCAGCTCAACTCGATCCGCTCGATCGAGAGCGACATCCAGCTCTCGGGTCGCCTCGAGGACATCGTCTTCCAGAACCAGCTCTCGAGCGCGGGCAACCTCATCGGCAAGCGCGTCGCGGGCCTCACCGCCGACGCGCAGCGCGTGGGCGGCACGGTCGAGAGCGTCGCCCGCACCGGCGACGAGATCGCGCTCGTCCTCGACAACGGCTGGATCCTCCCGATCGACAATGTCGAGTACATCGACTCGCTGCCCACCGACACGGGCGGTGGATCGGGCGGGAACCAGAGTGGCGGCGGTGGCACGAACGGCGGAAACACGGGCGGAACCACCGGCGGATCCACGGGCGGAAGCACGGGCACCAACCCGCCCGCACCCGCGACGGTGACCAGCCAGTGGGGCCAGTCGGGCCCGAGCGATCTGAACGGCGACGGCACCGTCGACGCGGTCGACCTCGCCCTCAGTCTCGGCGGCGGCTGACCGCGCCCGACGAGACGAAGAACCACCGACCTTCCTCCGCCGATGACCATCGATCCCCGCCAACTCCTGCTCCGCCTCGAACCCGCCGTGCGCCCCTCGGGCCCGGGGCGCGGCGAGCGCGCGCGCGCGTCGGTCGCGGACGGTGGATTCGGCGAACTCCTCTCGCTCGCCCGCGAGGGCGGCGTCGAGAGCGGTCGCGAGCCCGAGCTCGCCGACGGCGCCACGCTCGAACCCGCGACGCTCGCGCAGGTCGCGCGCGCGCTCGACCTCGCCGAGGCCCGCGGCGCGCGCCGCGCGGTCGTCGTCGCCGAGGGCCGCGCGTTCGTCGCCGAGGTCGCCTCGCGCCGCCTTGAAAGGCTCGAGACGCGCGACGAGTTCCTCTTCGAGGAGGTCGACGCCGCCATCGCGATCCGCGGCGAATCGGCCCACTTCGCGCAACGGCCGCTCGGTCCGCGCGCGCTTCCCCCGCTCGGCGTCGCCGAGCAGTTCGAATCACGCACCCATCACGACGCCACGCCCGCGCAGCGCGCGAGCGCCTGACGCCTGCAATCGAGGAGCACGATCATGGCAAGCACCACCGCACTCTTCACCGGCCTCTCGGGACTCATCTCGAACTCGCGCCGGCTCGACGTCATCGGCAACAACATCTCGAACGTGAACACCACGGCGTTCAAGTCGAACCGCATGCAGTTCACGCCGACCTTCAGCCGGAACTTCTCGCTCGGCACCGCGCCGGGCGCGTCGACCGGCGGCACGAACCCGGGCCAGGTCGGCCTCGGCGTGACGGTCGCGGGCACGCAGCGCAACTTCAACAACGGCGCGATCGGCGCGACGGGCGTCGCCACCGACGTCGCGATCGAGGGCGACGGCTTCTTCATCGTCGATGTCGCGGGCACGCGCCACTTCACCCGCGCGGGCAACTTCGTGCGCAACCCGTCGAACGAGCTCGTCTCCCAGTCGGGCGCGCGCGTGATGGGCTTCGGCGTCGACGAGCAGTTCAACGTGATCGAGGGCGACCTCGTGCCGCTCTCGGTCCCCGTCGGCACGCTCACCCTCGCCGAGGCGAGCCGCAACGTCATCTTCAACGGCAACCTGAACGCGTCGGGCGCGGTCGGCACGACGGGCTCGGTCCACACGGGCCGCGCGTGGTTCACCGACGCCGCGATGACCGTCCCCGTCGACGCCTCGACCGACCTCACCGCGACCGACATCTACATGTCGGACGGCGCGGGCGGCTCGGTCCTCGCCTTCGACAGCGCGACGAACCCGAAGACGATCACGATCTCGGGCGTCGAGAAGGGCGGCAAGGATCTCGGGTCGAAGACCTTCGCGTTCAGCGCGACCGCGGTCGACGGCGCCGACGGCTTCGGCACCACGCTCGGCGACTTCACAGACTTCCTCGAGGATGTCCTCGGTCTCGACCAGACCGCGGTCGGCACGAGCTCGAACCTCGGCGGCAACGTGACCATCAACGCGGGCGGTCAGATCGTCATCACCGGCAACGAGGGCACGGTGCAGGACCTCGGGCTCGAGACGGCGGACTTCGTCGTCGGGACGCCCGGCTCGGGCAGCGGCCAGCCGCTCGTCCTCACGAAGACGGGCGCCGCGAACGGCGAGAGCGTGCGCACGAGCTTCGTCGTCTACGACTCGCTCGGCACGCCGCTCACGATCGACCTCACCTTCACCCTGCAGGACACCTCGGCCTCGGGCGGCACCACCTGGCAGTTCGTCGCCGAGTCGAACGACAACGACGCCGCGTCGCGCCTCATCGGCCTCGGCGAGGTGACCTTCGACGCGAGCGGCCGCTTCGAGAGCGCGACCAACCAGGCCTTCTCGATCATCCGGACGAACGGCGCCGTGAGCCCGCTCACGGTGAACATGGACTTCAACTCGGGCACCGACGCGGTGTCGAGCCTCACCGACTCGGCGTCGAACCTCGCCGCGGTCTTCCAGGACGGCTCGCCCATCGGCACGCTCTCGAACTTCTCGATCGGCGAGGACGGCCGCATCTCGGGCTCGTTCACCAACGGCCTCACCCGCACCATCGGGCAGATCGCCCTCGCGAAGTTCTCGAATCCCGAGGGCCTCGTCGACTCGGGCGACAACCTCTTCCGCACGGGTCCGAACTCGGGCACGCCGCTCGTCGCGAAGCCGCGCGACTTCGGCACGGGCCGCCTCGTCGGCGGCGCGCTCGAACTCTCGAACGTCGACCTCTCGCAGGAGTTCATCAACATGATCCTCGCGAGCACGGGCTACTCGGCCGCGAGCCGCGTCATCACGACGACCGACGAACTCATCAACCAGCTGCTCGCCCTCGGCCGCTGACGGCCGCGCGACGGGACGGGAACCCGGCGGCGCGCGTCCCACCAGGCGCGCGCCGCGTCGGTTTTCGGCGGGTCACCCGCGCCGCGGGTTGCGGCCGCTCGCGCGGCCGTCGTCGCGCCGGCCGGACTGGTCGCGCGCGCGCGGCTGCGAGACGGCGTGCGCCGCCATGCTCGCGGGCGACCCCGGACCCGCGATCTCGACGGGGTCGAAGCGCGCGAAGATCATGCGTCCCGCGCTCGTCGTGAGCGTGTTGGTGACGACGGTGGTGAGCGTCTCGCCGATCCGTCCGGCGCCACCCTCGACGACGACCATCGTGCCGTCCGCGAGGTAGCCGACGCCCTGGCCGTCGCTCTCGCCGTCGCGGACGACCTCGACCTCGAGGCGGTCGCCCGCGATCGCCTGCGCGCGCAGCGCGCCCGCGAGCTCGTGGATGTTCACCGACGGCACGCCCGCGATCTCCGCGACCTTCGCGAGCGCCGAATCGGTCGTCACGACGCGGTAGCCGCGGATCCGCGCGACATCGACGAGGCCGCGGTCGACGTTCGTCGTCGCGAGCGCCGCCTCCTCGATGCGCGTGTCGAGTCGCGGGCTCGCCTGCAGGCGCGCCACCATGTCGAGGCCGCGGCGCCCGCGCGCGCGCCGGCCCTTGTCCGAGCTGTCCGAGAGCCGCTGCAGTTCGTCGACGACCGCCTGCAGCACGATGAGCGGCGCGTCGATCGCGCCCGATTCGGCGAGGTCGAGGACGCGCCCGTCGACGAGCGCGCTCGTGTCGAGGAGCATCGGGCGCACGCCGCGGTTCTGCTTCGAGAACTCGACGTAGGGGATGACGAGGCGGAAGTCGTCCTTCGTCGTCATCACGACCGACACCGCGACGTAGCAGAGGATCAGTCCGATCGAGACCTTCGCGAGGTTCAGGTAGAGCGCCGCGTTCGTGTTCTCGAGTCCCCACGCCTCGACGATCGCGTCGAGGAGCGAGCCGATCGCGTACGCGCCCACGAGCCCGAGGCAGATGCCGAGGTAGATGCCGAAGATCGACGCGAGGCGCTTGTTCGGCGTGAGCGCGTCGATGACGACGACGACGAGTCCGAGCGAGCCCGTCGCGAGCGTGAGCCCGATGACGATCGAGAAGTTGAAGGGATCGGTCTCGCTCGCCCGGCTCGCGACCACGAGGCCGGGCGTCGCGAGGACGAGCGCCATGAAGAGGAGCCGCGCGAAGAGGAGGACAAGCCGCGTGCCGCGCGACTGGAGCGCGGGGCGGTCGCGCGAGGCGCCGTCGCCGGCGAAGGCGTCGGTCCTCGATCCGTCGGACGCGACGCCCTTCGGCAGGAGGCCGTCGAGGCGATCGCCGGAGCCGTCGTCGGTGGCGGGCATGCCGCGATTCTAAGTCGATCGCGCGTCGCGGCGATCGGCGCTACCATTCCGCCCTCTGGAGCCGCAGAAGACGGCCGGGCCCGGCGGGCGGGTCGGCCGCGAACCTGGTCAGGGCTTGACCGCAGCAGCCATAAGCGTTCCGGTCCGAGCCGACGGTCGCCTGGCCGTCTTCCGCGGCTCCAGATTCGATTTCCCAGAGGCCGAAGGATGGCGAAGAAGTCCGCCGCAACCCCCTCCGTGCCGGCGGCCGCAGACGGCGCGCCCGCGGACAAGCCCTACACGGTGCTCGCGCGGCGCTACCGCTCGCGCGACTTCGGCGAGGTCGTCGGACAGGAGCCGATCGCGCGCACGCTCCAGAACGCGATCGCGACGAACCGCACCGCCCACGCCTACCTCTTCTGCGGCACGCGCGGCGTCGGCAAGACCTCGATGGCGCGCATCTTCGCGCGCGCGCTCAACAGGAACGAGGCGCTCGCCGAGGGCGACGCGATCGGCGAGGCGATCCTCCGCGGCGAGGACCTCGATGTCATCGAGATCGACGGCGCCTCGAACCGCGGCATCGACGACGCGCGCGACCTGATCGCGGGCGCGGGCCTCGCGCCGACCCGCGGCCAGTTCCGCATCTACATCATCGACGAAGTCCACATGCTGACGACGCCGGCGTTCAACGCCCTCCTCAAGACGATGGAGGAGCCGCCGAAGCATGTGAAGTTCATCCTCTGCACGACCGAGGCGCACAAGGTCCCGCAGACGATCCAGTCGCGCTGCCAGCGCTTCGACTTCCGCAACATCCCGACGAAGGAGATCGCCCGCCACCTCGGCGAGGTCTCGCGCAGCGAGGGGATCGAGGTCACCGAGGATGTCCTCCTCTCGGTCGCACGCCTCGCGAACGGCTCGATGCGCGACGGGCTCTCGCTCCTCGACCGGCTCCTCGCCGCGGCCGACGGGCGCGTCGACGCCGCGGTCCTCGAGGCGGTCTTCGGACTTCCCGACGACGAGATCCTCCTCGAGATCGTCGCGGCCGCGGTCGACGAGCGGCCCGGCGACGCGCTGCGCCACGGCGCGCGGCTCCTCGAGCGGGGAAGTGGCGTCGAGCAGGCGCTCGAACTGCTCGCCGAGCGTTTCCGCTGGATCCTCGTCGCCTCGGCGGCGGGGCCCGGGAGCGATCTTCTCGAGGTCGCCGAGTCGATGCGCGCGCAGGTCGAGGCGATCGCCGCGCGCACCGATCCCGCCTTCGCCGCGCACGCGATCGCGCTCTGCGACGCGGCGGGCCGCAACGCCCGATCCTCGAGCGCGCCGCGCGCCCTCTACGACGCCGCGGTCGCGCGGCTCGCCCTCTCGGGACGCTTCGCCTCGGCGGCCGCGCTCCTCGCGGGCGGCGGCGCACCGGCGGGGGCCTCCTCAAAAAAAGCAGGTGACCCCGGGGCCCGCGCGGGCCTCGGGGCGAGCGGCCCCGCCATCGAGCCGAAGCCGGTCGCGGTGGCGCCGCGTCCGTCGTTGCCGCCTGCGTCGCCGTCGCCGTCACCTTCGCCGTCATCCTCGCCCTCGCCAGCGACGCCGCCCGCACCCGCGCCGACCATTGCGACGCGCGCTCCCGAGGCGCCGCCCGCCGTCGCGACGCTCGACGACCTCCGCGCGCGACTCGCCGATCTCGCCGCGCGCAGCCCGCGCGACCAGGCCACGCTCGATTCGATCGAGATCGTCGAGTTCACGGGTGCGGCCGCGCGCGTCGCGGTCTCCGTTGACGCGGGTTCGGGCCGCTACCTCGTGACGAATCCCGATCCGATCCGCACGCTGCTCTCGAAGGCGGCGGGCCGGCCGCTCAAGATCACGGTCGAACGGAAGGGCGGCGACGAGACGCGCGTCGCGCCCGCGCCCGCCGCGCTCGACGACCCCGAGATCCGCAACGACCCGCTCATCCGCCGCGCGGCCGAACTCCTCGGCGCGACCATCGTCGCCGTCACCCCGCGCCTCGACGACGGAGACGCGGGCGACGCGTCCGCGCCGACGGGTGACGACGCAGGGGCCGCCGGCGATGACGGCGCGGCGGCGGGGGATGTCTCGGGCGCCGATGGCGGTGGATTCGGTGGACCGATCTTCGAGGGTGGCGATCTGTACGATCCCGATGGCGATGCGTGACCACGCGCCGCGTTCCGCACGCGTGGCGCGTGCGCGCTCGCGGAGGTTTCCGAAGTCCCGAAGTCTGAGTTTCGAAGTCCGAGTCTCGAAGTCCTGAAGGAAGGCGAGTGACCCCGTGTTCGACAAGCTGAAGGCCGCGACGCAGATGGCGGGCATGCTCAAGGACCTGCCGAAGATCCAGGCGAAGGTCGAGGAGGTGCGCGCGCGCCTCGGCGAGACGCGCGTCGAGGGTGCGGCGGGCGGCGGCGCGGTGCGGGCGGTCGTCTTCTGCGATCTCCGCGTCGATGCGGTCGTCCTCGAGCCCTCGGTCTTCAC
>JBJOHC010000232.1:0-4376 GCA_046047955.1 Planctomycetota bacterium
CCCGTCGGAATGACGCCGAGCCGCTTCGCCATCCAGGTCGCGAGCGGCTCGCGCCCCGCGGGCAGGAGCCCGCCGAGCGCCTGCGAGACCTCGTCCATCGGCGTGCCGCCGCCGAAGACCCAGGTCCCGCCGGGCAGCGCGTGGCGGTAGCGCGGCAGACGGTCGAACTCGTCCTCGACCTCGCCGACGACCTCCTCGATGAGATCCTCGAGCGTCACGAGTCCGATCGCGCGCCCGTCCTCGTCGCGCGCGATCGCCATGTGCTCGTGCTGTCCGACGAAGACGCGCAGGAGGTCCGCCGCCGAGCCCTCGGGATCGGCGAAGTGCACGGGCCGCATGATCCCCGTCAGCGTGGGATCCACGGGATTCGTGCTCATGAAGTAGACCATCTCCTTGAAGTTCACATATCCGATCACCTCGTCGCGGTCCTCGCCGCGGTAGATCGGGAAGCGCGTGTGCGTGTCGAGGTGCGCCGCGACGATCGCGCGCGGGATCGACAGCCCGCTCGAGAGCATCACCACCTGCTCGATCGGGATCATCACGTCGGCGACCTTCTTCCGCGAGAGCCGCGCGGCGCCGAGGATGATGCGCTCCTGCTGCGCGTCGATGTCCTTCGACATGCGCGCCATCGCCGCGAGCGACGCGATCTCGTCGAGCGTCGCGGGCTGCCCCTGCCGCCGCCGGCTTCCCTCGAACGGACGGTTCAGGAGATGGAGCAGCCAGATCAGCGGCGTCGCGAAGCGGACGAGCCACGCGAGCGGCGCCGCCATGAACGGCGCGAGGAACGAGTTGAAGTGGACGCCGAGCGTCTTCGGCAGGATCTCCGTGAACTGGAGCATCGCGAAGGTGAACGCGAGCGAGAAGACCCAGATCCACTCGTGGCCCCAGATGCGGTCGAACTGCGCGCCGGCGACGGTCGCGCCGATCGTGTGCGCGGTCGTGTTGAGGATGAGGATGACCGCGATCGGCCGCTCGATGTTCGCCTTGAATCCGCGCCAGATCTGCGCGACGCGCGGATGCCGTTCGGCGAGCTGCGCCACCTGGCTCGGCGTCAGGCTCAGGAGCGCCGCCTCGGCGAGCGAGCAGAGGAACGAGATCGAGAGCGTGACGGCGATGCTGATGAGGAAGATCGTCATCGGTCGGTCGGCCCGCCGCACGGGCGGGCGTGGGGGCCTTCGGCACGCGCGGCCCCGTCGCGGCCGCTAGGCGGCGAACATCGCCTCCACGAATCGGTCGGGGTCGAAGGGCTGCACGTCGTCGGGCGTCTCGCCCACGCCGACGAGCTTGACGGGAACGGAAAGCTCCTCGTTGATCGCGACGACGATGCCGCCGCGCGCGGTTCCGTCGAGCTTCGCGAGGAAGAGGCCGGTGACGCCCGCGGCGTCGGCGAAGATGCGGGCCTGCGCGACGGCGTTCTGACCGCTCGTCGCGTCGAGGACGAGGAGCACCTCGTGCGGCGCGCCCGGGATCTTCTTCGCGAGGACGCCGCGGATCTTCGCGAGTTCGCGCATGAGGTCGGCCTGCGTGTGCAGGCGCCCCGCGGTGTCGACGAGGAGGACATCGACGCCGCGCGCGATCGCCGCGTCGGCCGCGTCGAAGGCGACCGCGGCGGGATCGGCGCCCGCCTTCCCCTTCACGATCTCGACGCCGAGCCGCTCGCTCCACACGGTGAGCTGCGCCACCGCGCCCGCGCGGAAGGTGTCGGCCGCCGCGAGGAGGACGCTGCGCCCCTCGTCCTTCAGGCTCTTCGCGATCTTCGCGACGCTCGTCGTCTTGCCGACGCCGTTCACGCCGACGACGAGGACGACCGTCGGCTTCGCGGGCGCCGTCGCGATCGCGCGCGACGCCTCGGGCCAGCGCGCCTTCAGGCTCCGCTTCAGGTACTCGAGCGCGTCCTCGCCGCGCGCGACCGTGCCCGAGCGGAACTCGGCGCGCAGTCCCGCGACGAGCTCGCGCGCGGCCTTCACGCCGACATCGGCCGCGATCAGCCGCGACTCGATCTCGTCGATGAGCTCCTCGCTGAGCGCGCGCCCGAGGAGGAGCGACCGCAGCTGTCCGCCCACGGCCGCGGCGGTCTTCGCGAGGCCCTTGCGGATCGCGTCGAAGGCCGAGCGGAACAGTCCCATCAGGCGGCCCCCGCCGTCTTCGCGACGCGGTCGAGGACCGCGTTCACGAAGGCGCCCGACTTCTCGGTCGAGTAGGTCTTGACGAGTTCGACGGTCTCGGCGATCGCGTGGGCGACCGAGTCGCCGCCGTGCGTGAAGCCGTACCAGCCGAGGCGCAGCGCGTTCCGGTCGAGGACGGGCTGGCGGTGCACGGGCCACTCGGCGGTGAAGGGCCGCACGGCCTTGTCGGCGTCGTGGCGGTACTCCCAGACGAGGCTCGCGAGTCCGAGGCCCGCCTCGACCACATCGGCCCGCGCGGCGGCGAGATCGGGGTCGCGCGCCTCGGCCCGCGCGGACGCGGTCGAAAGGTCGGGCTCCTCGCCTTCCGGGCCGAACTCGAGCGAACTCTCGAGCGCCGAGCGCACGGCGTCGAGATCCCCCGACAGGCCCGAATCGAACTGGTAGAGGGCGAGCAGCGCGGCGCGGCGCTCGGGGCGGACCTCCGACTTGCGCGCGCTCATGCCGGCCTCCCCGGGGGAAGGCGGTGGATGCGCGCGACGGCGCGTGCGGCGACGAGCGCCGCGGACATCGCCTCGCCGCCCTTGTTTCCCTTCGAGCCGCCCGCGCGGGCCTCGGCCTGCTCGATCGTCTGGCAGGTGAGGACGCCGAACGCGACGGGCTTCCCCGTGCGCGCGGTGATCTCGGCGAAGCCGTGCGCGACCGCGTCGCAGATGTAGCGGTCGTGGGTCGTCTCGCCCGTCAGCACGCAGCCGAGGCAGACGACGGCGTCCATGTCGGTGCGCATCGCGAGCGCGCGGGCGAGCGCCACGAGCTCGAACGCCCCCGGCGCATCGACCACGATGAGGTCCTCGTCGACGCCCCCCGCCTCGCGGAAGGCGGTCGTCGCCCCCGTGAGGAGACCGTCGGTCACCCGGTGGTGGTAGCGGCTGACGGCGATGCCGACCCGGAGGTTCCGGGCGTCGGCGGTCATGGGAACGGCGGTGTGCATGGGAACGGCGCATCGTAGGCGGAACGCGCTTTTTTCGCCGCGCATGCGCGGGGCTCCGCGCGCGGACCCGGCGATCGCCGCGGTTCGCCGCCGCTTGATCCGAGGATGGCGTCCGTTCGCGCACGATCGTCCGCGATCGCCCGCGGCTGCGGCCGTACGATGGCGGCGTGCCGTCCCTCGCCCGCCGACTCCTCGCCGCGCTCGAGCTCGCCCGGCTTCCGGTCGCGTTCGGGGCGGTCGCGGGGGTCTGGACGATGATCCTGCTCGCGGAGGCGGGTGCGGGTGCCGCGGGGGCGGTGACCGGTTCGGCCGATGCGATCGGCGCCGCGTCCGCCGCCTCCGAGACGGGAGCGATCCCGGGGGGCGCGCTCGCGCTGCCCGTCCGCCTCGCGGCGGGCGCCCTCGTCGCCGTCGGCTTCGTCGCCTTCGGCGCGATTCTCAACGACTTCCTCGACGCGAAGCACGACCGCGCCTTCGCCCCCGACCGCCCGATTCCCTCGGGCGCGGTCCGGCCGCGACGCGCCATCCAGCTCGCGCTCGCCGCGCTCGTCGCGGGCTTCGGCGGCGCCGCGGCGTTCGGGACGACCGCGCTCGGCCTCGCGACGGCGATGGCGGCGCTGATCCTCGTCTACGACGCCTTCGCGAAGCATGTCCCCGCGCTCGGGATCGTCCTCTCGGGTCTCCTGACGGCGCTCGCGATGCTCGTTCCCTCGCTCGGTGCGGCGATCACCGCGCCGGTCTGGCTCGCGATGAGTCAGACCATGGGACTCGGACTCGCCGCCTACCTCCTCGCGGGAAAGCGGCCGAAGCTCTCGCCGCGCGCGATCGCGGCGGGTTTCGCGGGATGGTCGTTCTGGAGCGCGGCGATCCTCGGACTCGGCGCGTGGCGCGCGGGCGAGGCGGGCGGCGCGGGATGGGACGGCATCGTCGGGGGCATGTCGGCGGGCGAACTGGCGATTCCCGCGCTTGCAACCATCGTCGGCGGCGCGCTCGCCGCGTGGAAGCTGCGCGCGGCCCGCGGCGCGACGGCGGGGTCGCGCGTCCTCCGCTACGGCAGCCTCTGGAAGGCGCTGGTCGCGGCGTCGTGGCTCCTCGCCGCGGGGCTTGCCGCGGAGGCGGCGTGGATCGGCGGGCTCGCGGTCGCGATCTTCGCGGCGACCGCACTCGCGCGCGAGGCGGGCCCGCAGCTCCTCGCGCCGGTCTCGTGGCGGTCCTGAGTGCGGTCGTGCACCGGCTTCCGAACGCGCTCCCGGACGCGCCCG